>CAMKAM010000001.1 GCA_946410475.1 uncultured Bacillota bacterium
CGATCAAAAGCGGCGGCGTGACAGCATTTGAATATCCTGTCCCGAACCGCTTTTCCCACTTGAGATGGGCGTTGCCGACGCCGACAGGCGTGTCCGCCGTTGTGATCTTTGCAAGCGAAGGCTCTGAGCCGAAAGCGAAACTTGCAAACAGCACTGCTATTGCAGTCAGAAGAGCTATTCGTTTACCTCTTTTTCTAAACATCATTTCTTCCCTTTTAAACTAAAAACAAAAACCGCGGCTTTTGCCGCAGTCCGTATTCACTGCTCTTTTTATTATCCCAAAATACCGGGATCCTCCCGTTCGCAACGGGAAACGCCTCTGCTCACCGGATACCACGCCGGGCTGAAGCACTTTCATGCAGGTCTTCCGGCTAGGCGCATCCGTCCTCTTCGCCTTCCCGGTGCATTCCAGTGACATTTTGAAGAGGACTCTTCGCTTACGGCGGCGGGTCCGCGCGGGATTCTCACCCGACTTCCCTATTAACGCTGTCGCGACATGAAAGCTATGATCTCATTCCATTTTGATGATACCACCTTGATCCGGATGGTACAATCGATTTATTGTAATCAAAACAATGTCATATTGTATTGCCGCTTACTCCATAAGGCCGTACTTTTGGATGACCCTGTCGAGCTTCTTCAGCATCGGCCTTGCCATCAGCAGAAGGAAGATCACCGTCGCCGCGGCCAGCACCGCATCAGCGATCAGTCCCGTGCCATATACAGTAAGGATCGCCGCGAGGTTCGGCCTGTCAGTAAGCGAAAATGCCGTCCAAAGATCCGTGATCGCCCCATGGAAAACGAAGCAGCTCGCCGCTCCGTATATCAGGAGCGCCGCCATCTCCTTCTTCTTCTCGAAACGCCGACCGAAAAACAGCGCGCCTGCGACCATGCCGATCAGGCCCCACGCCACCATCTGGAAAACGGTCCACGGGCCCTGCCCGAAGATGAAATTCGAGACGAAGGCCGACATCGACCCGACCACGAATCCCGCCTGCGGCCCCATGGCTATGCCCGCTATGATCACAACGGCGATTATCGGCTTGAACTGCGGCAGCCAGAAGAATGCCGCCCGGCTGATCACCGCTATGCTGACCAGGACCGCTATCAGCACGATCTTCCTGGCGTACGGCTTGTCCTTTTCGAAGCTGATATAGAACGGGACGAGCACGAACAGCATTATCAGAACGCTGCCGTAAAGGTAGCCCCTGTCTATGTCTGTCAGGACCACCCACATCATCGTGGCAACAGAAAGAGCGATGCCCGCGGCCGCGAGCGCCGTGTTGCGGATCTTCGCCTTTCTCTTTTCTGCTGTCATGGTCTGCTGCGCTTTGTCCATCAGTCTATCTTTCCATCGCTTTTATTTTCTCAACTATCTCCTCCGCGAACAGCGCGTCGAGGATCCCTCGGCTCATCCTGTTCGCAGCCGTCGTATAGAATTCGTTTCCGTGGAAGAACGTATTTGCCGCGCCTTCTCCGGTTATCTGTCCGTTGAAGAGCATCGCGCACCTGTCCGCCGTCCTCGCGCAAAAGTCGACGTCGTGCGTCGTAACGACAACTGTCCCGCCGTCCTTTACGAAACTGCGGAGCGCGTTTCCGATTATCTCTTTGAATCCTTCATCGAGACCCTTCGTGGGCTCATCGAGGAGTATCACATCAGCGCCCGAAAGAAGCACCTTCGCTAGCGCAGCCCTCTGCTGCTCACCGCCCGAAAGATCGAACGGATGTGATGTAAGCAGAGGCGCAAGCTGCAGCAGATCTGTTACGCGGCTTAGCTCCTCTTCATTCGTCGCTATCATACGGAGGTCAGCCTCCAGTGTATCTTCCGTGAACAGGAGCTGCGGATTTTGAGTCAGCATGCTGACCGGACCTCCGCTGCGCACGACCTTTCCGCGGTAAGGCTTCGCGCCTCCTGCCATCAATGTCATCAGCGTGGACTTGCCCGCTCCGTTTCCTCCGACCAGCGCGAGGATCTCGCCCTTCCGCACCGTGAGGGAAAGACCTTTCAGCACATCGTCCAAGTCCCTTTCGTATCTCATCCACGCGCCCTTTACTTCTATCACGCTCTCCGCCGCCGTCTCCTTCTTCTCAACGGGGCTTACTGCATCGCTCACAGTTTCCTTCGCTTCCGCGCCGGAGCAGACATCCATCAGCCATCTCCTGCCTGATGCAACGTCGAGCGGGGCTTCTTTGCTTACCAAAACACCAGAGACCCCGGCGTATGCCCTCAGCGGCGCCGGCATCGCCTTTGCCATCGGCTCATCTCCCGCGATCAGTGACAGACCGACCTCCGCCGGACTTCCGTCCGCCGTCAGCCTTCCTTCGTCCATTACAAGGACTCTGTCCGAGAGCGGCAGCACCTCGTCCAGACGATGCTCGCAGATGATTATAGTCGTTCCTATCTCCCGGCAGATTCGGCTTACTGTCGACAGGAAGTCCACGGCAGCCACCGGGTCGAGGGAAGCCGTCGGCTCGTCGAGCAGCAGGATGTCCGGCTGCATCACCATTATCGCAGCCAGATTCAGCATCTGCTTCTGGCCGCCGGACAGACTGTCCGTATCGCGCTCGAACCAGTTGTGTATGCCGAAGAACGTCGCCATCTCCGCCACCCTGACTCTTATCGTCTCGGGATCCATCCCTATGTTTTCAGGACCGAATGCAAGCTCGTGCCACACCTTGTCAGTCACGATCTGGTTGTCCGGATTCTGCATGACGTATCCTATCCTCGCTGCGCCTTCTCTGTCAGTCAGCTCGTCCATGTCTTTTCCGAATATCAGAACGCTTCCTGTTTTTTCCCCATGAGGCGCGAGCACCGGTTTGAGCGACCTCATCAGAGTCGATTTCCCTGAGCCCGTCCTGCCGCAAAGGCACACGAACTGACCGGCTTCGATACTGAACGAAATGTCGCTTAACGCTTTTGCCGTCCTTCCCGGATATGTAAAAGTCAGATCTTTGACACTGATCGATTCCATCTTATGTCCTCCCAGGTCTCTATGATGAACGGCACTGCATAGAACAGCGCCATCGCTATGCTAAGAACTCCTGCCTCCGCCCGGCTGCCGGTCATGATCTGCGGGTAAGCATAAAACATCCATCCACCGGCTGCTTTCTCTGCGAACATCCAGACCGCGATAGCTGTCATTATTACCGCTGCCGCTATATCCGCGCCGCAGAAAGCATATTTCCTGTACATCGTCCTTCCGGCCAGACCGTAGCCTCTGGCCCTCATGGAGTCTGCCGTATCTATCGAATTCTCCAGCGCCCATGTCGTGAGCACCGACATGACGCGCATCCCTTTTCTGACTTTACTCTTCCTGTTCTCCGGAGCAGTCTCTCCCCCGGCACAAAGAAGATCCTGTGCTGCCGCTATCTTGCCCGCATGGCTCTTCGCCCGGGGCAGGAAGCGAAGTATCATCGAAAATACAAGACTTGTCGACGGAGCTGCCTTCCCGAATACCGCCATGAACCTGTCGCTCGTCATTATCTGAGAATAGCAGTACGACCACATTATCACCGCGCCTATCATCATAGCAGTGCATGCTCCGTAAACGAGCGCCTCCACCGTCACCGGGCCCTCGCCGAGATAGAACATCACGGTCAGCCCCTTGTGAACGAACAGCGGATTCAGTATGACGCTGATGATCATGATAACAAAAGGAAAGGCAAAGAAATATTTCAAAGCCTTTTTTCCCGCGAACTTTACCGCTGTGATGATGCTCATCACAAGAGATACCGCCAGCGCTGCCGGATGGAAGACCACCACGGTCATCGCTATGGCAAATATGAAGAAAATGAAATTGACCACAGGGTGGAATTTAGTGAATGCCGAACCGTTCATATCTTCTCCGCGCTCCGGCCTCATGCCTCAAGAACATATACCCATTCGATGACATCGCCGTCGCTGACCCCGACGTCGCCCGCGCTGTCATTTGGGTAAGACCCATTGACTTTATATTTCCAGCCGCTCTCTCCTCCGGCGGCTTTTTCATACAATCCTCCTATGCCTGCGACATAGATCCCAAGCCCGGTATTCTCCGCAGCGACCACTATTCCTCTCTGGTCGCATGCCCTTTTCAGGACATCGTAGACCGAGTCGCCGCTTCGTATCTCTACAGTCATGTTCGACAGCAGAACGCCGCTTGACGGAACGTTTGCTTTCGTTGCTCTGTCGATATCGTTGTTGCCCACCAGCTTGTGACACGTTATCGATATCGAACAGGTCGCCTTATGCTTTTGCTGCCCGGAAGAAGACGATCCTCCCGAGCCGCCTCCGCCGGAGCTTGCCGAACTGCTCTTGCCGCTGCTCTTACCTGAGCCCGATTTCGAGTTTCCTGATGACTTGCTGCCGGAAGACTTCTTCCCGGAGCTGCTTCCCGAAGAATTCTTTTCCGATGCCTGCGAAGAAGATCCTTTGCTGCTTTCTTCCGAGCTCTTTGCTTCTTCGCTCTTTTTCTCAGCTTCCTTCTTTTTCTTCTTTGCTGCCTCTCTCTTGGCTGCCCGTTCCTTGGCCGCCTTTATCTTTTTCTCTCTTTCCGCCTTCCTCGCCGCGGCGCCGTTATCCTGCGCTGCACTGATCTGCGAAGGATCGTCCGGCCCTCCGCCTGCCCCGCATCCCGCAAGGCATCCGCATACCAAAAGGCCGATCAGAAGAACGGCTATCAGAGATCTTGTTTTTTTGTGTTTTCTGACACTTTTCATGTAAACAATATAAGACCCGCCTTTTTCGTTGTCAAGCAAGGCGGGTCGTCGGAAACATCCACTCAAATCTATTTTACGAACTGCTCGATCGCTTTTTTCAGATCCTCGATCGGCTGCTGGTCGTTGCTCTGCACGGCTTCGACTATACAGGTCTCTATGTGGTCTTCGAGGATCAGCTTTCCCGCGTTGTTCAGAGCCGCGATCACGGCAGACAGCTGGATGAGGACCTCACTGCAGTCCCTTCCGTTCTCTACCATCCTCTTCACCGACTGGAGATGTCCTGTCGCCTTTGCCAAACGGTTCACGACCATCTGGGAATGGGGGTGCTCGTGGCCGTGGCCGTGCGCATGCGCATGGTCATGATCGTGCCCATGTTCGTGTGTGTGCTCATGAGTGTGTTCATGCATATGCTCGTGTTCATGATTATCAGACATGGTTGGCTTCCCCTTTCCTCTTTTTCCTACGTCGATTCTATCATTAAAAGTCTATCAAATCAAAGCTCTTCGGTTAAGCCCCCCTGGGGGACTTTGCTCCTTCCCCCTGCTGCCTTCCGGGAAACAGTGCTATATCCGCAAAAAAAGAAAAACGTATGGGGGTTCCCCATACAGACTTTCCTTTTCTTTGTCCGGATCAATATCTTCTGTCGTAGCTGGCGAAGAACGCCTCGATCTCGAATGAATCCAGATCTTCATCACTCCATTCCTCGAACTCTATAGTTCCCGGCGCGATGCCGTGCAGTAACAATATGTTCTCTATATCCTCGATGATCTCATCTCTTTCTTCTAATGTCATGCCGCAGCTCCTTCATGTAATCTCAGTTTTCCAAATATTTTACCTCGAGCATTATACCACAAACTTGCTTTTCCTTCAAAACGATGTGAGAGAATATAGTAGATCGGCAGGACGTACACGAAGAACGAAAACGCGAGAGCCGCGCTTCCCGTGCCGAGCACCGAGAAAGCCGCCATACAGGCCGAGCTCCAAGGCGCCCATGTGGCCGACAGGACAGTCGTGTTCTCGATGTCTATCGCCATCTCCTCCATACCGCCTTTTCTCCTGTAAGCGCTCTTCAGTATCATGCCGTTCATCAGTATCGCCACGCTCTGGCTGCAGAACATTCCCGAAAACAGCGTTCCTGTAAGCAGAGTCATCTCGGCTCGTCCGAACTTCTCGCAGCCTGCCGCCGCGAGCCTTACGACATCCCTGAACATATGGGTCTGCTTGATTATCTCCGAGTAAGCACATGATATCGCGATCATAGCGCTCACCTTTGCCATCGAAACTACGCCGCCGCCTGCGAAAATCGCTGCCAAGGCTTCGCTGTCGGGAGAATATCCCAGCACGAGCGCTCTCAAAAGATCCGTGATCTGCGCGCCCTGCACCGTCACTGCAAGGATCACAGCTATCACCGTACTGATGATAGCGACTACCCTGACCTTCACTTTGAACAGCGGCAGCACTATCATCACCAGTACCGGAACAAGAAGGAGTGGCGTGAACCTGAAGTTCTCGACCATCAACCTGTCTATCTCCGGGTCGACGCTCCCGAGCGGGTTCCTTACGGAAAGGACCGCGTAGAGTCCTATCGTTATCATCATAGGCACGATCATGGTCCGTGCCATCTTTTTCATATTTTCATATACTTCAGTGTTAGTGATGAACGCCGTCAGGTTCGCGCTCGACGAGACCGGAGAGAACCTGTCTCCGAAATAGCCGCCTGAAAGAACGGCACCTGCCGTCATAACTATGCTCACGTCTCCTGCCTTTGCTATAGTCACAAGGATGATCCCTATCGTTCCGGCGACGCCGAAACACGATCCCATGGCGTAAGCGAATACGCAGCAAAGAAGGAACGCTATCAGAAGGAACATATTCGGAGTGATCAGGGCGATCCCGTAATGGACGAACATCGCGATCGTTCCGCTTACTCTCCATGCAGCGGATATCATCCCTATAAGCAAAAGTGTGATAACGACCAGCATCGATTCCTGAAAACCCTTGCCGGCCATTTTAGCAACGCTTTTTACACCGAAGCCCATCTTCAGGGCGACTGCGCTGTAGCAGAAGAAACCGGCGATGAGCGGCAGTACGAGACTGATGCCTGTAAGCGCGCATGTCATCATGACCGAGATGAACACTGCCGATGCTATCAGCACGTCTTTATTTGTCTTTATCCTAGCCGCCATCACCATTATCCTTTCTTCCGCATTTCGATTTCTTATTCGCGAACTGCTGTCGCTTGACTCTTCTTTCCTGCAATGCTATCATCGGCATATATATTTGTAAAACAAATAGATTAAATGTTATCCATTGATAAAATCAATATAGAGTCCGTGTTTTACCCTTTTGCTCAAAAATGCACTCATGTCAGAACTAAAACCTGTTCGGAGGAAATAACTAATGGAAATCAGGAATATCGAAACATTCGTGATGGCCGTTGAAAACAACAGCTTTTCAAAAGCTGCCGAGATCCTCGGCTACACCCAGTCGACCGTCACAGTCCACATAAAGCAGCTCGAAGACGAATTCGGAGTGCTCCTTTTCGAGAGGATCGGGAAAAGGATACATCTCACTGAAGAGGGGGCGAAATTCTATGACCAGGCTGTCCGTATAATAAAAGAAGTCAAAGACGCTGAGAGGCTCATGACCAGATCTTCAGAACCGAGCGGCGTCCTCCGCCTCGGCACTGTCGCTTCCCTGTCATCGAGAAGGATACCCGGCCAGCTCCTGAGGCTCCATGAAAAGTATCCGCTGATCAAAGTCGTCCTCGACTCGGAGGATCCTCTTACCCTTCTCGAAAAACTACGGCACAACGAACTCGACATTCTCTATATGACGAGCGATGAGATCTCCGGCGATGATCTCGTCTCCTGCTATGAGAAAAATGAGCCGCTCCATTTCGTAGCTTCCTCGAATCATCCTCTGGCAGACAAAAGGAACGTGACACTCGACGACATCCTATCCTGCGATCTCGTTCTGTCAGAAAGGAATCTCAGCATACTCAAAAAGATCACTGCGGACGAAAAAAAGATCGAGCCCTTCCTCATGACAGGAATGCTCAATCTCATCCTTGATACAGTCGCACACAGCAACGCGGTCTCCCTGCTTCCCGACTATGTCACCGAAGCGCCTATCAGATCGGGAAGCATCGTGAAGCTCCCGGTTGAAGGTATCAATGAACACTTGGAACTGAAAGTAGTTTATCACAAAAATAAATGGGTCACACCTGAGATGGAAGCATATATATCCTTGTTCCCCTCGGAATGACCCACCGGCGCAAACACTTGCGCCTACTTATCCATCGCCTATTTGCGATGAACGATTATTCGCTCTTCTCCGGCCTGATATAGCCGTATCCGCCGTCCCGTTTCTGTGTCCTGAACAGGTATTTCTCACAGCCGCGCGGCACCAGAAAAACGATCTTTCCCTTGTAGTGATCTGGCAGATAAAAATCATAGCCCTGAGGCACGCTTCCTATCTGTTCCGTCGTAGTAAGGCCGGTATAGTCCGTACCTTCAAAGACGATCTTCTCTTCTCCGTCTTCACCAACTATATCGAACGGCACCGTCACATCCGTTATCCCGAACTCCCCTTGCGGAAAATCTTTTGCGAATGCGACTTCGTACTCCGCTGCCGCGAAACTCACTTTGTCGTTTCCGTTTTCTGTGCTCACCTGTTCGTTCGTTCCGGACATGTTGTAGTCCTCCACCATGGCTTTGGCTTCGTCCTCATCAGTGATCACCTTCGTTATCCTGACCTTTGCGTTATGATCTTTTTTATCTGCTTCGGCTTTCTTGGAGATCTTTACCCAGTCGCCGACGAACACCGCGCCATCTACTACATCTGTAGAATCATTTTTAGATGCGCTCTCCTCCGCCGTGCCGTCATCTCCATTTTGGCATGCACAGAGCATCGACATGATCAGCGCAAGGATCATGCACAGGCATAGAGCCCGGGATCTTCCTTTTTTCTTTTCAAACATCCTGCTTCCTCTTTTCTGTCGATCACTATCGACGATCTCTTTGCTGACAGTTTCTTATATAAGATATAAGACCCGCGTGGAACGATCGCAGGTCTTTGCTTCCATTTATTTCCATTTTGTTCCACATGGAACATCATGATCTCAGGAGATCTATCAGCCTCTCGAGTTCGTCTCTTCCGTAATACTCGATCTCTATCTTGCCGCGTTTTGCTCCGAGCACCAGATTGACTTTTGTTCCGAGCTTCTCTTTCAGTTCGTTTTCGATCTGCACTACGTCAGCGTTCTTCTTTGCCGACCGGCCGCGGTGTTTTTTCGCCTTCTCCTTATCTCCGGATGCCAGCGCTTCGGCCGCCCTGACAGAAAGATCTTCCTTCGCGATCTTTTCAGCAAGCGCGATCTGTTCTTTCTTCGTCTTCAGCGAAAGGATCGCTTTTCCGTGACCGCTGGTCAGCTTTCCTTCGCTCATCATCTGCCTGATCTCCTCAGGAAGCTTCAGCAGTCTCAGCGAATTCGTTATATACGGCCTGCTCTTGCTCACGCTCTTTGACACCTGCTCCTGCGTCAGACCGTAAGTCTTGATCATATTGTTCAGACCTTCCGCCTCTTCTATGGGGTCGAGATCTCTTCGCTGCATGTTCTCGATTATCGCGAACAGCATCGTCTCTTCATCTGTCAGATCACGTACGAGACAGGGGACAGTCTTCAGTCCCGCTTTGCGCGAAGCGCGCCAGCGCCTTTCACCTGCTACGATCTCATATCCGCCGCCCGATCTCCTTACGATTATCGGCTGGATCAATCCGTGCTGCTCTATCGAACCTGCCAGTTCATCGAGAGCCTCCTCGTCGAAGACTTTTCTCGGCTGCGAAGCGTTAGGTTTGATATCGTCTATGGATATCTCCTCTGCGCCGCCGGCTGCTGCGGTATTGTCTGACGGTTTTTCTTCAGTTCCTATTCCCAGTTCTCCGAACAGAGCGTCGAGGCCTTTTCCCAGACCCGTATTCTTCTTTCTCTCTGCCATATCTCTACTCCTCAAGTTCCAGGAACTCTTCCGCAAATTCCGAATAAGCCTCGGCTCCTTTCGAATGCGGATCGTACTGAACGATAGGCATTCCGTAACTTGGAGCCTCTGCAAGTCTTACGTTCCTCGGGATGACTGTCGTATAGACTTTCTCACGGAAATACTTCTTGACTTCTTCCACCACCTGGATCGACAGGTTCGTTCTTCCGTCGAACATGCTCAGTATTACGCCTTCGATCTCAAGATCCGGATTCATGTTCTTCTTTACGATCTCTATCGTGCTCATCAGCTGGCTTACACCTTCAAGAGCATAGTATTCACACTGGATCGGTATCAGGACTGAATCAACTGCAGTCAGAGAGTTGATCGTCAGAAGACCGAGGGAAGGGGGACAGTCTATAAATATGTAGTCATACTTTTCCTTCACCGGCGCGAGAGCTGTCTTAAGTCTGCTCTCACGTCTTTCCAGTCTTACGAGTTCGACCTCTGCTCCTGCCAGCTGCACGCTGCCCGGGATCAGATCAAGTCCTTCTACCGTCGTCGGGATAATAGCATCTTCCGTGTTTATGCTCGTATCCGTCAGAAGATCATATGTCGTCAGTCCCGTATTCTGCTTTGAAACGCCGAGTCCGCTCGTCGTATTTCCCTGCGGGTCTATGTCGAGAACGAGGATCTTCTTTCCCCGAACCGCAAGGCATGCCGCAAGGTTGATATTAGTGGTCGTTTTACCGACTCCGCCTTTCTGGTTGAATATAGCTATTGCTTTTCCCAATGCTGTTTCCTCCTGCGCTTTTGATGCGCTGTTTCAGGTCGTTATCATTTTTCGTTTCTGTTATTATATATCATTTGCACATAAGATTCTACCGAAAACAAAAGAATGTTCCACGTGAAACATTCTTTACCTGATCGGTTTTTTTGACGGCTTTCCTGCAGGGCGCGGATACTTGTCCGGCGTTGCCTTTTTCTTCATTATATATATACTCGCTCCGCCGTTCCCGTCTTGCCCCGAGCCTTCGGAGCCCGGGCCGGCCGCCGCCCCGTTTTCATATACCAGGTGGTCCGTTTCGCCTCCCAGCACCTCTATCGCTTTCGCTGCCTTTTCGAGTTCTTCTGCAAATCCTTTTCCTTTGACCGCTATGAAGCACCCGCCTTCGCGCACGAAGGGAAGACAATATTCCGAAAGGACATTCAGTTCTGCGACAGCTCTTGAGATGCATATGTCGAAGCTCTCCCTGAATTCTTCATCCCGTGCCGCTTCCTCGGCCCGCGCATGGACGCATGTCACATTGTCTATTCCAAGATCATCGCAGATCCCTCTGACAAGATCCATCCTCTTCGCCAGAGAATCCAGGAGCACCACTTCCTTATCAGGGAAGGCGATCGCGATCGGAACGCCGGGGAAGCCAGCTCCGCTGCCCACATCAATTATCCTCTCTGCGCCTTGGAATACCAAGTCGGAGCATGGGATAAGCGACTCGGCGAAATGCCTCTTTTCAAATTCTTCCGGATCGGTTATCCTGGTCAGGTTTATGCTCTTGTTGGCCTCCAGTATCGCCTTGCGATATCCCTCGAATCGAGCAAGTTTACCTTCGATGTCATTACATCCAATATTTTCCAGTTGTTCACGGAGTGTTTTCATTACTCTTTCCTTTGATACAGTCTCTGCGCCTTACCTCGACCTTCTCATTCTTTCAAGATGTATGAGAAGAACGTTGATATCAGCAGGAGAGACGCCTGATATCCTGCCGGCCTGACCAAGCGTGTCCGGTCTCATAGCCGCCAATTTCTGTCTCGCCTCTATCCTCAGACCATCGATATTCTCATAATCAAGGTCTTCCGGAAGCGCTCTTTCTTCCATCCGCTTGAACTTGTCTACGCGCTGCTGCTGCTTTTCGATATATCCGCTGTACTTGATCCCGACTTCTACGCGGGTCTTTATCCTTGGCGGAAGTTCCTCGCGCGCCGGATCTGCCGGGGCGAGATCCTCATATCCGACCTGTGGCCGCCTCATCAGATCCGCAAGGCTCACGGAGCCGGAGATAGGCGTGCTTCCGCAGGCTTCAAGTATCGGATTGACCGCGGCAGGGGAGACCTTCGTAGTCTCCAGTCTTTCAGTCTCTTTTTCGGTCATCTCCTTCATGGCAAGATATCTGTCATAACGCTCTTTTGAGGCCAGTCCGATGCGGTAAGACTTCTCTGTAAGGCGCTCATCTGCGTTGTCCTGCCTCAGAAGGAGCCTATATTCCGCTCTGGACGTCATTATTCTGTAAGGCTCATTAGTACCTTTGAGTACCAAATCGTCGATCAGAACGCCAATATAAGCCTCGTTTCTTCCGAGAACGAACGATTTTTCGTGTTTTAGAGCAAGAACGGCGTTTATTCCCGCCATGAGACCCTGGGCTGCAGCCTCCTCATAACCGGAGCTTCCGTTGAATTGACCGGCGCAAAACAGCCCTCTGATCTCTCTGTACTCCAGATTCGTTTTCAGAGCGGTCGGGTCGATGCAGTCATATTCGATAGCATACCCCGGCCTGGTTATCTTTATGTTCTCAAGACCCTCGATGGTCCTGTAAAATTCTTCCTGCACATCTTCCGGAAGGGAGGTCGACATACCCTGGATGTACATCTCCTCAGTATGCAGACCTTCGGGCTCGACGAAGAGCTGGTGTCTTTTTCTGTCAGCAAATCTCTTTACCTTATCTTCGATCGAAGGGCAGTACCGGGGACCTGTTCCGACGATCTTTCCTCCGAAGAGGGCAGATCTCGAAAAGTTGTTCCTTATCACGGTATGTGTTTCTTCATTTGTATATGTAAGCCAGCAGTCCTCCTGATCCTTCGAAAGGGAATCGGTCATGAAAGAGAAGGGCGATATCGTTTCATCGCCCGCCTGTTTCTGCATCTTCGAATAGTCGAGAGATGAAGCGAGAGCTCTCGCAGGCGTTCCCGTTTTGAACCTTCTCATCGGAAGACCTCTTTTCCTCAGGTTCTCCGCAAGCACAGTAGCAGGGGACATACCGCTCGGGCCGCTTTCATATACGCTTTCCCCTATGAAAATCTTTCCGCCCAGAAATGTTCCTGTACAGAGGATGACCGCCCGCGCTCTGTATATGGCTCCGGTCCTGAGAAGGACTCCGCCGATCTCGTCCGCACCGTCTTCGTTTTTTTCAACTATTATATCTACGACTTCGCCCTGCTTCAGGTCGAGGCCGTCCTGCTGCTCGAGAGTCCTTTTCATCTCGAGATGATACTCGGTCTTGTCGGCCTGCGCTCTGAGCGAATGGACCGCCGGGCCCTTCGCTGTATTGAGCATCCTCGACTGGATAAAAGTCTTATCGATATTGATGCCCATCTGTCCGCCGAGCGCATCTATCTCGTGGACCAGGTGACCTTTTCCCGTGCCTCCGATCGCCGGATTGCACGGCATCATCGCGACCGATGAAAGATCGGTCGCAAGGATAAGAGTGCTCATACCCATGCGCGCGGAAGCGAGCGCAGCCTCACATCCGGCGTGGCCTGCGCCGACGACTACTATATCGTATTTTCCCATTTCATAACTCATCAGGGACCTACTTTCCGAGACAGAATCTCGCAAAAACTTCATCTATTATATCGCCTGTAGCTTCTTCACCGATTATCTCGCCCAGATACTGACGGGATTGATCGATATCTATCTCTATCACTTCAAGAGGCTCTGAAAGCCTTGTCATTGCTATCGCATCGCCTAATTGCGATGAAGCCCTGCGGAGCAGATCCGCATGTCTGGCGTTCGTGACGACGAGGCTTTCCGACTGTTTTACGTCGCCTTGCATCACCATATCATATACCGCGTCCTCGACTGCTCCTGCGTCCGCTCCATGGCCGAGCGACGTCTCACAGATTACGCATCCGGGGAACCTGTTTTCTATCTTTTCTCTGCTTACAACAGTGCCGAGATCCTGTTTGTTGAGAAGGATCAAAAGCTTCTTTCCGGCTATGACCGACATGATCTCCTCGTCCTCTTCGTCGAGATCACGCGAGGCGTCGATCATGAAAATGACGAGGTCGGCCCGGTTGAAACTATCCTTGCTCTTCTCAATACCGATCCTCTCTATCTCATCAGACGCATCTCTGATACCGGCGGTGTCAGTTATGCGAAGGGGTATGCCGCGAAGATCATAGCTCTCTTCGATCGTGTCCCTCGTAGTACCCGGAACGGACGTCACTATCGCTCTGGATTCTCCGAGGAGGGCATTCATCAGAGATGACTTTCCGACATTCGGCTTTCCGATGATGCTCACCTTCAGTCCCTCTTTGATGAGTCGGCCTGTATCCTGTGAAGCGGCAAGGGCGTCGACTTTTTCCTTCGCCCGTGTGAGTGCCTTCTCCATCTTTTCATAGACCAGCACCTCGATGTCCTCATCCGGATAGTCGATATTGACAGCTATGTCCACGAGTATATCGAGGATTTCGTTCATGATCTCTCTTATCTTTTCCGAGAAAGATCCGTCGAGCTGCTTCATGGCAACATCGAAACCGAGATCCGTCTTCGCTCTTATGACATCGATGACGGCTTCGGCCTGCGAAAGGTCGATCCTCCCTCCGAGAAAAGCTCTTTTCGTGAACTCTCCGCGCTCGGCAGGGCGGGCGCCCATCTTGTAGCAAAGCTCGAGTATCCGCCTCAGGCTGACGACGCTGCCGTGGCAGTCGATCTCAACGACGTCTTCCGTTGTGTATGTATGAGGCGCTGGCATGAAAACAGAGAGGACCTCGTCGATGACCTCTTCTGTTTCGGGATCCCTTATACTTCCGTATGTAAGCATCCTGCTCACGATCTCTTTTCCGGAAGCGGGAACGAAGATCTCAGAAAAGATCCTTCCGGCTTCCTCACCTGACATCCTCACTATGCCGATCCCGCCTTCACCGAAAGCGGTCGATATCGCAGCTATAGTATCTTCTTTTATCGCCATTTGCCTGTTCCTGAAATTTAGCTAAATGCTAAAACATGAGGCCCGATCAAGATCGGGCCTCCTTTTGATTACTTAAGTTCGATTATCACTCTGCGGTAGGGCTCTTCGCCTTCGCTTCTCGTCTTGACCCTCTTGTTGTTATGAAGGGCGGCGTGTATTACCATCCTCTCATACGGGTTCATCGGTTCGAGCCTTACGCTCTTCTTCGTGCGGATGACTTTTCCCGCAAGTCTGTCAGCAAGCTGCTGCAGAGTCTTCTCTCTCCTGGATCTGTAGTTTTCAGCATCGAGGATGACTCTTATGTAGTTCTCGCTGTTCTTGTTGACCACGAGTGATGTGAGGTACTGGATAGCATCGAGAGTCTGTCCGCGCTTTCCGATGATGCTTCCCGCATCTTTACCTTCGATATCTACATATATATTCTCATCGTTTACCGATGCTTTGAAGCTGAGTTCAAGACCCATGTCCTCAGTAGTCTTCTTGAGGAAGTCGAGCGCTTTGTGATCTTCTACTTCTACGAGATCGTCCGGTCTCTGAGCGATGATCGATTTTTTCGGCGTTTTCTTTTCTGCGCCTTTTTCTTTCTTTTCGCTTACTGCTGCCGGCTTCTCTTCCTTTTCCTCTTTCTCTTCAACTGCTGCGACCGGTTCGGGATCTTCCGCTTTTTCTTCTTCTTTTATAGTGACGCGGACTTTAGCGAGCTTTGAACCGAGGCCGAGGAAGCCTTTAGAAGGCTCTTCGAGGACTTTGACTTCGACTTCGTCCCTTGAGACTTTGAGATCTCTGAGAGCCAGAGCGACAGCTTCTTCTATGTCATTTCCGTATTTCTCAGAAAAATTCATTTCTTCTTCTTTCCTCCCTTTTTGTTGCCCTCCTGCGCTTTTTCGCGAACCTTTTTCATCCTGAGGTTATAGAATATCTGGATGAACTGGCTGAGGAACCAATAGATTGTAAGGCCTGACGGGAATGTTCTTCCCATCAGTACGATCATGATCGGGAAAACGTATTTCATCGACTTCATCATGTCGGCGGACTGACCTGCAGCAGCCGGCTGGTTCATCGAGAAAGATATGAATGTTGCTATACCGGCAAGTATCGGAAGTATCCACTTGTCAGGCTGGCTGAGGTCCGTCATCCACAGGAAAGACTCGTGGACAGCGAACATCATGCTCTCACTCGAACCCATATAGAAAAGGGGGTTTCTGAGAAGGGCGAAGAGACCGAAGATGATCGGCATCTGTATAAGCATCGGCAGGCAGCCTCCCATCGGATTGATACCTTCTTCCCTATACAGGTCTGCCATCTTCTGGTTCATCATTTCCTTATCGTTGGCATACTTTTTCTGTATTTCCTGCATCTTCGGCTGGACAGTACTCATGGCTGCAGTCGAAGAGATCTGTTTTGCATACAGAGGATAAAGTATGAGCTTAACGATGACCGTGAATACCACGATCGCAAGACCGTAGCTTCCGAGGATACCGTACAGCCAGCCGAGGAACATTCCAAGCGGCTTGGCTATGAATCCTATAATGGTGTTCATGTTTTTCCTCCAAAATCACTTTAACGGATCGTATCCGCCGGGGTTGAATGGATGACATCTCAAAATACGTCTTATCCCAAGGTATGAACCTTTGAAGAATCCGTACTTTTCGAGTGCCTGTATGAAGTATGTAGAACATGTTGGATAGAATCTGCACGTTCTTGGCAGAAGCGGGGAAATGAACTTTTGATATCCTCTGATCATAAGGATCATTATCTGTTTCATTTATTATTACTTCCCTTTAATTCTGTTCTTTTCAAAGTGGATCTTATAGATCCCGCCACGTCGCGGAGTTTCTTTCCTCCGATGGTATTTCTTGCTATGAAAATAATGTCATAACCTTGCGCCTTTATGTCGATCTCGGTCCTGACACTTTCTTTCATCAGCCTGCGGGCCCTGTTTCTGGCAACAGCATTCCCGACCTTCTTGCTGGCAAGGAAACCAAGTCTGTTATATTCGAGTCCGTTCTTTTTATAAAAGACGACTACATACTTTCCTGCTGCCGATTTTCCTTTATTATAGACCGCGCCGAATTCTCTTTTTCCTCGCAGTACTTTAGGATCCAGCATACTTCTTTACCCGGCTTGGATGACCTAAGCGGAAAGCTTCTTTCTTCCTCTGCTTCTTCTTCTCTTAAGTACTTTTCTTCCGGCCGGAGTTCTCATTCTCTTTCTGAATCCGTGCTCTTTTTTTCTCTGTCTCTTTTTCGGCTGATATGTTCTTTTCATTTCTTTTCCTCCTCTTTTCTGAAATAAGAGATCTGTGCCTTATCTCAATTCCACTCAGGCACATACGCTTAAATAGTATAATGCCTCGCTTTTTCAGTGTCAAATGAAAAAATCTTCATTTTTCCCGGCCTTCTTGCACCGCTTCCAACATATAGTGGTGTTGTGGAATGTGTTCATAAACTTATCCACACGTTGTTGATAAGTTTGCATTTTCGACCACTTTTCTGCCCTCTCTATCAAAAGAAATCAACTGTTGCTTGTGGATAACTTTTCTTTTATAATCTATTTACAACATAAAAAAAGGTCCATAATCAACATGAAAAATATCGAAACCAAGTGGAGCAAAGCCTTGGAATTACTTAGTGAGGAGCTAAAACCGGTTCCTTACGAGACCTGGATAGCTCCCCTTAGACCTCAGCGTCTGGATGAATATCAGAATATCTTGTATATAGAAGCCGATAAAAAAAGGGTGATCGATCTTGTGAACGATCGCTATCTTCATCTTATACAGAATTCCGTAAGCGAAGCCTTCGGAAAGAATATAAGAGTCATCGGTGTACTCAGCGAAACTAAACCTCAGACAAAAGTTATCCCTGCTTCTAAAGAGCAGCTGGTCCTGGATGAAGAGCACTACCTTCATCCCGGTTTTGATTTCAATAATTTCGTTGTAGGAAAGAACAACGAATTTGCTTACCAGGCGGCTCTCGCAGTTGCTGAGAAACCGGCAAAGAATTTCAATCCTCTTTTCATTTACGGAGGATCCGGTCTGGGCAAGACACATCTCATGAATGCGATCGGCCATTATATAATGGAGAATCACAAAAAGAAAAAGGTCCTTTATGTGTCCGCTGAGATGTTCACGAATGAACTTATCAATTCATTCGGAAAGGAAAAGACTGAAGAATTCAGAAAAAAATACAGGAATGTAGACGTTCTTCTCATCGACGACATACAGTTCATCGAAGGAAAGAAGGCCACTGAAGAAGAGTTTTTCCACACATTCACATATCTGCACGACAGAGGAAAACAGATAGTCATATCGAGTGACAGACCTCCGAAGTCTTTCACAGATATAGACGAAAGACTGATCTCAAGATTTCTCTGGAACGTAACAGCTGATATACAGCCTGCAGACTATGAAACAAGGATAGCTATTCTAAAGAGCAAAGCGGAGCTTGCAAATATAGAGCTTACTCCAGAGGTAATGCAGGTCATCAACCTCATTGCTGAAAAGATAACAGACAATATCAGGGAAATGGTCGGCGCGCTGACAAGGGTAGACGCATTCTCCCAGCTGATGAACAAGCCTATCAACTATGCGATGGCCAGGAATATCCTAAAAGATATAATAATGTACAGCGACAAAACAGTTACCGTTGAAAAGATCAAAAGAACTGTCGCCAAATACTATTCTATATCTATAAAGGATATGGATTCCGCAAAAAGAACGAGAAACCTCGCATTTCCAAGACAGGTAGCGATGTATCTTTCAAAAGAACTCACAGACAGATCCCTTCCCCAGATCGGAAAATCATTTGGTGGAAAAGATCATACGACCGTCCTTCACGCTGTAAAAAAAATATCCGCAGCCTGTGAAGATGACGATGACTTGAAAGAGACGATCGACTATCTTATTATGGAAATAACCAAGCAGTAAAGTTTTCCACAACTGCTGTTGATAAAAATTACAGGTATTCAACAGCTTTTTCCACAAGCGAAAAACTTTGAAAGGGTTGAAAAGATAGTTATTTGAGAGTTATCCACATTATCCACAGGAACTACTACTAATACTACTGGTAATATATTAATAATATTGGAAAAGGAGAAGCTATGAAATTCACATGTGAACAGCAGCAGCTTTCAAAAGCGCTCAATACTGTTTCAAAAGCAATAACGACAAGAACTACTATACCTATCCTTAAAGGAATACTTATAAAGGTAACAGATGAAGGAAAGATGATACTTTCTGCATCAGACCTCGATCTCAGTATTGAAAAGACCATCAATGCTGATGTTGAAGAAGCAGGAGCAGTAGTCGTACCTGCAAGGCTTTTCTCCGACATCATCAAAAAACTTCCTTCAGGCATCCTTTCTTTTGAAATGGATGAAAGAGAGAAGCTGATAATAAAGACGCTTACTACAAAATATGACATCGTCACTCAGAGCGCTGACGACTTCCCGAAGACAGCCGAGGCAGAGAACATCATTGCAAAACTTTCTTTCGATAAAGAGATCTTCAAAGATATGATAAGAAAGACACAGTTCTGCGCCAGCATAGATGAAACAAAGGGAGTCATCTCCGGCGTTCTCGTTGAGATGGATGAAGATATAACGAACATGGTAGCGCTTGACGGATTCAGGATGGCCGTTGCAAGAGAGCGCATGAAAAATGAGGCTCCAAGAAAGATAATAATCAACGGAAAGATCATGAATGAGATCGGCAAGATCCTTCAGGAAGCTGATGATGACGAAGATATAGAACTCGTCATCTGTGAAAAGAGAGCCATCGTCCTTCTCGACAAGACGAAGGTAGTGATGCGCCTGCTCAGCGGGGAATTCATCGCTTACAAAGATATCCTCCCGAAGCAGAACTCCACATTCGTGAAGATCAACAGGGCAGTCCTCACAGAGGCTATAGAGAGAGCATCTCTTCTGACACGAGATATAAAGAACAGAACGATCAGGATAAAGATCCAGGAAAATCTCATGAACATCACTTCTGCTTCTGAAGAAGGTAATGTTAAAGAAGATATAATAATGGAAAAGACCGGCGGAGACCTCGAGATCGGCTTCAACTACAGATATCTTCTCGATGCTCTCAAGGTTATAGATGATGAAGAGATAATCATGGAATTCGATTCGGCCGTAAAACCGTGTCTTATCAAACCGGTCACCGGCGACAGCTATGAATATCTCGTCCTGCCGGTAAGGATACCGATGAACTGATAGATGTTCCTAAAGAAAATAGAACTTGAAAATTTCAGGAACTACTCTTCTTGTGAGATAGATTTCCATGAAAAAATAAACATCATCACCGGCGAAAACGCTCAGGGAAAGACCAATCTTCTTGAAAGCATTTATTTTTCATCTTTCATCAGGTCTTTCAGGACTTCGTCAGATAAAGAGATGATAAGCTTCGGAAAAGATCACCTCAGGGTCTGCTCTTCCTATTCAAAAAACGGAGAGACAGACCTTGTTGAAGTTGCGATGGACAGGAGTGGCAGGAAGATAGCAAAGATCAACGGCGCCAGGCAGGAAAGACTCAGGGATGTAGTGTCCGACTATTATGTCGTCGTTTTTTCTCCCGAGGATATGAAGATAGTAAAAGAGGAACCTGAAAGAAGGAGAAATTTCCTCGACAGGGAGATATGTCAGATGAGCCTCTCATATTTTGAGAGCCTTGCCGTTTACAAAAAACTCCTCCTTCAGAGAAATTCTTATCTGAAAGATGAGAAGATAGACGAAGCCCTGCTCGATATCTGGGATGAAAGCCTGGCGAAAGAAGGAGCGAAGATAATAGAAAAAAGAAAGATATTCATAGATAAGCTTTCATTGATAAGCGAAAATATCCACAGGGGAATAACGGACGGCAGTGAAGTGCCGGAGATAAAGTATTGCCCGAACGTAGAATGGAAAGAAAGCAGAGAAGAGCAGGAAGAGTATTTCAGAGAAATTCTTATGGGAAGCAGACAGAAAGATATGATGCAGGGAAATACCTCCCGCGGTCCGCACAAAGATGATCTCGATATTATGATAGATGGAGTAAGCACAAGGAAATTCGGATCCCAGGGACAGCAGAGGACGGCAGCCCTTTCTCTGAAACTTGCTGAGATAGAATTGATAAAAGAAGAAAAAGGAGAATATCCTATACTTCTTCTGGACGACGTACTCTCTGAACTCGATGAGAAGAGACAGAGATATCTGGTAGATCATCTGGAGAATACACAGCTTTTCATAACAGCTGCCGAGCTGCCTTCAGAGATAATAAGATACTTTCCTAAGAATAAGAAAATAGTAATAGAAAAAGGTACAGTAAAACAGTAATAGAAATATTTTCCAATAATAAAGGTTATATCAACCAAAATATAAGGCGTTCAAAGGCTCAAAAACATACAAAACAGCCTTTAAAACAGTTTAATAAAAGAATAATGTCAAAACAGGGGTAAAAATTTGTAATAACCCCTGTTTTATGATACAATGAGTCGGTTTAAAAGATGACTAGAGAGGTGAAATAAAAAAATATGGCTCAGGAAAAGACAAATAACGCTTATAATGCCGAGCAGATACAGATCCTTGAGGGTCTTGAACCGGTCCGTCTCAGACCGGGAATGTACATCGGATCGACCGGCGAGAAAGGTCTTCATCATCTCGTATATGAGATAGTTGACAACTCGGTCGACGAAGCTCTGGCAGGTTTCTGTGATGAGATAAAAGTGGCAATAGAAAAAGACAACTCTATCACAGTAGAAGACAACGGAAGAGGAATGCCTGTCGATATCCATCCGAAGGAAGGCATCCCTGCAGTAGAGGTAATACACACGAAGCTTCACGCGGGCGGAAAATTCGGCGGCGGCGGATACAAGGTATCCGGCGGACTCCATGGAGTGGGCGCTTCCGTAGTAAATGCTCTTTCGACAAAGATGGAAGTCGAAGTAAAGAGAAACGGTAAAAAATATGAAATTGAATTCTCCCGCGGCAAGACCACGAAAGAACTCCACGAAACAGGTAATACACGTCAGACAGGTTCAAAGACAAGGTTCTGGCCGGATCCTGAAATATTCGAGGAAACAGTTTTCAGCTACAACACTCTCGAGACACGTCTCAGAGAAATGGCATTCCTTAATAAAGGAATAAGGATCAGCCTCGAAGACAAGAGAAAAGATATGAAGAAGAAGAGCGAATTCCACTATGAAGGCGGTATCAAGGAATTCGTAGCTTTCCAGAACCAGAACAAAGAAGCCATCCACCCCGATATCATTTACTTCGAGGCGGAGGGAAGGAACAAAGAAGACAACGGCGACATGTCAGTCGAAGTCGCTATGCAGTATACGGACAAATATGCCGAGACTGTCCTTTCGTATGCCAACAATATCAATACGGTAGACGGAGGATATCATCTCGTCGGTCTGAAGACGGCGCTTACAAAAACCATCAACGACTATGCGAGAAAGAACAACTTCCTCAAGGACAACGATCCGGCCTTCACCGGTGAAGACGTGAGAGAAGGTCTCACGGCAGTCGTTTCCGTAAAACTCACGAATCCTGAATTCGAGGGACAGACGAAGTCCAAACTCGGAAACAGCGAGATGAGAGGCTTCGTTGAATCCACAACGAACGAGAACCTGACGGCCTTCCTCCAGGAGAATCCGAATCAGGCGAAGATAATACTCCAGAAAATAGTCCAGGCAGCAAGAGCCAGGGAAGCAGCAAGAAAGGCAAGAGACGTCAGCAGAAAGACGAGCCTCACAGAAGGACTTTCGCTTCCGGGAAAACTTGCCGACTGTTCTGAGAAGGATCCGGCGCTTTCGGAGATCTTCCTCGTAGAGGGTGACTCCGCGGGCGGCTCCGCAAAACAGGGAAGGGACAGGCTCCGCCAGGCGGTGCTTCCGCTCAGGGGCAAGATCCTCAATGTTGAAAAGGCAAGACTCGAGAGGATCCTTAATTCCGACGAGATCAAGAATATGATAACAGCCTTCGGCTGCGGTATCGGCGACGAGTTCGACATATCGAAACTCAGATATCACAAGATAATCATCATGACCGATGCCGACGTCGACGGAGCTCATATCAGGACGCTTCTGCTCACGTTCTTCTTCAGATTCATGAGACCTCTGATAGAAGAAGGTCATGTATACGCGGCGCAGCCGCCTCTCTTCAGAGTAAAGAAGGGCAAGGAGACGTATTACACATACTCAGACCGCGAGCAGGAAAAACTCATGGCTGAGCTCGCCGAAAAACCGGGCAAGGCAGAGATCCAGAGATACAAGGGTCTTGGAGAAATGAGTTTCCAGCAGCTCTGGGAGACGACGATGGATTACGATTCGAGGACGCTTATACAGATAACTCTCGAAGACACAGCCGAGGCGGACGCGATATTCACGACGCTCATGGGCGACAAAGTACCGCCGCGCAAAAAGTTCATCGAAGAAAACGCGCAGTATGTAAAGAATCTCGATATCTAAAGAAGAAAGAAGGATAAATTTCAAAAATGCCGAATTTGATAGAAGACCAGAAACTCATCCAGCATGAGATACATGATGAAATGAAAAACTCCTATATCGATTACGCCATGAGCGTCATCGTAGGACGTGCCCTTCCCGACGTAAGAGACGGGATGAAGCCGGTCCACAGGAGGATACTTTACGGAATGTCGCAGCTGGGCGTCACACCGGACAAACCATATAAGAAATCCGCGCGTATCGTTGGTGAAGTAATGGGTAAATACCACCCGCACGGCGACAGCTCCATCTATGACGCGATGGTAAGGATGGCGCAGGACTTCTCCACGAGATACATGCTCGTAGACGGACACGGAAACTTCGGTTCCGTCGACGGAGACGGAGCGGCGGCCATGCGTTATACCGAGGCGAGAATGAGCGCTTTCTCGCTGCAGATGATAAGGGACATCGAAAAGGACACTGTAGACTTCATGCCGAACTTCGACGAAGAGGAGCAGGAACCGGTAGTTCTTCCTTCGAGATACCCGAACCTTCTCGTCAACGGATCCAACGGTATTGCCGTAGGTATGGCAACGTCGATCCCGCCGCACAACCTCGGCGAGACGATAGACGCCGCCTGCTACATGATAGACCATGAGGACTGCACGGTCGACGATCTCATCAAGATCGTAAAGGGACCGGACTTCCCGACCGGCGCCATCATCATGGGCAAGAAGGATATAGAAGAAGCTTACCGCACGGGTCAGGGCAAGGTCACGGTCAGAGCGAAGACGGAGATCGAAGAGATCAAAGGCGGAAGGATGCAGATCGTCGTCACGGAGATCCCCTTCCAGGTCAACAAGGCACGTCTGATCGAGAAGATAGCACAGCTCGTCAAGGAGAAGAGGATAGATGGTATATCCGACATCAGAGACGAGTCGAACCGCGAGGGTATGAGGATAGTCATAGTCCTGAAGAGGGACGCTAATCCGCAGATCACACTTAACAAGCTGTTCAAGCACACGCAGCTGCAGGACAGCTTCTCGATGATCATGCTCGCCCTCGTCGACGGAGTGCCCCGCATACTTTCCCTCTACGACATCCTTTTCGAATACCTCAAGCATCAGAAAAACGTTCTGACAAGAAGGACGAAGTTCGACCTGGCGAAGGCCGAAGCAAGGGCTCACATACTCGAAGGTCTGAGGATAGCTCTCGACAATATCGACGAGATCATCAAGATCATCAGAACGAGTTACGATAACGCAAAAGAGAGATTGATGAAGACGTTCTCGCTTTCGGAGATACAGGCTCAGGCCATCCTCGATATGAGGCTCGCCCGCCTGCAGGGACTCGAAAGAGAGAAGATCGAGAACGAGTACGCAGAGCTCCAGAAGAAGATCGCTTACTACAAAGAACTACTCGCCGACGAGAAGAAACTCATGGGCGTCGTCAAAGACGAGATGATGGAGATCCACGACAAGTGGTCTGACAAGAGAAGGACGAAGATCACGGCTAAGGCCGATGAATTCGACGAAGCCGACCTCATCGAGGAAGAGAACGTCGCGATCACGCTGACACACCTCGGATACATCAAGAGGATACCGGCTGATACATACAGGACGCAGCGCCGCGGAGGCAAGGGCATCACGGGACTTACGACGAGGGAGAACGACTTCGTCAAGAATCTGATAATAACGTCGACGCACGAATACCTGATGTTCTTCACGAGCTACGGAAAGGCTCACAAGCTGAAGGCTTACGAGATACCGGAAGCAACGAGGACGGCGAAGGGAACGCCTGCGGTCAATTTCCTGAACCTGATGCAGCGTGAGAGGATCAACGCGATGATCCCGATCAAGGATTTCGCCGAAGACAAATACCTCATAGGAGTAACGAAGAACGGAACGATCAAGAAGACTGCCCTTTCCGAATTCGATACGAACAGAAAAGGCGGCCTGATAGCCATCAACCTCAAGGACGGCGACGAGCTCGTTGAGATCAAGGAATCGTCGGGAGACGACAAGGTCATCATCGTTACGAAGAACGGCAAGTGCATCTGCTTCAACGAAGAGGACGTAAGGCCGATGGGCAGGAACGCCGGCGGCGTCAGAGCCATCAAGCTCGAGGATGACGATGAAGTCGTAGCTATGAATCTGGTACACGAAGGACAGGAACTCCTCGTCGTTACGGAAAAGGGCTTCGGAAAGAGAACCCCGATCGAAGAGTACAAGACCCAGACCAGAGGCGGCAAGGGCATGCTCACATATGACAAGTCGAAGTTCAAGAAGACAGGCGCTCTTATAGGAGCGACGACTGTCGAGGATGACGATGACGTCATGCTGATCAACTCCGACGGCATCATCATCAGGATCAACGCGGGCGAAGTCTCAAGACTCGGACGCGCGACGCAGGGCGTCAAGATAATGAAGGTCAAGGACGAAGCGAACATCATCTCCATGACAAAGGTCATACAGGAAGATGAAGAAGAGGAAAAGGCCGACAAGAAGGAAGGCCCCGAACAGCTCGAACTGGACGTTTGATAAAAGACCTCACGGGAAGGAACGATCAATGTCAGAAGTACTGAAAATGACCATACCGGGAGATCCGGAATATATCAATATCGCTGAAACGGCTGCATGTCAGGCGGCGAGCCTTCACGGGATGGATGTCGAAAGGGTATCCGACCTGAAGCTTGCCGTCGGCGAAGCGTGCCGGCTCATAACATGCCACGGATTCGAGGGGTGGAGCCGTTCTTACGACATCACGTGCAGTATCGACGAGGCGGCAGTGACGATCACGGTGAAGGACGACCTGTGCGCTCACGACAAGAAGAAAGACGAAAAAAAGAGATGCCCCGATTGCCCGAACGAAGGCGACATCGGGTTCCGCATGATAGAAGTCATAACGGATGAAGTATCCATTTCGAGGGCCGAAGCAGGATGCAGAAGCATAACGTTAGTAAAGAAGTTCAGATAAACGAGAAATTCGCGGAGTACAAAAAGACCCGCGACATAGCGCTCAGGAACCAGCTTGTTGAAGATCATCTCTACATGGTCGACATCCTCATCAGAAAATATATAGGAAAAGGGATAGAAAAAGACGATCTGTATCAGGTCGGGGCGATGGCCCTGATCAAAGCAGTAGAGAGATTTGACCCTGACAAGGGCTTCAAGTTCTCCAGCTACGCAACGCCAACCATACTCGGGGAGATAAGAAAGCATTTCCGCGACCGTGGATGGAGCGTTCGCGTGCCGAGGAGCCTGAAGGAGCTGGCGATCGCCCTGCCTGACGTCAAGGACAAACTGACTGCCGAGCTCGGAAGAGTCCCGACTCCGGCGGAGATGGCGGAGCATATGGGAATAAGCGAAAGCGACTTCCTCGCCGCGATGGAGAGCAGCATGGCTTACGATGCGTTCTCACTGAACATGACTTACGAGGAAGACGGCGGCACCGGAGACGCGGAGGTCCTCCAGCGGGCTACGGCGACCGACGAAGAGGGCTATGAAAGACTCGAGAATTATGAGATAATCGACTCTGTACTAAAGAGGCTGTCCGGTACGGACAAATACATATTCCGCCAGCGCTTCATCGAAGAGAAGACGCAGGCGGAGATCGCCGAGGCTCTCGGTGTTTCACAGATGACGATCTCCAGAGTAGAGAAGAAGATAAAAGAAAAATTTGCGGCTGAAATGGCGAAGTAACTGCCGCAGCAAGCAAAGTAAGCAGGCCGAAAAGAAGAAATAAGGAAAGGAAACCCGCAATGGAAAAGAAAAGAGTATTTTCAGGAGTACAGCCGACAGGAAATATCCATCTCGGCAACTACCTCGGAGCATTGAAGCAGTTCGTAGATCTTCAGGAGACTAACGACTGCATCTACTGCATCGTCGACATGCATTCGATCACTGTGCCGCAGGATCCGGAAGAGCTGAAAAAGCACATCCTCGATGTCGCAGCTCTCTATCTGGCGGTAGGTCTCGATCCGAAAAAATCGATAATCTTCGTACAGTCGGAAGTATCCGGCCACGCGGAGCTGTCGTGGATACTGACATGCAACTCCTACACGGGCGAGCTGTCGAGGATGACACAGTTCAAGGCGAAGAGCAAAGGTCAGGAATCGGCGCCGACCGGTCTTTTCACATATCCGATACTCATGGCTGCGGATATCCTTCTTTATGATACGGAAGTCGTTCCGGTAGGAAACGACCAGAAACAGCATATCGAGCTTACAAGAGATATCGCTCTGAGAGTCAACCACAAATACGGAGATACGTTCGTCGTTCCGGACGGAAGATATCTCAAGGAAGGCGCGAGGATAATGTCGCTCGACGATCCGACGAACAAGATGAGCAAGAGCGCCGAGAACGACATGAGCAGGATCTCGCTCCTCGACGAACCGGGCAAGATCAAGAAGGCCATCATGAAGGCGACTACTGATTCGGACGGCGTCATCGCCTTCGATCCGGAGAAAAAACCGGGCATCAGCAACCTCCTCAACATCTACAGCGCTCTCACGGAAGAGCCGATCGCAGATATAGTAGGCAGATTCGAAGGCGAAGGGTACGGCACGCTGAAAAAAGCCCTCGTAGAAGTGGTAACGGATTCCATCGCTCCGATCAGGGAGAGATTCGACAAGATAAGGAATTCTGACGAACTTATAGATATCCTGAAAGACGGAAGCAAAAGAGCAAACGAGATCGCAGAGCCGGTGCTCGAAAGAGTAAAGGAAAGATTCGGTCTCGGTATCCGCTAGAGGCTGCAGGCTTGTCGTGAAACTGAAAAGCAGAACGAAAAAGCTCCGCGCATCATGCGCGGAGTTCTTTTAATCCGTTCTTTACTATTTCCTGCACTTTGTCCGATATCTCTTTTTCCTCTTCTTTTGTCAGATCCGCCGTCGGCATCGCCGGGTGGATCATGACCTTGACCTTTGCCCCGTGGATATAACCGTCCTGCTCGAAGCACCGGTAAGTCCCGTCGATGGTGACCGGGATGATAGGCACCTTCGGCTTGGTGGCAAGCTTGAGAGCGCCGCCCTTGAATTCGCCCATTTCCGGACCCTGGGAGCGCGTGCCCTCGGGGAATATGACCATGGAATAGCCTTCTTCGATATTTTTGACACCCTTCAGGATCGCCTTGAGGGATTCTCTCGGGTTGTCTCTTTCGATCAGAACGCTCCTGATTTCGTGGATCCACGGTCCGTACAGAGGCACTTTGTCGAGTTCCTTCTTTGCAACGAAACCCATCTGTATAGTATCGAGCGCCGCGCAGAGGACGACGATGTCGGCATAGCCCTGGTGGTTCGACACGTATACGACGGGACCCTCCGTCGGAAGGTTCTCGCGTCCAACGACTGTCAGGTCGACGTCCACGAATTCGAGCATCTTCTTGCCCCATGTCGAAGTGGCCTTGAGGATGTTCTCTCTTTCGAACTCCCTGTCACCGGTCTCACGGCCTTTGTGGATATTTTTTCTGTATTCCGTCAGGTATCTCAGAGCCTTCAGTGCCTTCAGGATACCCGGTACGTTCCTTATTATCTTCAAATGTTTACCCTCGTTCTCTCAATTGTAATCCGTATGAAAGATATGTTATCATATTTCACATCGGACTATATTTTACCACAATTGTAAAGATAAACGAAACGGGGAAAAGTGAAATGAAGAATATATACGTTACAGGATACATCGGAAGTGACAGAAAGGCCTGCGCCGAAGAGGCTGCGGCACAGACCGGCGGAACTATCGTAGACCTCGACAAGATGATCGAGAGAAACGATGGCAGAAAAATCATGCGCATCGTGATGATGATGGGCGAGCACGAATACAGAAACAAGGAGTACGAAGCTCTTGAGGAACTGTCAGAGCAGGAGGACCTCGTGGTGATCTGCAGCGACGGCACGCTTTTCGACGATATGTGCCGCGAGATCATGGAAGCCGGAGAGGTCAGGATAGCCGATGCAGAAAAAACGGCGGAAGAGCTGTGGCAGAATGCGAAAGAAGATGATTCCATCCCCTATGCCTTCATGCAGATGGGAAGCGAGGATGAAAAGAAGGCCCGTTTCATGAAGATGTACGAGGCAAGAAAAGATCTCTACGAAAAGTACACGAAATAGGCGGAAGCAGCCTTGGGGACTACTGCTGCGGACCGATGATGCGGCTTTGGAGATCATCGAGAGCTCCGGATGCCCGGTCGGTCACAGGACGGAGCAGTATGGTCAGCGCGATTACAGAGATGCCCGCGGCCCAGCCTGCGAGGACGTCGGACGGATAATGGACGCCGAGATAGACCCTTGAAAAACCAATGGCGAACGGAAGAACAGCGCAGCATACGAGCAGCGCTTTTTTCTTTGCGCCGTATACTTTGCCGCCGCCTTTGAGCAGAGCGAAGAACAGCAGCCCGAAAACAGCCATAGCTGTTATAGAGTGCCCGCTCGGAAACGACCAGCCGCCCTCTTCGACCAGGCGGAAAGCGGCGTCCGGCCTGGGACGGCACAGGGCTGTTTTGAATATGATCTTGATGAGCTGTGAGATCACGGCGGCGAAAGCGGCGGGAACTCCATAGTCCCTCCTCGTATCCGGATAGATCAGAAGGAGAAGGACGATCACAGTTATGGAATACCAGTTACCAATGTAGGTGACTGCTTCCATGAGGGTCGTCAGCCCCGGGCTCCTGTGGGAGAAGACCCATGCCTGAAGAGGGCTGTCCCAGGAAGCGGACCCGTTCGTCGCGATCATGAATGCGAGCAGCGCGAATACTGCGGCGCCGAGGATGATGGCGGCGTACAGCGCTGCTTTTGAATTTCTGAAGTTACTGAGCTCTGTGTTATTTGTTTTCATGTGCATTATTATACCCCAAAAATCAACACTGTTGAATGATGGGCAAAAATCAAGTAAAATAAATGGATGCAATAGTTAGCAGGAGGAGAATGATATGAACAGACCGACACTTGTGATCATGGCAGCCGGAATGGGCAGCCGTTACGGAGGACTGAAACAGCTCGATCCGGTTACGGATGAGGGCGAGATAATAATGGACTTCTCCCTTTATGATGCTATGATGGCAGGGTTCGACCGCGCCGTCTTCGTCATAAAAGAAGAAATGGCAGAGGCTTTTTCCGAGCTGATCGAAAAGAGAGCCGGAAAATATATGGAGACTGCATTCGCTTACCAGAAGACCGACGATCTTCCGGACGGTTACAGCGTCCCGGAAGGCAGAGTAAAACCCTGGGGCACGGCTCATGCTGTATACAGCAGCCGCGCAGCTGTAGACGGACCGTTTGCCGTCATCAACGCGGACGACTATTACGGACCGACCGGATTCAATGTGATCTACGACCATCTCGCGAATTGCGATAACGACAGCTATGATTTCTGCATGGTCAGCTACAGGCTGAAGAACACCATCACGGAGAACGGTCATGTCGCCAGAGGCATCTGCAGCGTCACGGAAGACGGAAAGCTCGAAGATATAGTGGAGAGGACGAAGATCATGCGTATAGACGACGGATCGATCTCGTTCACTGAGGATGATGGAGAAAGCTGGACACCGCTCGATGAAGAGACACAGGTTTCGATGAACTTCTGGGGATTCACGAGCCGTATGTACGAAGAGCTGGGAGCCGGATTCCCGGAATTCCTTGATGACGCTCTGGCTGACGATCCGCTGAAGAGGGAGTATCTGCTTCCCGCGGTCACAGACGCGCTCATAAAAGAAGGCAAGGCGACTGTAAAGGTCCTCTCATCGCAGGACAAGTGGTACGGCGTCACATATAAGAAAGACAAACCCGATGTAATGGCGGCGCTCAGATCGATGAAGGACAAAGGGCTTTATCCTGAAAAACTCTGGAAGTAGGGCCGGGGCAAAGCGATGAGACGACTGATAAAAGGTCTTTTCAGCAGAATGACGATAACGATCCTGTTCGTGGCGGCAGAGGTGCTTGTCATGCTCGCGCTCTCATTCTGGGTCGGAGAGAAGTTCGCGTGGATCGCGGTGGTCATGAGGATCGCCGGGGTCCTCGTTTTGTTGCATATCAATATGCACACGCAGCATCTGTCTTTCGATATGATATGGATAATAGGGGTGGTCGTGCTGCCGGTCGCTGTGACGGCGTTGTATTTCCTGCTGGGAACGACTGTCTTCAAGACGAATACATATAAAAGTATCGTAGCCGGCGAGGCTGAGATGTGGAAGTATCTCGAGCAGGATGAAGACGTGCTTGAAGAGCTTTACCGTACCGACCCTGCGCGAAAGGGGCAGTTCAGGTATATAAGCAAAGGCTCCGGCTACCCGTTCTACGAGAACGAGGGCTTCGATTATTATCCGTTAGGCGAAGACGGATACCCGGCTATGCTGGAAGAACTCAGAAAAGCGGAAAAGTTCATTTTCGTGGAATACTTCATCATCGAGAAGGGTGAGATGTGGAACGGCATAGTGGAGATCCTCGAAGAAAAGGCCGCCGCAGGCGTGGACGTAAGGGTGATATATGACGATATGGGCTCGTTCAGGACGCTTCCCATAATGTACACGCGCGAGATGCAAGAGAAAAACATAAAGTGCAAGGCGTTCAACCGGATCAGCCCCATACTTGCGAAGATCATGAACCACAGAGATCACAGAAAGATCCTCGTCATCGACGGGAAGGTCGCCTTCTCGGGCGGTGTGAATCTGGCGGACGAGTACATCAACAAAAAAGTGAAGTACGGAAAATGGAAGGACAACATCATCAGGGTCAAAGGAAAGGCCGTGTGGTCGTTCACCGTGATGTTCCTTTCGCACTGGAATGCGGTCATGCCGGGCGCCGACGATGACTATACAGTTTTCAGCGGTGACGGCGGCGCAGCCGAAGAGGAGATCTACACGGACAAGACGGGACGCGCGTATGCCGAGGACATCTACGAGCCCGAGCTGAATATAGACGCGGACATTTCCGAGAAAGTGCCCTCGTGCGACGGCTATATCGCGCCTTACGGCGAGACGCCGCTCGACAGCGAGATCACTTCGCAGAACATATATATGAATATCCTCAACCAGGCGAATGATTACGTCTACATCTTCACGCCGTATCTCATCATTGATTCAGAGCTGCAGAACGCGCTGATCCTTGCGGCAAAGCGCGGCGTGGACGTCCGGCTGATCACGCCGGGGATACCTGACAAGAAGAGGATATGGAGGATAACGAGATCCTTCTACCCGAATCTCATAAAAGGCGGGGTGAAGATCTACGAATACCAGCCCGGCTTCGTACATGCGAAGGTATTCGTATCGGACGACGAAGTCGCGGTGGTCGGAACTATCAACCTCGACTACCGGAGCCTGTATCTGCATTTTGAGAATGGCGTATTTCTGTACGGATCATCGAGGATCGATGACGTCAAAAAAGACATCGTTGAAACACTGGAGGACTGCAGGCTGATAACTCTGAAAGATCTGAGGCAGAGCCCCTTCTATATGTTCAGGATGTCGGTGCTGAGGCTGTTCGCGCCGCTCCTGTAAGCAGACAGTCACTGCACCTGAGGACCCGGAAAATAACCGGGCCGGAGAACGATGAACGAATATATCAGAACGACGCTGGAGTCGAAGAAGAATTTCATATTCCTAGGCGAAGCCGGATGCGGGAAGACCGAGATCGCGGTCAATTTCGCCATCGCCGCAGCAGAGATAGCCGGCGGAGGAGGCGCGGGCGGAAAGACCGTCCATTTTTTCGACATGGATCAGACGAAGCCGCTGTTCAGATCGAGGGACGTCCGCGAAGCGCTCGAAGAAAAAGGCGTGATCTTTCATTACGAGGAGCAGTTCGAGGACGCGAGGACGCTGGTCGGCGGACCGGGGTTTTACCTTGCGGACCCGGAGAGCATCGTGATCATGGATATAGGCGGCGATCATCAGGGGTCCAGGATGATAGGAGGCTTCGCGCCGCTGCTGAAAAGAGAAGATACGAAAAACTATTTCGTGATCAATCCATACCGGCCATGGTCGCAGGATATCGAGGAGATAGACAGGACGATGTCGTCCGTAATTGGGACTGCGAGACTGGCCGCGGAGGATATCTCCGTCATAGCGAATCCGAATATGGGACCGACTACGACGGAGGAGGAGATAGCCGAAGGGCTGGAAGCGGCCATCGGCATGGTAGATGAATATATCAGGGTCGAGTGCGTGTGCGCTGAAAGAGAGAAGGCGGCGCGCCTTGAAGCAGGCATCCCCGTGATGCCCCTCGATCTTTTCATGAAATACGAGTGGACAGAATAGGTTTTAGGAGGGAGAGTATGGCAAAAGGCAAAGTAGAGATAAGAGCCGAGAGCTGCAAGAGCTGCGGATACTGCGTCAAGTTCTGCCCGAAGGGCGTGCTCGCCATAGGTGAAGACGTTAATCAGAAGGGCTATCAATATGTCGTGGCCGCAAAGCCGGAGGAGTGCACCGGCTGCGCGACGTGCGGGCAGGTGTGTCCGGACGCCGCTATCGAAGTGTACAGAGAGATGTGATCTAACGGAGGTTCAGATATGGCAAGGATTTTTATGAAAGGATGCGAAGCGATAGCCGAAGCCGCCGTTAGAGCGGGCTGCAGATTTTTCGCGGGATATCCGATAACGCCGCAGAATGAGATACCGGAGTACATGGCAAGAAGGCTCCCTGAGGTCGGCGGAGTATTCGTACAGGGCGAGAGCGAGATCGCTTCCGTCAACATGCTGTACGGCGCTTCCTCGACAGGAACGAGGAGCATGAGTTCGTCGTCGTCGACAGGCATCAGCCTGTACAGCGAGGGCATAGCGGCATGCGCGTCGGCAAGGCTGCCGGCGGTATACGTCAACGTCATGAGGGGCGGCCCGGCGCTCGGCGCGATACAGCCGGCGCAGCAGGACTACCTGCAGGCGACGAAGGCTTCGGGAAACGGCGGATTCAGGATGATAGTCCAGGCGCCATCGACAGTGCAGGAATGCGTCGACATGGTATATGAAGCGTTCGACCTGGCTGAAAGGGACGACAACCCGGTCCTCATCCTGGCTGACGGAGTGCTGGGAACTATGATGGAGCCGGTCGAGCTCCCAGAGATGAAGAGCGATGAAGAGGTGAAGGCCCTCAAACAGGCGAGACGCCACAAGTCCGTCTGCGGCCATCCGGCGGAAGAGAGGGTGCTCGCAGAGCCCGGAAGCGTCGGGACAGGACAGGAAGCAAGGAACATCGCCGCTGCGGAGATGTACAAGACATGGGACAAGGACGTCAAGGTCGAAGAGTTCATGACGGATGATGCGGAGCTGATACTTGCGGCTTACGGCATCTCGGCGCGCATCGCCAAGACTGCTGTCAAAGCGCTCAGAGAGCAGGGCATCAAGGCAGGCTTGATCAGACCGGTCAGGGTATCGCCCTTCCCGTACGACGCGTTCGGCTCGCTCGACTTCGGAAGAGTCAAGGGCATACTCGACATCGAGATGTCGATACCGGCCCAGATGGTATGGGACGTAGAATACGCTGTCAGGGGCAGATGTCCGATCAGAGAGTGTCTGCGTTCAGGCGGACAGCTGATGACGAAGGAAAAGGTCATGGAAGAAGCTCTTAAGCTCGCAGAGGAGGTGCTCTGATGGCAATGGAAAAGGTATACAGGAGAACGACAGGCATCGTGAAGGACATGGTCTCGGGTTTCTGTCCGGGATGCATGCACGGAACGGTGCACAAACTGATAGGCGAAGTCGCCGACGAGATGGGAAGAGCGAACGATCTGATCCGCGCTGAGGGCATCGGCTGCTGCGGACTGGGGCAGAAATACGTGACGCACGACTCGGCGATCTGCCTGCACGGAAGGGCCTGCGCCGCAGCGACGGGCATCAAGAGGAACGAGCCGGACTCGCTGGTGTACACGTATCAGGGAGACGGAGACCTCGCTTCCATCGGTCTCGGAGAGACCATGCTGGCGGCGAACCGCGGAGAGAACTTCACAGTCATATTCATAAACAACGGCATATACGGAATGACGGGCGGACAGATGGCTCCGACGACACTTCTCGGAATGAAGTCGACGACGACGCCGAAAGGAAGGATAGCCGAAGAGCACGGATATCCGATCCACATGTCTGAGATCATCGACCAGCTGATCGCGCCGTACTATATCGAAAGAACGACGTGCGCGGATCCCGCGGGCGTAAGGAAGACGAAGGCCGCGATCAGAAAGGCGTTCGAATACCAGGCTGCCGGGAAGGGCTTCACCTTCGTTGAGATCGTGACATCCTGCCCGACGAACTGGGGGCTCGACCCGATCTCGGCGCTGGATTTCATTAAGGAAAAGATGCTCCCCGAATATCCGCTCGGGGTACTCAGAGATAAAGGCGCAGAGGAGGTGTAAGGCATGGAAAGAGATCTGATAGTAGCCGGATTCGGAGGCCAGGGCGTGATGATGCTCGGGACCCTCCTCGCTCAGGCAACGTGTGATTCAACTGACAAGAACGTGACGTACTTCCCCTCTTACGGCGCTGAGATGCGCGGAGGAACGGCGAACTGTTACGTTGCGATCTCCGATGAAGAGATAGGCGCTCCGGTCATGGAGACAGTAAGCGACCTGATCGTCTTCAACCAGCCTTCGCTCGACCGCTTCCTGGAGAAGCTCGCGCCGGGCGGGGCGCTGTTCGTGAACACCTCGATAGCTGACCCGAAAATAGACAGGGACGACGTGAACGTCGTCGAAGTCCCGGTGACGGAGATGGCGATAGAGATGGGCAATCCGAAGGTGCTGAACATCATCATGCTCGGCGCGTTCATCGGATACACTGAAGTAGTAAGCAAAGACGTCGTGCTGCAGGAGATAAAGAACAAGATAGGCGCGAAGAAGCCGGAACTTTTGCCGCTCAACGAAGAGGCGTTCGAAAAGGGTTTCGCGATCGGAAGCGCCGCCAAGAATTAATGACTGACATAGAACTGCTGAAAAAGAAACGATGGTCATAGCCTTAGCGCTCACGTGCATGATAAAGAGACCGGACAGCGCGGGAAAGGAGAGAGACTGATGAAATCTGTACAGGAAGTCTATAGAGAAAAACTGAGGACGCCTGAAGAGGCGGTCAGGATAGTGAAGAGCGGAGACTGGGTCGACTACGCCCACTGCTGCTCGTTTCCGATAGCGCTGGACAAGGCTCTTGCGAAGAGGAAGGACGAGCTGACGGATGTCAACGTCCACAATGCGATATCCATGGGCCCGGTTGCAGTTGTCGAGGAAGACCCGGATAACGAAGCTTTCACGTACAACCTCTGGCACTGCTCGGCGCTGGACAGGAAATACATCGATCAGGGAAAGGCTTTCTTTGTGCCGATGCTTTTCAGGAACTGCGGGTCGTACTACCTGAAAGGTCAGGCGAAGGTCGATGTCGCCATGATCACCGTATCAGAGATGGACAGGTACGGAAATTTCAGCTACGGACTCACGAACTGCTGCATGCAGGAGATGCTCGACTCGGCCGATGTGATAATCCTCGAAGTGAACAAGACGATGCCATTCATCTTCGGTATCGCTAACGACCACATCAATATACGCGAGGAGAAGGTGAAGTATGTCGTAGAGAGCCCGTACGAGATATATACCGTGGATAATCCGAAGGTCAGCGAGTCGGACAGGAAGATCGCGGCAAACATCTTCCCCTATCTGCGTGACGAGATGACGCTGCAGCTCGGTATCGGCGGCACGCCGAACGCTCTCGGCGAACTGATAGCCGAGTCGGACCTCAGGGATCTGGGCATGCATACGGAGCTGATGAGCGACGGATATCTTGCTCTGTACAAGGCGGGCAAGATCACGAACAGGATGAAGGCCGACGTCAACAGGAGAAAGGGCGTCTTCTCGATATGCAACGGGTCCAGAGAGTTATACGATTTCCTCGACTACAACATAGATATATGCTCTGCCGGTATGGACTATGTCAATGATCCGGCTGTGATCAGCTCGATAGCGAACTTCGTTTCCATCAACAGCTGCATATCCGCCGATCTGTACGGACAGGTCTGCGCAGAAGCTGTCGGGACGAGGCAGATCAGCGGAACGGGCGGCCAGCTCGACTTCGTCACAGGTGCTTACCGCTCGCCGGGCGGCATGGCGTTCATAACGCTGAAGGCAGCGCGTACCGACAAAAACGGCGTCAAGCACTCGAACATCAAAGGCCGCTTCACGGAGGGCGACATCATAACGACTCCGAGGACGCAGGCACCTGTCATCGTGACGGAGTACGGCGCTGAGGACATGAACGGTCTTACCACCTGGGAGAGAGCTGAGAAGCTGATCGGACTCGCAGATCCGGACTTCAGAGAGGACCTCATACGCGAGGCTGAAGAACAGAAGGTATGGAGACGTTCCAACAAGAGATAACAAGATGTTGTGTAAGCGGACAGCCGCACAAGGGGCGGCGGCAGCGAAAGGCGGATCCGAAGACAAAAACAGCAAAAAAAGAAGGCCGTAGCGCTTGCTTTTTGAGTAGCAATCATTATAATAAAAAGGCACGCTTTTCAGCGTGTCTTTATCAGTTATACCCTGCGTTCCGTCGGGGGAACGCCATTTAGTCCAGAGGGAGGTGAAAAGAATGACTAATTATGAACTGATGCTTATCCTTGACCCCGCGCTCGACGACGAGACAAGAGTACAGACTCTCGAGACAGTAAAGTCGATCATCGATGCAGAAGGCAAAGCCGGAGAAGTCGATGAATGGGGTGTTAAGAAACTCGCTTATCCTATCAACAAAAAGCCGGAAGGATATTACGTAGTGATGCAGTTCGAGGCTGAGCCGACTCTGCCGAAGGAGCTCGACAGAAGACTCAGGATCTCGGATTTCGTTATGCGTCATCTTATCGTTAACAAAGACGAAGATAACTAGGAGGTCCAACGATGAATCATGTTTCATTGATCGGAAGACTTACGCGTGATCCCGAAGTCAGATATTCGGGGGATCAGATGGCGATAGCCAGATTCTCGATAGCTATAGACAGGCCGCCGAGAAGAGACGGAACTAAGGAAACGGATTTCCCGAACATCGTCGTATTCGGAAAGCAGGCGGAGAACTGCGAGAAATACCTTGTAAAAGGCAGACTCGTAGCTATCGAAGGACGTATCCAGACGGGAAGTTATACGAACAGGAACGGCGATAAGGTCTATACGACTGAAGTCGTCGCGAACAGGGTTGAATTTTTGGAATGGGGAGATCGTCAGGCGAGACAGCCGCAGACTCAGCAGTCGGGCTGGCAGCAGCCTCAGACCCAGCCGCAGAACAACTGGCAGCAGCCACAGGCCCAGCCGCAGAACCAGAACGGCTGGCAGCAGCCTGAGACAGGCTGGCAGCAGCCGTCTGCGCCGCAGCAGTCATCTGGACTGCCGCAGGGCTTCGAGTCTATAGATGACGACGACCTTCCGTTCTAGAGGAAAGGAGAGCTAGCCATGGCAATGGATAAAAGACGTGGCGGGTACAGAAGAAAGAAAGTATGCCAGTTCTGTGCCGACAAGAATCTTACTATAGATTATAAAGACGTCGAAACACTCGGCAAGTTCGTTACAGAGAGAGGTAAGATCCTCCCGAAGAGAATCACAGGAACTTGCGCAATACATCAGAGAGACATCACCACAGCGGTGAAGAGAGCCAGAGTCGTAGCATTGCTGCCGTATTCTGCAGACTGATGACAATCATGAAGGGGCCGGTCTTTCTGACCGGCCCTATGTGGTATTTCAGGTAAAGAAAAATGACTAGACAGAATCTTGAGGAGGTGCTTTCGGGAAGGATACCGCTTCCCGCATGCGTAGTAGACGCGAACGGCAAGATCTCCGGGGTGAGCCCGAAGATCGGCGAGGTGTTCCTGTACGATTCGCTTACGGGGACCGACTTTTTCGTACTCACAGGCATCTCGAAAGAACAGCTGAAGGATACCGCAAGGGACGGAGGGGATCTCACCCTGCGCTCACGCGACAAATCATTCAAGATAAACGTATCGTTCATGGACGAAGACGGAGATATGCTCCTGTTCTTCACGGACATGACGGAGCTTGCGGCGATGACGGCGCGCTACAAAAAGGAGCAGCCGTGCTTTGCCGTGGTCGCGGTCGACAACTACGACGAGCTCGTAGCGAGCACGGCCGATGAGAACCGTCAGTCCGTAATGACACAGATCGACAAGTGCGTCAGGAACTGGGGCGCGTCGATCGAGGCCTCCGTGACGCGGTACAATTCGCATTCGTATCTTCTCATATTCGAGAGGAGCTACTTCGACCAGCAGGAGAGGAGCCGCTTCCCCGTGCTCGACGAAGTCAGGGAGATAGATACGGACGGGGACTTCCCGATCACCTTGTCGATCGGCATAGGGATCGGGGGACAGAGTCCGCTCGACAATGACGACAGCGCCTGTGAGGCTCTCGACCTCGCTCTCGCCAGAGGCGGCGACCAGGCTGTAGTCAAAGAAGGCGACCACATCAGCTTTTACGGCGGAAGGACGCAGACTGTCGAGAAGGGAAACAAAGGAAAATCGAGGATAATAGGGCACGCGCTGTGCAGGCTCATCGACGCGGCATCGAACATCCTCATCATGGGTCACAGAGACCCGGATATGGATGCGTTCGGAGCGGCGCTGGGAATGTACCGCCTCGCGAAGCCCAGAAACAAAAATACATATGTCGTTGTAAACAAATACAATGATGCCCTCAGTGTGATATATAAAGCCGCCGAGACGACCGGCGAATATGATATAGTCAAGAACCAGAGGGCAAAAGCCATCGTGGACAAGGATACTCTGGTGATAGTGGTCGATACACACCGGCCCAGCATCTGCGAGTGTCCGGAGCTGCTGCTCCTTGCGGGCAACATCGCTGTGATAGACCATCACAGGAAGGGCGGCGAGTTCATACACAACCCGACGCTCGCTTATGCAGAGCCGTACGCATCGTCGGCTTCGGAGCTCGTGACGGAGATACTCCAGTACACGATCGAAAGAAGATTCCTCAAGAAGATAGAGGCGGAGGCGCTGCTCGCAGGCATGATGGTGGACACGAACAGGTTCTCCGTCAAGACGGGGGTCAGGACCTTTGAGGCCGCCGCATGGCTGAAGAGAGCGGGCGCAGACATCGCTGATGTCAAGAAGTTCTTCCAGGGAGACAGGGAAACTGTTCGGCTGAGGGCCCGCGGGATAATGCAGGCGGAGTTCACGGAGAACGGAGTGGCTTACTCCATCTGTGAGGGAGAGAACGAGAACGCACAGATCATCAATTCGCAGATCGCAGACGAACTACTGACGGTACGCGGAGTCAAGGCAAGCTTCGTCGCCGGAGTCAACGACCACGGCCAGACGGTCGTCAGCGCAAGGTCGATCGGCGACATCAACGTGCAGACGATAATGGAAGCCTTTGGAGGCGGCGGTCACATGAACACGGCCGGCGCACAGCTGGAGATAACTCCTGAAGAGGCTATAGAAAAAATAAAGAAGATCGCGGAGAAAGAACTATGAAAGTCATATTACTGAAAGACGTTAAGGGATCCGGCAAGGCCGGAGATATCGTGAAGGTCAGCGACGGATACGCAAGGAACATGCTGATCCCGAAGGGCCTCGCAAAGGAAGCGACACAGGGCAACATCAAAACTCTGGAAAAGCAGAAGGAAAAGATGGCTGAGAAATTCGCAGCGGACAAGAAGGCCGCTGAGGAGCTCGCTGAAAAGATGGAGACGCTCACAGTAGATATCGTGACTAAGGGCGGAGAAGGCGGAAGGCTGTTCGGTTCCGTTACGAGCAAAGATATCGCTGATGCTCTGAAAGAACAGCATGGCATCGAAGTCGACAAGAAAAAGGTCGTACTTGACAATCCGATCAAAGAGGTCGGCGTGAAGGAAGTCACGGTCAAGCTTTTCCAGGAAGTAAGCGCCAAGCTGAAGGTAAACGTATCGGTATAGAGCCGGAGGACATATCATGGAAGGAAGAGTGCCGCCGAAAAACGAGGAGGCTGAACGCTCCTGCCTGGGAGCGTGCATGCTCGATGAGAGCGCCCTCTACGAAGTTGCGGGCGTCGTAAAGGCAGACGATTTCTACAACAGGAACCACGCGGAGATATTTGAAGCGATAATGGGGCTGTACCGCAAGAACGCCCCCGTCGATTCCCTGACGGTGTCGGACGAACTGAAAAAAAGAGGATCGCTCGACATGGTCGGAGGAAGGGCTTACGTCGCTTCGCTCTCTTCTGATGTCCCGCTGACATCCAACGCCGGAGAGTACGCGAGGATAGTATCGGAAAAGGCCGATCTCAGGCGTCTCATCTCGACAGCGGACGATATCGCCGCGAAGAGCTACGCCGAGGGCGTAGAGGCGGACAAGATGCTCGACTACGCGGAGCAGAGCATATTCGAGATCGCGCAGGGAAAGCAGAGCAAGAACGTCGTGGGTCTCAGCGACATACTCCTCGAGAGCATGGAGCAGATCAGTGAGAGGTCAAAGATGAAGGGCGACGTCATTGGCGTTCCGACCGGCTTCATCGATCTGGACAGGCAGACGACGGGCCTTCAGAAATCCGATCTCATCATTCTTGCGGCGAGACCGTCGATGGGAAAGACAGCCTTTTCGCTGTGCGTGGCGAGGAACGCCGCCGCGAAGGGTTACAATGTAATGATATTCAGTCTGGAGATGGCGAAGGAGCAGCTTACTCAGAGACTCATCTCGCTCGAAGCGATGATCGACGCGCAGAAGCTGCGTACGGGCGATCTCGTCCCGGAGGACTGGAAGGAGATATCCAAGGCAGCCGATTCGCTGAACAGCATGGGGATATACATCGACGACACCGTATCGATATCGGTGACTGAGATGAAGAACAAGTGCAGGCGCCTCAAGGAGCAGAAGGGGCTCGACCTCATCATCATAGACTATCTGCAGCTGATGCAGCTGGGGACGGCTTCGGAGAGCAGGCAGCAGGAGATCGCGACGATATCCAGGATGCTCAAGCAGATGGCCAGGGAGCTCGAATGCCCGGTCATAGCTCTTTCGCAGCTTTCGAGAAACCCGGAGGGAAGAGGTAAGACAGACCACAGGCCCGTGCTTGCCGACATCAGAGACTCCGGCGCCATAGAGCAGGATGCTGACGTCGTCCTGTTCCTGTATAGGGATGAGGTCTACAATCCCGAGACCGAAAATCCGGGAGAATGCGAAGTCATCATAGCGAAACAGAGAAACGGCCCGATAGGACCGGTCTACGTCAGATGGCTCGCGAAATATACGAAGTTCGTAAACAAGTCATAGAGGTAAAAAGTGAAACTGAAGATAAACAGACCCGAAACATACTATCTTTCGAACACACAGATAGAGAATATATTTCTGGGCGAGTACATGCCGGATGCACCTTGCGAATACGTCAAGGTGTATTTGCTCGCATTGATGTACGCGCAGTCGACGGGCGAGATCGAAGCTGAGACTCTTGCGGCGGATCTCGGCATAAAAGCCGCCGAGGTGGATGAAGCATGGGATTACTGGCAGAGCCAGGGTCTGGTCAGGAAAACAGATGAAGGCATCGTCTTCCTTTCGCTGAAGGAGGATCTATACGGAAACCCGAAGAGCCGCCGGGAGGCCGCTTCTGCCCCGGCGCAGGGCAGCGCTGCAGGAACAGCAGGTCACCGCAGCGGTGCAAGGGCCGTATCGCCCGTGAAGACGTCGCGTCAGCAGCGGATCCAGACGATGTTCGATGAGATCGAGCACGTAACGAAGTCGCTCCTGGGAGGATCGCAGCTCGAGACCATCCTCGGATGGATCGAGGAATCGGGAGTGGAGCCGGAACTGATCAGCTCTGCTTTTGCTTACAGCGTCGAGAGAGGCAAGACCAACATCAGATACGTCGAGGCGGTAGTCAGGAACTGGGCCCTCGAGGGACTGAAGACGAAGGAAGACGTCGCAGAGTATCTCGAACAGATGGACCAGAGGCACTATACGGTAAGGCGCGTCATGAAGGCGCTGGGTTTCACGAACCGCAACCCGTCCGAGGAAGAAAGGAGACTGATCCTTTCGTGGACTGACGAGCTGGGGTGCACGATGGATGAGATCCTTGACGCATGTTCGAAGACGAGCGGGATCTCAAACCCGAATATCAACTACGTCAACAGCGTCATCAGGAACCGCAAGGCGGAAGAGAACGGAACGAAGCCCGTGGCGGGCAATGTCGTGACGGCTTACTACGACCGCCTGAGAGAAAAGGCCGAGGCCGAGGCAGCCGAAAGACGGCAGGAGATCTACAGCAAAATACCGAGGATCGAGGAGATCGACAACGGTCTTGTCGAAAACAACGTCGAACTGACGAAGATGCTGATGTCAGGCGGAAGGCAGAACACGGACCGCCTGCGTTTCAAGATCTCAGAGCTTGAAAAAGAAAGAGCCCGGCTCCTTACTGAGAACCGGGTCCCGATAGACTATATGGATGCGAGATATCACTGCGCGCTGTGCGGTGATACCGGGATAACGCGTGACGGCGGAGTGTGCCGCTGCTATGAAGAGGTCAGCCGCGCTGCCGCTAAAGAGCACGCGGGGAGATAACCTCTGTCAGTCCCAATCCGAATATACGATGCAGAAGACCTTTTCCGGGTCGTCCGCGTCGACGAAAGTGCTGTAAACTTTGTTGCCGTAGCGGCGGCAGATGTCCATGACTCTGTCTCCTCTGCGGCATTCTTTTTTATATGTGATCCGAAGTTCGGAGGGGTCGCCGTTGTCGTAAAGATCGTCCGGGATCGAATCGATCGCCCAGTCGATGTAGATAGCGTTGTTGACGTGGCCGTTAGTATCAGTGTCGCGCCTCTTGACCGTGAACGTGTCGCGCGAGACCTCCTCTGCCTCTTCCGGAATGGTGATCTTGTATTCAGCCTCGGCGACGTCGCGTCCGCCCTCGATGGAGTAGGAACTGAAAAAGTCAGGGTCGAGCTTTGCCGGGCGCCTTCTGTCGATATCCATGACGACCCATCTTGAGGAGGCATAAGCCAGCTCGTTTCCTTCGGAGTCACACAGGCAGAAATCCCTGTCCGCCTGAGCCCTTCTGTAGCCCGCCGCCCATGTGTGGGCAGTGACCTGTTCGTTGTCGCGGGGAAGCTCCTTGATCTTGATCTGATAATGCAGAAGGATCCAGCCTCTGTGCTGGTCCATCAGCTTTTCCACCGGCCAGCCCGCCGCGTCGGAGTGAGCGACTGCGAGGCTCTGGAAATAGTTGGCCAGTCCCGAGATCTTCAGTGTTCCTTTGCCGCTGATCTCCGAGTAAGCGACGTTGAATGTATGATTGAATGTGTTGTTTCCCATATCGTCAGTGTGCTCCTTGCTGTAGTCTTGCCTTTTGCTTATTCACGGATAGTATTTTAATACCCATGGGGCGGATATGCAAAGGAAAATCGATGGATTTGGTCGACAAAATGTTCGCTAAGGGGTCCGCGCCTTTTCTTACATGGGTGCGGGCCGCGAAAAGTGGTTATATGTTACAAATTATGATATAATACAAGTTCGAAAAAAAGCGACCGTTTCAGACGAAAACTGTCGGCGCAGGGGAAAGAACAGGATAGATATAACAGATAGCAGATATGGCATTATTCAAAAAGAAAAAAAGAAGAAGACGCTCCGCAAGGCGGCAGGATCCCAATGTGATCAATCTTGAAAAAGAACGCCGTGCGCGGGAACTCGACGAAGAGCTTTCAAAACAATATGAAGAGCCCGTCGAGATCAGCGAACGAACCGAAGCTTCGATGAGACGCCGCCGCCGGCAGAGAAGACGCAGGCGTACGGTATATATCGTCGTCATCGTTGTGCTGCTCGCGATCACAGCGTGGATGGCAAGGAGCGTGGTCGAGCTGAAGATGGAGCAGAAAGAACTGGAAGCCAAACAGCAGCAGCTCGAGCAGAGAAAAGAAGAACTCAAAGAAAAGAAGAAGAAGATAAACGACAAGGACTATATCGAAGAACAGGCAAGGCAGCAGCTGAAGATGATAAAACCGGGAGAGATACTGTATGTGGTCCCGGGTGAGAACGGCGCGGACACTGAAGGCGGAGCTAAAGATGATCAGACCGTCACGGATGATCAGGAAAGCGGAGAGTAAGCGACCCGGCCGATAAGGCTGCAGCGGACAGCGGCAGATAGATGGACAGTATGGAACGAATAAAAGAAGTGATAGTCGTCGAGGGAAGAGATGACATCGACGCGGTCGGAAAGGCGGTAGACGCGGATATAGTAGCTACCCATGGATTCGGCATAGCGAAGGAGACATGGGACGTGCTGGAGTCGGCTTACGAGAAGAAGGGCCTCATCATCTTCACGGACCCGGACCACGCAGGCGAGGGAATCAGGAAGAGGCTCACGGAGAGGTTCCCGGGCTCGAAGCAGGCTTACCTCGACAGACCGTCAGCAGAGAAAAAAGGGGACATCGGGATAGAGAACGCCTCGCCGGAAGACATACGGGAGGCGCTTTCAAAGGCCCATGCGAGCGTCTGTGAAGACGACGGCCCCGGATATACGAATGCAGATATGAAGGCCTGGCACCTGGTCGGGGCGGCTGACGCCGCGTCGAGAAGAGAAAGGCTGGGAAAGGCGCTCGGCATAGGGAATGCGAACGCGAAGGCTTTTCTGAGGAAACTGAACGGCTTTGGGATCGGAAGAGATGAGATCGAGGAAGCCGTCAGAAAGATCGAGGCGGATATATGAGCAAATCAGGCAGCAGGCCGAAGGGCGGCCGCAAGGGCGGCCCGAAAGGCGGGCAGTACAGAGCGAAAAAGAGGCTGGGACAGAACTTCCTTGCCGATCGCGGCGTGATAGAAGATATCGTTGCCGGGTCCGGAACGGGAGAGGACGATCTCGTGATAGAGATAGGTCCAGGCATGGGTGCGCTTACCGAACCGGCGGCGAAGGCGGCGAGGAGGCTGGTCGCGATCGAACTCGACAGCGATCTCGTTCCGGGTCTTAAGGCGAGGTTCGCACTGGACAGCTCTGTGGAGATAATAGAAGGAGATATACTCGAGACGGATCTTTGCGCACTGATCGAAGAGCAGAGGGCGAAGGATCCCGGGATAGATAAGGTGCGCGTGATGGGCAACCTGCCGTATTACATCACGACGCCGATAATAATGAAGCTTCTCGAAGACGAGGTGCCGGCGGCTTCCATCACGATAATGATGCAGAAAGAGGTCGCGGAACGGATCATGGCAGAGCCCGGCGGTAAAGATTACGGTGCGCTGAGCATAGCGTGTCAGTATCACTGCAGGGTAAGCGAAGTATGCGACGCGCCCGCTGAGGCGTTCCGCCCGCAGCCGAAGGTCGACTCAAAAGTGCTTCGGCTGGACCTCAGAGAGGAAAAGGCGGTGAGCCCGAAGGACGAAAAACTGTTTTTCGATGTCGTTAAGGCGGGCTTCTCGCAGAGGAGAAAGACATTGTCGAACTGTCTGGCATCGCTGTGCGCTGATGCGGACAATGCAAAGCAGGCCGCTGCCGGGATGCTGGAACAGGCCGGCATCGATCCTGCGAGAAGGGCAGAGACCCTGACCATGGAAGAATTCGCAAGACTCGCAGACACTTTTGCGGAGACGAGATAATGAGTGAAAACAAAGGAAACAACAATATTCCGGAACAGGAACCGGGAAGGCTGAAGAAGGAAGCTCAAAGGCTCAAGGCGGAGAAGGACAGACTGAAAAAAGAGGCGGAAGAGCTGAAAGCGAAGGCTAAGGCAAAGGCCAAAAGAAGGAAAAAATGGAAGCACACAGGCAAACGTCTCAGGCAGTGGGGAACTACCTGCGCCGTTGGCGCGTTCGTTATAACGCTGATAATCGAGACGCTTGCAAGGCAGACGATAACGGGAGGATTCACCTTCCTTACAGAGCACCCGCTCGTATTCTTCTATAACGCGCTGATCGTATTAACGTGCCTCAGCTTTTGTATGCTGTTCAGGCACCGGATATTCGTGTTCGTTCTGATAGGGAGCGTGTGGCTGACGCTGGGCATCATCAACGGACTCATACTGGCGAACAGGATGACGCCGTTCACCACGAACGACATAAAGGAACTGAAGGACGGGATGTCGATAGCGACGAACTATTTCTCGACCGGGCAAATGGTGGAAATAGCCATAGGTATCATCGCGATCATCGGCTTTGTCGTGATCCTGTTCCTCAAGGCGCCGGTAAGGAAGAACAGGACGAATTTCAGAGCCGTCATTCCGGGACTTCTGATCGTATGCATGATGATGGTCGGCGGGACTCGTCTTGCTGTAAGCGCCAATATCGTGGACACATATTTCCCGAACCTTGCTTACGGATACAGAGACAACGGATTCTGTTACTGCTTCGTCGCGACGTGGCTGGACAAGGGCGTCTCCAGACCGAAAAACTATACGGCTGCTTCGATCAGAGGCATATTCACAAAGAAAGAACTGAACACTACGGTCGGCTACAGCAAGCTCGATACTGCTGAAAAGCATCCGAACATCATATTCCTGCAGCTCGAATCCTTCGTAGATCCGGAGATCGCCGAAGACGTAAGGCTCGACAGGGACGCTATCCCGAATTATCACAAACTGATGAAAAAGTATTCGACGGGCAGGATACAGGTGCCGTCGATGGGCGCAGGCACAGCGAATACGGAGTTCGAGTCGATGACTGGAATGAGCGTAAAATTCTTCGGACCGGGCGAATATCCGTACAAGACAGTCCTGCTCAAAAAGAGCTGTGAGAGCATACCGTTCAACCTCAAGAACATCGGCTATTCGACGCACTGCATCCACAACCACAGAGGTGCGTTCTACAACAGGAACAAGGTCCTCGGGAATCTGGGCTTTGAGACGTTCACCTCGCTCGAGTACATGAGGAGCGTGGCGAAGACGCCGAAGAACTGGGCGAAGGACTATGTGCTTACGGACGAGATAATGGACACCCTCAAGGAGACGCCGGGATCCGACTATATCTACACGATATCGGTACAGGGCCACGGCAAGT
>CAMKAM010000002.1 GCA_946410475.1 uncultured Bacillota bacterium
TATCTCATCTATGAAAAGGAGTATCCTTCCGTCCGATTTTTCGATCTCGTTCAGGACGGCCTTCAGTCTCTCCTCGAATTCTCCCCTGAATTTCGCTCCGGCGATGAGGGCGCCCATGTCGAGGGCATAGACCGTCTTGTCTTTCAGTCCCTCCGGCACGTCGCCGTTGAGTATCCTCTGAGCGAGGCCTTCGACTACGGCCGTCTTGCCGACGCCCGGCTCTCCTATCAGGACCGGATTATTCTTCGTCCTTCTTGAAAGGATCCTGATCGTATGACGGATCTCCTCGTCACGTCCAATGACCGGATCGAGTTTTCCCTGACGGGCCATCTCAACGAGGTCGCGTCCGTACTTTTCAAGAGCCTCGTACTGATCCTCCGGATTCTGACTCGTCACCTTGCGGTCGCCTCTGATCTGCTCAAGAGCTTTCAGGAATCTGTCCCTTGTGATTCCATATTTTCTAAAGATCTCAGCTGACGGCGAATTCTTCTCATCGAGAAGTGCGAGGTAAATGTGCTCGACGCTTACGAATTCATCGTCGAACTTTTTCGATTCATCCTCAGCAGCGAGAAGTATCTGGTTGAAACGTCTCGTAGCGTACATATTATTGTCTGCGCCCTGCACCTTCGGCAGCTTGTCTATCTGCGCCTGAAGATCGGCTGCGACGGCCTTGGCATCGATATCCATATATCCCATCAGTCTAGGGATCAGCCCGTCCTGCTGATTCAGGAGCGCGAGATGGAGATGCTCTGCGTCGAGCTGCGGATTACCGTTCCTCAAAACGATGTCCTGGCTGTCCATCACAGCCTCTTGTGCTTTCTGTGTCAATCTGTCGATTTTCATGGCGTTCACCCCCTGTTCGTATTCATTCCCTTTCTTGTTCTGTATTTCATTACCATGTCCTTGATATGCTGCGGTCTCTTGCGGATATCCGCAAAATACCCCCTACGGATATATTGTACGACACGCAAAGGCATATTTCAATACTTTTTTAGCACTCGTCACAAAAGAGTGCTAACAATTATTAATATTCCCTTTTCCCTGCTTTCCAAACAGTTTCCCAAATCTTTTTTTGCCGAAACGGAAAGCCGGCACCTCTTTCGAGATGCCGGTCTTCACACTGATCCATAACAATTATTAAATTGATTTATTTGGACTCATCCGTAAGCTACTTGGTCTTGATACCTTTCACTGCCGAATAAGAACCATACACATTCTTGCCTTTCACGACGGAGTATGCCCTGACTTTATAGTAATACTTTTTCTTCGACTTGAGCCGGGTATTGCTCCACGATCTTTTCGCCGGTCCCTTGACGACCTTGATCTTCTTGAATTTGCCTTTCTTCGATGTCGCTCTGTAGATGACATATCCGCGAGATCCTTTGACCGCCTTCCACGAGATCTTGATCTTTTTCTTGCCCTTCTTGAGTTTGATGCTCACCTTTCCGGGTCTGAATGATCCGTCCTTCGAGAAACCGTAGTAGTTTGCTATGATCGCAGCCTCGTTCCTCGCCATCTTATTCTTGTTGGCGTCCTTCATCAGCCATGAACATGCTCTTCTGTTGGAATGGAACGAGTGCTCGACTATGACTCCCGGAACGTTTACCGACGCGCATCCTCTGAGGACACCGTACCAGTCCTGTCCGTTAGTCGAAAGCCTCTTTACCCATACCTGCGGTTCATTCTTCGTCTTCATCGTATTCTTCACGTTGTAAGCCAGCAGTTTGCCGAGCGGCTGAGCCGCTTTGTAAAGCTCAGGCTTGTACTTTGAAGAGACTATGGCAAGCGGATAATCCGCACTCTGCGCGCTTGACCAGTTCGAATGGATCGAGATGAAAAGATCGTATCCCTTTGCCATCCGTCCTCTGTTATATATATACGGATCGTCATAAAGGCTCTTCTTCGTGAGGCTTACTACGACGCCCGGATACTTCTCGAGTTCATTCTTCAGCTTTTTGGTGAGCGACCATGTCATCTGCGATTCCCAGTAGCCTTTGATGATGCCCTTGTTGTACTTTCCGGCATGACCGGCGTCGAGCATTATGAAAAGACCTTTCTTCGAAAAGTATACTTTGATCTCATGTTCGTTGCCGTCACCCTTGATGACTACTTCAGTGACCGCGCCTTTGTTGACACCATCGACCACTACCTTGTTGATCGCATATCCATCATTACTATTGATATAGAATGTCTTCTCTTCTCCGTACGGGATCGTTACCGTCCCCTCCGTATTGCCGTTCGTGATCCCTGTGACCGTTCCGCCGAAATGATTGAGTATCTTCGCGGATCTCGTCACTTTTACCACTGAATCGGTCGGGGGCTCTTCGATAGGCTCTTCCGTTCCTTCACCAGGGTCTGTTATCTCTCCCTGACCGCCTTCGCCGCCTTCACCCGTATCGCCGGTGTCACCTGTATCGCCGGTATTTCCGGTGTCGTCCTGTACCGTCTCATGGTCGCCTGTACCGGTTTCAGCGAATACACTAACTGTTGCAAAACTCATAGTAAGAGCCATGCATATCGCCAGCATCACAGCTGCTATTGATTTGGCTTTGTTAGAATACTTCATACCGATCTCTTCCTTTTTTGCACATTTTTCCAACCCTTTGGAAACAAAGTATAGCACCCGGCCGCTTTTATTATCGCAGCAACTGGGACTTTTTCACAAAATTTTCACATCAAAACACTGTATCTTCAACAGTTCTTCAGAACAGTACGCCCATCACGATGTTCAGGAAAAAGTTCAATATCGGATCCATTATCCTGTCCGTAAAGTCGATCGCGATGAGGATCAGAAGGATTATGAAACCGTTGTTGTATACAGTATACCACCAATCATACTTCCTAAGATCGAACAGCTCCGTAACGACATTGAATCCGTCGAGCGGTGGTATGGGAAGCAGATTGAACACCATCAGGACCAGGTTGATCCAGATGATATAGAATATGATCTCCCCTGCCATGCCTCCGAGTGTGTCCATCGAAGGCCAGCTTCCCGAAGCCGTGACATATATCTTCAGAACGATGGTGAACACTATCGCCAGCAGCAGGTTCATTACCACTCCTGCCAGTGACACCATCAGTTCATCTTTTCTCCTGTTCCTGAAATTCCTCGGGTCTATCTCTACCGGCTGTCCCCAGCCGAATCCGACGAACAGCAAAGCTATGAATCCGACCGGATCTATATGAGCCATAGGATTCAAAGTCACCCTTCCCTGCAGCCTCGGCGTATTGTCTCCGAGCTTCTCCGCGACGAAGGCGTGAGCGAACTCGTGGAACGACAGACCGATGATGATGCCGGGCAGTATGATCAGCTTTGTGATCAGCCAGCCTCTCGGATCAGAGAACAGTTCTCCCGACGCATAGTAAGCCATCAAGAGTATCAGCATTATGCTTCCGGGTGAAAAAAATCTTCTCATAATTATCCTTCCTTACCCCTCGCAAGTGAGAGGAAAACGCCTATCGCACAGATCACGACGAATATGGCGAATATCACATGTATTGCATGCATCATCCGGGCCGCAGGCACGCTCGCGAGCGCCGCGTTCCCTACCAGGATGCCCATTACTATAGTTACGACAGCCATGCTCGTTGACTGTCCCATGTTCCTCATCGTCGCAACGATCGAGTTCGCGACCCCGAAGTCTTTCGGATCGACTCTGGACATTATCGCGTTCACGTTCGGAGACGAGAACGCTGCGAATCCGAATCCCATCACGACCAGTATCACCAGCACGTACGCCATCGGCGAATCCTCATTCAGTCTCGAAAGCAGTATCAGTCCGGCCGCGCAGATACCCATGCCCGCGCTTGCCAGCTTGTGCGGCGCTATCCTGTCGGAGAGCCTGCCCATATACGGACTGAAAAGCGCCTGTATCGCCGGCTGCAGTATCAATATCAGTCCGGCCTTCTGCGAACTGAATCCCATGATCAGCTGCAGATACATGCTGAGGAGATAGCCGACCGTGAACGTTGCACCGTAATTGAGGAATGCAGCCAGATTAGAGCAAAGGAACGGCCTGTCCTTCGTGAACATATCTATCTGGATGATAGGGTCCTCCGCCCTTCTTTCGGCAATGACGAAGACTACGCTGAGTGCGAGCCCCGCGGCAAGGATGTACCTTGCGCTCCTCATGATCGAAAGGTCGGTGAGCCCATAGAGGATCATGATTATCATAGCGAAGTACAGCATGGAGCCCTTCATGTCGAAGCGGCCGTGAGCCATTCCCTCGTCTCTCTTCGGCAGACCTTTCACAGCTATCAGAAAAGCTATGGCCGATATCAGGCCTGTCGCTATGAATATCGATCTCCATCCCAGGTATCCGTTCAGCAGTCCGCCGATTACAGGACCTGCCGAAAGGCCTATGTATGTTGCCGCCGTGCTCTTTCCGAGCACGCTTCCCCGCTCGCTGGGCGGAAAAGCGCTCATCAGCAGAGCGTTGTTCGTCGCGAATATCATCGCGCCTGCCATACCCTGAAGAAGACGCATCCCGAGCAGCATCCATATGTTCACCGAGAACGCGCCGATGATGCTCGCGCATCCGAATATGGCTATCGCGAGGATGAACATGCGCCGCCTCCCCGTCTGGTCTGCGACCTTTCCGAGCGGTACGTTGAGAGAGGATACCGCGAGCATATATGCAGTCACCACCCAGCCTACGACGGACGCGCCGACTCCGAAATGCGCTTCGATATTGGGTACGGCCAGATTCAGCGAACTTCCCATAAACGTAGTAATAAACGCTGTCGTCATACAGGCGATCAGCGTGTGTTTCTGTTCCTTGGTCATATCAGAGCTTTCTTCTTCCTTCCATTGCCTTGAACAGGGTCATCTCGTCGGCATACTCAAGGTCGCCTCCGACCGGGATGCCGTGCGCTATCCTGCTCACTTCTATGCCTGACGGCTTGATAAGTTTCGCTATATACATTGCAGTGGCCTCGCCCTCGATGTTCGGGTTCGTGGCCAGGATGACTTCTTTGATATCGTTTTCCTGGAGCCTCACGATCAGAGACCTGAGATTGATATCATCAGGGCCGATGCCCTCCATCGGGCTGATGGCTCCGTGGAGCACATGATAAAGACCGTGGAAGTCCTTGATCCTTTCCATCGCAAGGACGTCTCTTGGATCTTCCACGACGCAGATCACATCGCGCTCCCTTCCCTCATCCGTACAGATCGAACAGGGGTCGCTGTCCGTCAGATTGCCGCATATGGAACAGTATTTCATGTTCCTTCTCGCATATGTGATGGACTCCGCGATCGACTCGGCTTCTCCCTCCGGCATCGATAATATGTGAAAAGCAAGACGCTGCGCTGTCTTGCCTCCGATGCCTGGCAGCTTGCCGAGCTCATTTATAAGTCTGTTCAGCGGTTTCGCGTACTGAGCCATTTAGAACATCCCTTCCGGAAGTCCCAGGCCGCCCGTGAACTTGTTCATCTCGTTCTGAGAGATCTCCTCCATCTGGCGAAGAGCCTCGTTGACAGCTGTCATGATGAGATCCTGGAGCATTTCGATATCATCCGGATCTACGACTTCGGGCTGGAGTTTGATGTCCAGTATCTCCTTCTTGCCGTTGACGCGTACTTCGACTGCGCCGCCGCCCGAAGAAGCCGATGTCTCCATCTTATCTATCTCGGACTGCACCTGCTCCATCTGCTCCTGGAGAGCCTGCATCTGAGCCATCTGCTGTCTCTGTGAAGCGTTGCCCTGCTTGGGCCTTTTGCCTGCTTTCATTCCTCTTCCCATATCTTTATCTTCCTCCTGATCTTATTTTACATCTACGTTCGTTCCGAGTATGTCGCCTATCTTCGAGGCCGTTCCGTAAACGTCTTTATTCTTAGTCCCTTCATCATCGCGCCTGAGTATCATGTCGAGATGCGAGCCGGCATACTTTTCGATAAGCGCCTCCATCGGGATCCTGTTCTTCTCCAGATATCTTCCGGCAAGCCCCGTGACTTTGAGCACTATCTCGTCGTCGTTCATCTTTATCGGGGTCGCTCCCGTTGTGACGATAGTGAACGTATCCGTCTGGCTCTCACCGTCTTCAAGGATATCAGCCCACATATCCATCATGAAATCGTATTCTTCGTAAGCATCCTGCTGCGGTCCGGGCTGTACGCTCTGAGGCGGCTGCTGATCCTGATCCGGCAGCTGCGGCTCTTCCTGCTGCGCCGCGCTCCTTCCACGGCTCTGCACGTTGATGACCCTTCCGTCCTCGGAAGTAGTAGCAAGCCGTACGAAGCACATCTCCAGAAGTATCCTCGGCTGGTTCGACACCTTGATGTCGCTCGCCGTCTTCGCCATATCGACGATGGCTCTTTCTATCGCTCCGAGTGGAGTGATCTCAGCCTGTCTCGATATCCTCTCTATATTCTCGACTGACATCGACAGTACGTTCTCCGGATGGGCAACGAGCTTCGTCATCAGAAGATTCCTGTAGTGTGCCATCCATCCCTGCAGTATCTGTCTCGGATCCTTACCGTTCTGGATAAGGTCGTCCAGTATGAGGAGTCCGCCGGACACGTCGTTGTCCGTGACTCGCTGCGTCAGATCGGTATATACGTCTTCACCGACAGTGCCGAGCGACTCGAGGACGTCGTCTCTCGAAACGCTGCCCTTTCTTCCGGATATGCATCTGTCGAGGAGTGTCAGGCAGTCTCTTGCCGATCCGTCCGCGCCTGCCACGATGATCCTGACAGCGCTCTCTTCGAGTATGATGCCTCTTTCTATGCAGATCTTCCTGACTCTGTCAGCAAGCAGATCCTCCGGCACTCTCCGAAAGTCCATCCTCAGACATCTTGAGAGTATAGTCGCCGGGAGCTTTTCGGGCTCCGTCGTACAGAGCACGAATATGACGCTCTCGGGCGGCTCTTCGAGGGTCTTGAGAAGCGCGTTGAAAGCCGCCGTCGACAGCATGTGCACCTCGTCTATGATGTACACCTTCATCCTTCCCTCGACCGGGGGATATTTGACGCTCTCTCTCAGTTCCCTGATATTCTCGATACCGTTGTTGGAAGCAGCGTCGATCTCGATGAGATCCATGAAGCTGCCCTGCTGCACCCTCTTGCAGGCGTCGCAGACGCCGCATGGTCTTTCACCTTCCGAAGTGCAGTTGACCGCTTTGGCGAGAAGCCTCGCCACCGTCGTTTTGCCGGTCCCTCTCGTACCGCAAAAAAGGTAGGCATGATTCACACTGCCCGCCGCTATCTGGTTCTGAAGTATCTTTACTATGTGCTCCTGTCCGAGCATGTCACTGAAGACTTCCGGACGGTATGCTCTGTAAAGTGCTTTATACATATCTTTTTCTCCTATACAAAATCGTCCTTTGACAGCCCCGCAGGGACACCGGAGGAGGTTTGTCCGCGGCACACAGGCGCTACCGTTTATTGCTGCTTCCTTCCGGACCTGACAAGGTTCGCGGAGTCCTGTTGCGCGGGACCCGGCACCGGGCCGAACGGAGCTGTCAAAAGACGATTTTCCTTAGATATTATATGGTCTTTGCCCTCTTTAGTCAACGGCTTTATATATCTCGTCCGAAGCCGGAGGCTCTATCTGCGTGCCGTCTTCGAACCTGATACCGGCCTCTTCTTCCTCGACCTGACCGATGCAGGTGAGGGCTATCCCTGCCTGCTCCATCGTCTCTTTCATCTCCGCGAATTTTTCGCGTTCGCAGACGATCAGCATGCATCCGCTCGATATCAGTCTCATGAAATCGAGATCGAAAGCCTTGCAGAGTTTGACGGTGATCCCGCTTACAGGTATCTCCGCCCTGTCGACAGTGGCGCCCATTCCGCTGACACGGCACATCTCCCATACCGCTCCGAGGATGCCGCCCTCAGTGACGTCGTGCATACCGTGGGTCCCTATCCTTCCGGCGATGATGCCTTCCTTCACGACGCTGACCTGATCGAGCATGGCTCTGGCTTCCTCAGCCTCTTCATCCGTCAGTATGCCTGAAACGTCCTTTTCCGTCGCGATGATGCCCGTGCCCTCGAGTCCGATCTTCTTCGTAACGAGTATGAGGTCTCCGGGGCGCATGTCCTTTCCGTCCTGCGATCCTCCCGCAGGGCCGCGGCCTATAGCCGTCGATATCATGACCGGTTGGTTGACAGCTCTGGTGATCTCGGTGTGCCCGCCGACTATCTCGACGCCGAGCTCTTCGCTGGCCTTTCCGGCCTGATCCATCATGTTCTCTATCTGTTCCTCTGTCGTTCCTTCAGGAAGAAGCACCGCAAGAAGCAGACCGACCGGCTCGACGCCGTTCGATGCGATATCGTTGCACGAGATGTGCACGGCCAGCCTTCCGATGTCTTCTATCGACGCCGTGATCGGGTCAGTCGACAGCACGCACTCGTAGTCGCCGTAATCGATGACGGCGCAGTCCTCGCCGATCCCCGGTCTCGTGATCACTTCGTCTCTCCTGAACGTGATCTTGTCGAACACTATCTTTTTCAAAAGTTCACTGTCCAGTTTTCCTACTTTAAGCATCCTTTATACCGAACCTTTCCATGAAGTCTTCTTCTGTGATGACCGGCACGCCCAGCTGGGCGGCCTTCTTGTTCTTCGACGAGGAACTCGTCTTATCATTATTGATGAGGAACGATGTGTTGCCGCTGACAGAGCCCGCGGCCTTTCCTCCCATATCCTGTATCAGTTCCTGCAGCTCCTTCCTGTTCGAGAAGTGCTTCAAGCTGCCCGTAATGACGAATGTCAGCCCCTCCAGCTTCTGCTCGGCGGGCTGCACGCTCTCTTCGAATCCTATCTCCGAGAGTATATCTTCTACAGTCTTCCTGTTTTCTTCATCAGCAAAATATCCCGTAAAGGCATCCGCCAGGACCTCTCCTACTCCGTCTATCTCGAGCAGTTCTTCCTTCGACAGACTGCTGATCTTCTCCCAGTCTCCGCCGCAGTGCCTCGATATCATCCCGGCGTTCGCCGAGCCTATCCCCGTTATCCCGAGGGCATAAAGCAGCCTCGCAGGGTTCGTCTTTCTGGCCTTGTCGGCGGCTGCCATGAGATTCGCGAGCGACTTTTCGCCCATGCCTTCGAGGGAAGCGATCTCTTCCGCGTGGTCCCCGAGCCTGAACAGATCCGCCGGCGTCTTCAGAGCTCCGACAGATATCAGCTTCTCTATCGTCTGCTCCGAAAGGCCCTCGATGTTCATAGCGTCTCTGCTCGCGAACAGCGCGAACGATTTCGTCTGCTTCGCCGGGCACGACGGATTACCGCATATCAACACCCTAACGTCGGCTTCCTGCCTGATCACTGCAGGCCCGCCGCATACGGGGCAGATGTCCGGAACGGCGGCACTTCCGCTCTTCGTCACGTTCTCAGCTATCTGCGGTATGATCATATTCGCCTTGTAGACCCTGATCGTATCCCCGATGCCGAGCTTCAGATCCTCGACTATGCTGACGTTGTGCACCGACGCCCTCGATACGGTCGTTCCTTCGAGCTCTACCGGGTCGAACACCGCGATCGGATTGATGAGGCCGGTCCTCGACGCGCTCCACTCGATCTCTCTCAGAGTCGTCTCAGCGATCTCGTCTCTCCACTTGAAGGCGATGCCGTCTCTGGGGTATTTGGCCGTGACGCCGAGCGACTTTCCGTAAGCTATATCTTCATATATCAGAACGAGTCCGTCAGAGGGATCTTCGTTCTCAGGTATCTTCTTCTCAAAATCCGCGATTGCCTGCTTCACGCTTCCCGCGTCGACCAGAACATGATCGACCACGGCGAAGCCCTGGCTGCTCATCCAGTCGAACTGGGCCATCCTGGAGTCCGTGTCATCTCCGCCCTTCACGAGAGCAAATGCCGTGAACCTCACGTTCCTCTCCGCAGTGACCTTGTTGTTCAGCTGCCGCACCGACCCGCTGCAGAGGTTCCTCGGGTTCTTGTATTTCGCATCTGCCTCGCCTATCCCGGCGTTGATCCTCTCGAACTCCGCGTAGGATATCGTCGCCTCGCCCCTGAGTATCACCTCGTCCTTATACGGGATAGTGAGCGGAATGTTCGAAAAGACGCGGGCGTTGTTCGTTATGACCTCGCCGACCTCTCCGTTTCCGCGCGTTACGGCCTTGACGAGCTCTCCGCCCTGATATGTCAGCACGACCGTCAGTCCGTCCAGCTTCCACGAGAGGACGCCCTTCCTGTCTCCGAGCCAGGAGACGATCTCATCCGGATCCTTCGTCTTGCCCAGGGAGAGCATCTTTTCCTCGTGCCTCTCCTTTGGCAGTTCATCGAGCAGTTCATATCCGACCCTCTGCGTCGGGCTGCCCGCCATTACGATGCCCGTCTCCTTCTCGAGCGCTTCAAGCTCGTCGTAGAGCCTGTCGTACTCGAAGTTGGTCATTATCTCCTTGCTGTCCGTGTAGTAAGCCCTTGCCGCTTCATCGAGCTGACCGACAAGTTCGGTCATCCTTTTTCTTTTTTCATCTGATGCGCCAGCCATATCCGACCTTCCTATCTGACCTGTGTTATATCTTCGTTATAGGCGCCATGTCCGCAGCCAGCTTTTTCTTGCCGGCGCTGTCGAACATGACTTCAACTATTTTCCCTTCGGCCTTGACTACGAGGCCCTCTCCGAATTTCGCGTGCCGCACTCTGTCTCCGGCTGAGAGCTGTACGGGAGCTTTCTTCTCCTTGACCTCTCTCTTCGCCTGCCTTAGTCTGTCGAACGGCATCGCCGGCGCGCGGCCTGCGGATCCGTCGATCGGCTTTGCAGTTCCGAATCTTGCATCGCTCTTCTTCTCATAGACGGCGTCACCTGTCAGGAGCTTTGGATCGAGCTCTCTCATGAAGACCGACTCCCTCGTAAAGCTGCCCTTGCCGTACATCACCCTGTACTGGGCGCTCGTGAGATACAGCCTCTCCTTCGCCCTCGTCATTCCGACGTAGCAGAGCCTGCGCTCCTCCTCCATCTTCCCCGGATCATCGACCGAGCGCCATCCCGGGAACAGACCGTCCTCCATGCCCGGCATGAAAACGACAGGGAACTCCAGCCCCTTCGCGCTGTGCATAGTCATCATCGTGACTGCGTCGGCTCCGGAATCGTGATTGTCTATATCCGAAAGCAGCGATATCTTTTCCAGGAAGCCCGCAAGGCTCCTATCGGGCGCGGACGCCTCCGGATCGTCAAGTCCTTCCATTGCCGTCATCGCCTCTATCTCTCCGTTATCGTAATTCTCGATTACCGTCCTGAATTCGAGCAGGTTCTCTATCCTCGAGTCGGCTTCCACCGTGTTCTCGTCCTCGAGGGCCTTCATATATCCCGAATCTCTGAGAAGACCGTCGTAGATATCCCTGACCCTGAGATTCTCCATCTCAGCATGATACTTTTCTATGCACTCCGTGAATGCGGCGATGGACTTTCTCGCCTTGGCGCCTATGCCGCCCATCATCGACTCGTCCTTTATGCACGAGAATATGCTGGTATCGTAAGCCCTTGCCAGAGCCGCGAGCTTTCCGACCGTCGTCTGGCCGACGCCCCTCTTGGGTTCGTTGATGACGCGCATGAGAGATACGTCATCCGAAGGGTTCTGCACCAGCCTCATGTAAGCGAGCATGTCCTTGATCTCTTTCCGCTCGTAGTATCTGACGCTGCCGACCACCCTGTAGGGCACGTTCCGCCTCGAGAATGCTTCTTCAAAAACACGGGACTGCGCGTTCGTCCTGTACAGGACGGCGATGTCCCTGTACTTCATGCCTTTCCCGGCCAGATGGGATATCTCCTGCGCGATATACATCGCCTCATCCGTCTCGTTGTCGGCCCTCCTGTACATTATCTTTTCGCCTCTTCCGGCATCGGTCCAGAGCTTCTTGCTCTTTCTCTGATGGTTGTTCTCTATCACTGAGTGAGCCGCGTCCAGGATGTTCGCCGTCGAGCGGTAGTTCTGCTCTAGCTTGATCACCGTGGCGTCAGGGAAGTCCTTCTCGAAGTCGAGGATATTTCGTATATCCGCCCCTCTCCACTGATATATGCACTGGTCATCGTCACCGACCACGCAGATGTTCCTGCTGGCCTCGGCGAGATATTTCACGAATTTATACTGGGTCCTGTTCGTATCCTGGTACTCGTCGACCATGATGTACCTGAAGCGGTCCTGATACTTTTCGAGGACCTGCCTGTCTTCTTCGAAGAGCCTGACCGTATTCAGGAGCAGATCGTCGAAGTCCATGGCGTTGTTCCTTCTCAGGATCCTGTCATATTCTTTATAAATATCGTATATCCTCTCCTTGCCCGGGTCCTGCCCGAACGTCTCACGGTACTGCTTCGGGCTCATCTCCGCTTCCTTGCAGGCGGAGATCGCCGCTATCACTCCGTTGATCGGACAATACTTCGTGTCGATGTCCAGCTCCTTCATCACCCTCCTGATGCACGACTTGACGTCGACCGTGTCGTATACGACAAAATCCTTTCCGTAACCAAGGACATCAGCGTCACGGCGGAGTATCCTCAGGCACGCCGCGTGGAACGTCATTATCCACATGGGCACCGGTCCTCCCGCCAGCTGCTCGACCCTGTCTCTCATCTCTCCCGCCGCCTTGTTCGTGAATGTGACGGCGAGGATGTTGTAGGGAGAAACTCCCGTATCCAAAAGATGCGCGATGCGGCTCGTCATAGTACTCGTCTTGCCGCTTCCCGCGCCTGCGAGGATCAAAAGAGGACCCTCAGTGTGCATTACTGCCTTTTGCTGTTCAATATTCAAGTTTACCATAGATAATATATTAACCCGAACGGGTGCGAAATTCAATCGCTTTGAGACTGGCCTTTCAGACCGACGCCGAGGACTCCCGCGAGTATGAGGATCATGCCGATCACCGACAAAACAGTGAGGTGATCGCCTCTGAAGAACACACCGACCCACACTCCGATCAGAGTGATGCCGTTGGCGATGAAGAGTGCGCTTATGTAAGCAGGTATCTTCGAAAGGACATAATTCCAGAGTATGTAGCCCAGAGCCGAGCATATGAATCCGAGGTATATCCCGGAAACGATCACGGAAGGATTGTGGACAGCGATGCTTACCGTCTCAGGCAGCTGACCTCTGATAAGGACAACGACGGTATAGAATATACCGCCTCCCACGCACTGCAGGAACGCCAGATCGATCGGCGCGAACTCGCCCGATACCCTTTCAGACGTTATGCTGTACATAGCTCCAGTGATGACAGCAGCGAACAGTATGATGACGCCTATCGTCTCTCCCCCGAAGCCCTCGGAGTAGTCGACCGTGAGAAGCACGCCCGCAAGCGAGATCACTATGCAGGCTGCGACGATCTTACTTATCCGGACTTTCAGGAATACTGCGGAGATCAGCGCGACGGCAACAGGTACCAGGGCCAGTATGACAGCAGACTCGGCGACCGTCGTCAGCCTTATCCCTTCCAGCTCGCACACCGCATAAAGACACGGCTGGAACAGGGCGACAGGCGCTGCATGCAGCCAGTTCTTCCCTTTGAACTCTATCTTCACCAGACGCAGGGCCATCAGAGCGAGCATGCTAACGAGCGCGAACGACCATCTGATCGCCGCGCTCTGGAATGAATCTGCGTATATGAGGAGTTCACTGCTTGCCAGGAACGTCATCCCCATTATCACGGTGACCGCCACTGTCGCCGCTATCGCCTTTTTCTCCACTCTGCTTTGTGACCTTTCTTATCCCTATCTCTTTTTAGTCGTCTTTCGTGAGCTTAGAACCGAGGTTGACTGCGTTCTTCTCAAGATCGATGACTACGTTCTTGATATTGTTGAATTTCTCCGGATCGATATCATCCGTTGCTATGAGGCTCGAATTGTAGAGGACGTTCTCAAGAGTATCGTGGACTCTCCAGATCCTGGCTCTGAGGTTGCTTATCTCATCTTTGTCCACGCCCTGAACGTTCGTCTCTTCGATCTCGAGCAGATCTGCCGTCTCGAGTTCAAACTCCGATACCTCTCTGACCACGACAGGATCGTAGCCGAGCTTTTCCTTCAGTGTGTAAGCGAAGGCTTCTTTCGACTCCAGTTCGCCGTGGACGAGGAATATCTGCTTCGGAGCCTTTTCGAATCCGCTTATCCACTCGAAGAGCCCGTCCTTGTCAGCATGGCCCGAGAAGCCCTCGAGGTTGTGTATCTTCGCCGCTACGTGGATCGACTCTCCGAAGAGCGATATGTCTTTTTCTCCGTCTATCAGCTTCCTGCCGAGAGTCCCCTCCGCCTGATAGCCTACGAAGATGACGGAGTTCCTTGCATCCCATAGATTGTGCTTGAGATGATGACGGATCCTGCCCGCTTCGCACATGCCGCTCGCCGAGATTATGATCTTCGGATCCGGATCCATGTTGATCCTCTGCGACTCTTCTGTCGTGCTGGTGAAGATGAGGCCGTTGAACTTCAGCGGGTCGTCTCCCCTCATGATATAGTCCTTCGTCTCATCGTCGAATACCTGGGAATTCTTCTGGAACACCTCAGTCGCGTTGACCGCCATCGGCGAGTCGACATACACCTTGATGTCCTTCAGGTACTTCGTGTACTCCGTTTCGCTGTCATAGAACCTGTTCAGTTCATATATCAATTCCTGCGTACGGCCTACAGCAAAGGACGGGATGATGACGCTTCCGCCCCTCTTCGTCGTCTCTATGACGATCTTGATCAGGGCGTCGATATCATTGTCCTTTTCAGGATGGACCCTGTTTCCGTACGTCGTCTCCATGATGACCTGGTCGGCCTTCTTGATTATCTTCGGGTCTCTGAGGATCGGCCTTCCCATCACTCCGAGGTCGCCTGAGAATACGATCTTGCTCGTCTTCTCATTCTCAGTAGCGAACAGTTCTATGATGGCGGAGCCGAGTATGTGGCCCGCTTCGTTGAAGACGACCTTCATGTCCTCGTTGATCTCGATCAGCTGGTCGTATCTTACTGCTTCCACGTAAGCCAGCGTCGCCGCAGCGTCGTTGAAAGTATAGAGCGGCTCGATCGGAGGACGTCCCGCCCTCTCGTTCTTTCTGTTCTGCCACTCGGCTTCTTTTTCATGTATATATCCGCTGTCCTTCAGCATGACATCGAGGAGGTCGGCGGTCGCGTCTGTGCAGTAGATCTTTCCTTTGAACCCTCTCTTGACCAAAAGCGGCAGTCTTCCGCAGTGGTCGATGTGAGCATGCGAAAGGATCACGCATTCTATCTGCGTGGGATCGAACGGGAAGTCCTCATAGTTGAGTCTTTCCTGCTGCTTTCCGCCCTGGAACTGTCCGCAGTCGAACAGGACCTGATGCTCTCCGCATGTGATTAGATGGCACGATCCCGTGACGCCGTTTGCCGCTCCGCAAAATCTGACTTTCATGCTGTCTACCTCCTGTTGCTTTTACTGATCTTTGCCTTTTTTTGCATTATTCTTCGATTATGGTTATCGTCTTGATCACCTGAGGCTCGATCGGCTTGTCGTTGAATCCCGTCGGTGTATTCACGATAGCATCAGCAGTCTCCATTCCCTCAGTGACCATGCCGAAAGCGGCGTAATCACCGTCGAGATGCGGCGCGTCAGCTACCATTACGAAGAACTGCGATCCAGCGGAATTCGGATCCATCGCTCTCGCCATCGAGAGGACTCCGCGTGTGTGCTTCAGGTCGTTATCGAATCCGTTCGAACGGAACTCTCCGGCGATGCTGTAGCCCGGGCCGCCCATACCGTTGCCGTTCGGGCATCCGCCCTGGATCATGAATCCGGGGATGACTCTGTGGAAGATCAGGCCGTCGTAGAAGCCCTTTTCGCAGAGATCTACGAAATTGTCGACCGTCTTCGGTGCTTTGTCAGGATACAGTTCTCCTGTCATCTTTCCGCCGTTTTCCATTTCGATCACGAATTTTTTCATTGTCTTTTGCTCCTTTCGCCTCATGCCCGGACCCTGTAGGGATCGGGCATTTTCATTGCCTCTTCATCCAGTTTTGCCAGTTCGCCGGCCAGGAACTCCGGATAAACGTTGTCCATAGCCGCCATCTCTTCTATAGTCATGAATGCCAGTTCGGTCATCACCTGTTCGTCCTTTGAGAACTCCGGATCCGTACCGAGCCCCAGCTTTCCTCCCGTTATCTTTCCGAGGAAGAAGTCGACGAAACGCTGCTCGCCGTTCTCCTTGATCTGCTCCACATGCCAGAGCATCCTCTCTATCTCTATCTCAAGGCCTGTCTCTTCCATGACCTCACGGACGGCTGCCTCTCTTGAAAGCTCTCCGTCCTCCGTGCCGCCGCCCGGCACGAGCCAAATATCTCTTTCGGGATGGACCTGATGGACCATCAGTATCCTTCCTTCTTCATCGGGCAATACCACCCTTACGCCGCCAGTCCACATATCAACGCTCCCGCGACTCCGCTCAGCAGTATGATCTTGACCGGTCCGACCTTGAACTTTCCTGCGAGCACTATCGTCGCTATGAATACACAAAGTGAAAAAATATCTATGTTATGCGGAAACCCCTTCAGGAAAGCGAGTGAAAAGATCTTCCCGCTGACTATCGAGGTCTGCGCGATATATATGAAGGCCGCAGCTATCAGTCCGACGGTCGCCGGTCTGATGCCGCTCAGGATGCCCTCGAGGCCTTTGCTCTCTTTGAAGGCTTCCATGAACTTCATTACGATTATTATAACCGCAAACGAGGGCAGAGCAACACCAAAAGTCGCCACGACGGCCCCCGGAACTCCAGCATATATCATGCCGGTATATGTCGCCGCATTGACTGCGACAGGTCCCGGCGTCACCTGCGACAATGCCACGAGACGGGCGAATTCCGTCTGCGTCATCATGCCGTATCTTTCGACTTCCTGGAATATGATAGGAAGCATCGCCATGCCGCCGCCGAACGCGAATGCGCCTACTTTGAAGAAGGATATGAAGAGTTCGAGGAATATGCTCATCTTCCGTCCTCCTCTCCATCGTCCGCTTCGGCATCCGGCGCCTTTTCAGCAGGAGCAAGGCGCATATATACATATCCGCTTACAGCCGATATGACTATCACCAGGATCGCGTTGACGTTGAACAGCGTTATCGCCGCGAAAGAGCAGATCGCTACGATCCACCCGAACACGTTCTTTATCGACTGCTTCGCCAGCCTGACCATGGCGTTCGCTATCAGTCCGCACGCGGCCGCCGTCAGCCCGACGAAGGCCCCCTGCACGTACTTGTTGTTCTCGATCTGCCCCAGGAAAAGAACGATAGCGATTATACAAAAAAGAGACGGAAGAGTCACACCGAGAGTCGCTATGACCGCGCCGGTCATACCGTACTTTTTCTTCCCGATGAAGGTCGCCGCGTTGATCGCAACGACCCCGGGGACTGAATAGCTGATAGCTATGCAGTCCACCATCTCTTCTTCCGTCAGCCATTTCTGATCGTCAACGGCATACTTTTGCATCAGAGGTATCATGGCCAGTCCCCCGCCAATGGTGAACAGACCCATCTTGAAAAACGCTATGAACATTTTCCACAGTTCCAATGCTTTGCCGTTACTGGTCATTTTTCTTCGTTTACTGTCCTGATCGCTCTTTCTACTGCTTCGTCTATCGCGATGAGCTCGCTCTCTGCGTCTCTGCGGAGCTTGTACTCTACGCTGCCCGAAGCCGCGTCTCTTCCGACCGTGATCCTGATGGGGATACCGATCAGATCCGCGTCGTTGAACTTGACGCCGGCTCTTTCCTTACGGTCGTCGAGCAGTACCTCGACTCCCGCCGCCTGCAGCTTTTCATATATCGATTCAGCGATCGCTACCTGTTCTTCATCGTTCATCTTGACGATAGTCACGATGACGTGATAAGGCGCGACGCTCATCGGCCAGATGATGCCCTTGTCGTCATGATGCTGCTCTACGACGGCCTGCATCGTACGTCCGACGCCGATGCCGTAGCAACCCATTACGATCGGTCTGGACTGCTGCTTGTCGTCCTTGTAGTAAGCTCCCATGCTCTCCGAATACTTCGTTCCGAGCTTGAAGACCTGGCCTACCTCGATGCCGCGCGTATGCTTTACAGGCGCTCCGCAGCACGGACAGGGATCTCCCTCCTTGAGGACCTTGATGTCTGCCACGATGTCGCCCTTGTAGTCGCGTCCGTAGTTCATGTTGATCATATGGTGATCGACCTCGCATGCTCCCGCGCACAGGTTCTTCTGTCCGGGAAGCTCGCTGTCCACGACGATCGTGCAGTCGTGAAGTCCTACCGGGCCTGTGAATCCGCCGACGCAGCCTGTCGCCTCTGACATCGCCTCTTCGTCAGCGAATGCTATCGCGTGCTCAGGAATGCCCAGAGCGTTGACGAGTTTGATCATATTGCAGTCACGGTCGCCTCTTACGAATGCAGCGACGAATCCGTTCCTCTGTCCCAGCTCGTCATATGTCTCGAACAGCAGGGCCTTGATGGTCTGCTTTTTATCGAGTCCGAGGAAGTCAGCGACTTCTTCGATCGTCTTCGTTCCCGGAGTGTGCACCTTCTCGAGCGGCTTCATCTCGTCAGCCTGCTCCGGATCGTCAGAGCAGTCCGCGCTCTCTACAGTCGCCGCCATATCGCACTTCGTGCAGTAAGCGATCTCACTCTCGCCGTATTCCGAAAGAGCTGTGAATTCGTGCGAAGCGCTTCCGCCGATAGCTCCGTTGTCAGCCTCTACCGGTCTGTAGTCGAGGCCGCAGCGGTCGAAGATCTTCTCGTAAGCGCCGTACATATCGTTGTAGCTCTTGTCGAGTCCTTCGTCGTCGAGGTCGAACGAGTAAGCATCCTTCATGATGAACTCGCGGCTCCTCATGAGACCGAATCTGGGTCTTACCTCATCACGGTACTTCGTCTGGATCTGATACAGACTCATCGGAAGCTGCTTGTGGCTCGTGACGTCAGTCCTCATGATATCGGTGAACACCTCTTCATGCGTAGGTCCGAGGCAGAAGTCAGCACCCTTCCTGTCCTTTACTCTCCACAGCTCGGGGCCGTAATCGAACCATCTTCCCGAATCCTGCCACAGCTCAGCCGGCTGGACGGCGCTCATCAGGATCTCCTGTCCGCCGATGGCGTCCATCTCTTCTCTGATGATCTGCTCGATCTTCCTGATCGATCTGTATCCGAGATTCATGTATCCGTAGATACCGGATGCCAGCTTTCTGATCATGCCTGTCCTGAGGAGCAGGATGTGGCTGGGCAGCACCGCTTCGCTCGGCGCTTCTCTGAGTGTTTTCAAGTGCATTTTTGACAGCTTCATTTTTGCTTTTTCTCCTTATACTATTTGATCACATATCAAGTTCTTCATTATTCTCGTGTAAGCAGGCATATGCTGTGGCAGGCTATCCCTTCTTTTCTTCCGGTATAGCCCAGACCTTCCGTCGTGGTCCCTTTTATGTTGATATCCACATCGCCCAGGACCGACCTTACCGCGTCTTTCATCGCCTGTTTGTGCGGCCCTATCTTCGGCTCTTCACAGATCACCGTGACATCGATGTTCCCAACGGTATATCCGGCTCCGGCGATCATCTCCGCCACTCTCCTGAGCAGCTCCATTGACGAGATGCCTTTGTACCTATCATCCGAATCGGGGAAGTGTTCCCCTATATCGCCCATGCCGGCAGCGCCCAGCATCGAATCCATCACCGCGTGGAGGACGACATCCGCATCAGAGTGTCCTTTGAGCCCCTTCTCATAGGGGATCGTGACTCCTCCGAGCACCATCGGGCGTCCTTCCTCGTATCTGTGGACATCGAATCCGCTTCCGATCCTCTGCAGCATATTACCTCCTTCAGCCTATCTGCCCTGTTGTTTCGGTCTTCCGAATATCATCCTGCCGGCAGAAGTCTGCAGCACGCTCGTAACTGTGATATCGACTGTCTTCCCGATGTACTTCTTTCCGCCCTCGACTACGATCATAGTTCCGTCGTCAAGGTAAGCGACTCCCTGATCATGCTCCTTGCCTTCCTTGACGAGGAAGAGCTGCATGCTCTCGCCCGGGAGCACTACCGGTTTCAGCGTATTTGCCAGTTCGTTGATATTCAGTACTTCGACATTGTTTATGCCTGCGACCTTGTTGAGATTGAAGTCGTTTGTCACGACCTTTCCGTTCATATTCTGGGCAAGCTTCAAAAGCTTGACGTCGACTTCCGGTATCTCTTTGAGAGACTTTTCAGCAGTGGTATCGTAGATATCCACTCCGAAGCGCTCTCTGATATCGTTCAGCACGTCGAGACCGCGGCGTCCGCGCTTTCTCTTCATGCTGTCGGACGAGTCGGCTATGTGCCTGAGTTCGACCAGCACGAAATCCGGTATCACGATAGACCCCTCAAGGAAGCCTGTCTTCATGATATCGTATATCCTTCCGTCGATGATGACGCTCGTGTCGAGGATCTTAGGCTTTGATTCGACCTGCTTTTGCTTCGATTTTTTGCCTGCGCCCTGACGTCTTTCACGCGTTTCCCTGATGAACAGATTGAACAGATCCTTGCTCTTCCTCGTCGCTATTACTACGCCGAGGTATCCGAAAACGAAGTATGTAACGATCGTAAGACCGAGCGAAACATACGGCATACTGATGAATCCGTAGATGTTGCTGACGAGGAACGCTATTATCAGACCTACTACGAGGCCTGCTGTTCCCGCGACAAGATCATTGGTCGAGAAGCCCTGCAGGTCGTTCTCGATGTTCCGCGTGACTTTCCGGCTCCTTCTCGTGAATGTCGGTGCCAGCATAAAAAAAAGAATAAAGAATATGATTACGAATAATAAAGAAAGTACGATCTCTTTCCAAGGTGAGAACCATGCCTCTGTGACCGCTTTGGACTGGACCAGCATGTACTTCACCAGTTGGAAAATGCCGTACCCAACAACAGCACCGATCAGCGATATCGCCGTTCTCAGCATTTTCTTGAACATTCCCTTTATTTCACCCCCTTTCTTTTCATATTTCTCTATGCGCCGAAACAGATGACGCAGACGCGGCCGATACTATATGGCCTCGTCTATCATCGCCTCGACTTCATCGCTTGACTTTCCTGTCGCCAGAACTATCTCGCTGGCTAGGATGTGTCTCGCGTTATTGAGCATCTTTTTCTCTCCCGTAGAGAGATTCTTGACATGTTCGACCCGCGTGAGGTTCCTGACCACTCCCGCCACTTCTTCTATTGCGCCGGTCTTGATCCTCTCCATGTTTTCACGGTTGCGGTGATTCCAGTTGCTCGGCATTGGAGTCGACTCGGCTCCGAGTATCTCAAGCACATCCTTGACTTGCTCTTCACTGATGATCGTCCTGACACCGATCTCATCACACTTGTCGACAGGTATCATGATCTTCATGTCGCCGTGCGGCATGTTGAGGATGTAGTACTGTCTGACCTCTCCGAGTATCTCCCTCTCTTCGATCTCGTTGATGACACCGGCTCCGTGCATCGGGTATACTATTTTGTCGCCGATATTATACATTATTTCCTCCCTCTTTGGGGCATACTTATGCATTTTGCCCATACATATTATTAGTATACGCTACTCGAGGCTTAAAAGTCAAGGAAATAAAAGTTGATTATATATTACTGCAAATATGATGTCAACAACTTTTTCACTTTTTACCTATCGCCCGGCGACTTAAACAAAAAAGCGTATTCAATACAATTCCATACTTGCGATCCGCTCTCAAAGACCGTACGATCGAATCAGATATATCGAAATATGTGAGGTATGGAACGATGACTGACTTTTCAAAAGTGAAAGCGAACATGGAAGGATACGGATTCAAAGTATCCGTTTTTGATACGAAAGAGGAAGCCTGCGCCTTTCTCGCCGAAGAGCTCGCGGGAAAGAGCATCGGGATAGGCGGCTCCAAGACAGTCGAGTCGATAGGGCTGTACGAAGCTCTTGAAGGCAAAAGCGAGATCAAATGGCACTGGAAGGCGGGTATAGACCCGGACCATCCGGAAGAGATCGTAAAAGAGCGCGATGACGCGATGCACACCGAAGTGTACATAAGCTCCGCCAACGCCATAGCCGAAACAGGAGAGATCATCAACATAGACGGCGCGGGCAACCGCATATCTTCAACTCTTTGGGGCCACAGAAAAGTGATCTTCGTAATCGGAGCGAACAAGCTCTGCCCCACTTACGACGACGCTCTCTGGAGGGCGCGCAATGTCGCAGCTCCGCTAAGAGCGCAGTCCGTGAACGCGAAGACCCCCTGCGCGGCAAAAGGCGACAAGTGCTACGACTGCAAGAGTCCCGCGCGCATCTGCAAGGGAATGGCTACTATCTGGCGGCCGATGAATTTCCAGGAATTCGAAGTCGTCTTCATCGACGAAGATCTCGGGATGTGATAAGGAAACCAAAAGCCCGGAGCCTGGCTCCGGGCATTCTTTTTTTTGGAATAGTCTTTTGCTTACGCGATCTTGCTTACTCGCCCAGCGTCGCGACCATGACGGCCTTGATCGTGTGCATCCTGTTCTCAGCCTCGTCGAATACGATGCTGTTCTCGCTTCTGAATACCTCGTCAGTGACCTCTCTGATGTCATAGCCGAGTTCCATCTGCTCCTTGGCGAGCTTCGTCTCGAAATCGTGGAATGCCGGCAGGCAGTGCATGAACTTGACGTCCGGGTTTCCTGTCTTTTCGAGGAGTTCTGTCGTGATCTTGTACGGTGTGAGGATCTTGACTCTCTCGGGGATCTGGTCCTCTTCACCCATGGAAGCCCATATGTCCGTGTAAAGGACGTCTGCGCCCTTGATGCTCTCCACATCGTCGGACACTTCTATGACAGCGCCCGTCTCTTTGCAGACTGCATCTACTTTCTCGAGGATCTCAGCCGGGATCTCGTCTGCAAGCACCTTCGGGCCGTAAGCCACGAAATGCATGCCCATCTTCGCGCAGCCGTACATCCAGGCGTAGCTCATGTTGTTCCTGATGTCTCCGCAGAATACGACTTTGACATCCTTGAGCGGCTTGTCTATATGCTCTTCGATCGTCATCATATCGCAGAGGATCTGTGTCGGGTGGTCGATGTCTGTAAGACCGTTCCATACGGGTACGCCCGAATACTTCGCCAGATCTTCAACAGTCTTCTGGCTGAAGCCTCTGTACTCGATACCGTCGAAGAATCTTCCGAATACCTTTGCGGAATCCTCGACGGACTCCTTCTTTCCGAACTGCGAGCTGGTCGGATCTATGAATGTGACATGAGCGCCTTCGTCATATGCACCGACTTCGAACGAACTTCTCGTTCTCGTCGATGTCTTCTCGAATATGAGCGCTATGTTCTTTCCTTTGAGCGATTCACCGAGGATGCCCTGCTTTTTCTTTGCCTTCAGCTCGTGCGCCAGATCGAGCATGTATCTGATCTCCTCGGGAGTGAAATCCATCAGTGTGAGAAAACTTTTTCCTTTCAGATCTACTGCCATTGTTTGATAACCTCCTTGATCGGTGCCGATCACTTTCCGTTTTTCTTTCTTCGATTCTTTTTCCTGTTGTCCCTGCTATCCGCTTACTGAACGCTGATATCAAGGATGGATACTACTATATCACTATACAATGGGACTTTCCAGCACAAAATTAATATTTTTTCACTTTTTCGTATTTTTTTGCATTATTCGTATAGCAGATCATCCCAGAGCAGATTCGATATACTTTGTGCTCATTTTCATAGTACCATTCTGCCTCTAACTTAGGTATCATATATACATAGTCGGCTTACTGCGCCCGCTTCACGGCGCGCGGCAGGCCGGCAAAGGATGCAAGATACCGGAAGGAGGTATTCTATGGAATTCATAAGCGCATTCGATGTGATCGGTCCGAACATGATAGGACCGTCCAGTTCACACACAGCCGGAGCGGCCGCCATGGCCCTGCTGGCAAGAAAACTTTTCGGAGACAAGACTCCGGCGAAAGTAAGCTTCACGCTTTACGGATCATTCGCGAAAACATACAAGGGTCACGGCACCGACAAGGCGCTGCTCGGCGGCATGCTCGGATTCAGGCCCGATGATATGAGGATAAGAGATTCATTCAGGATCGCCGAGGAAGAAGGCCTCGATTTCCGCTTCATCGAAGACGATGAGACCGAGACGCCGCATTCCAACACGGCCGATATCCTGATGATAGACGAAGACGGCTATACGCTCAGCGTTCGCGGAGTGTCCGTCGGCGGCGGAAAGATCAAGCTTACCAGGTTCAACAACATAGATGTCGACTTCACGGGAGAGTACAGCGCTCTCATCGTCCGTCAGAACGACAGGCCCGGCGTAGCGGCGCACATCACAAGCTGCCTTGCCGAGGCGAACGTCAACATCGCCTTCATGAATCTGTTCCGCGAGGACAAGGGAACGACGGCCTATACCGTCGTCGAGTCCGACGAGAAGATACCGGCGGACGTCCTCGACAAGATCAGGGATCAGGAAAACATCATGGAAGTAAAACTCGTTCAGGTATAGGAGGCGCGATATGGATTTCAAAAACGGAAAAGAACTGCTTGCCCTCTGTCACGAGAACGACATGAGGATATCGGACATCATGCTGAGAAGAGAGATCACGGAGAGTGAAGTCTCTCAGGAAGATGTCGTCTCCCGCATGCAGGTTTCACTGGACATAATGAAAAAGGCTGCCGTCTCTTCGATCGAAGAGCCCAGAAAATCGATGGGAGGTCTCATCGGCGGGGAAGCGAAAAAAGCCTACGAGTCAGCGTGCCGCATCTGCGGACCGGTGCTCTCGGACGCGATCGCTTACGCAATGAGCGTCCTTGAGGTCAACGCTACGATGGGACTGATAGTCGCGGCTCCGACGGCCGGATCTTCCGGCGTAATACCCGGAGTCCTGATGGCTCTCTCAAAACACGAGCACATCAGCGACGACGAACTGATAAAAGGCCTCTTCAACGCTTCGGCTGTAGGTTATCTCTTCATGAGGAACGCGTCCGTTGCCGGAGCCGAAGGCGGATGCCAGGCCGAGGTCGGCGCAGCGTCAGCCATGGCCGCATCGGCGATAACCGAGATGCTCGGCGGAACGCCGGATATGTGTCTCAACTCCGCTTCGTTTGCCATTTCGAACATACTGGGAATGGTCTGCGACCCGATCGCGGGACTGGTCGAAGCGCCTTGTCAGAGCAGGAACGCCATAGGCGTCTCGAACGCGTTCACATCGGCCCAGCTTTCGATGGCCGGCATCAAGCACCACGTGCCATTCGACGAGATGGTCGACTGCATGATGGAGGTCGGAAGATCGCTTCCAAGAGAGCTTCGCGAGACGGCTCTCGGAGGCTGCGCATGCACGCCGACGGGCTGCGACCTTTCATGCAAGATCTTCGGATAGCAGCGGATATATGCGAAAAAAGACAGATGCGAAGTGCATCTGTCTCTTTATATCTGATGATTCTGTCTGATGATTCTGCAGCTCCCGCCTGCTCCGGGCCGCTTACTCCGAAGCCGAAAGATAGCTGATGTACGGAAGCTGACGGTATCTCTGGTCGTAGTCGAGACCGTATCCGACGATGAATCTGTCGTCGACAGTGAAGCCGATGTAGTCGCCTTCGACCTTCGCGCGTCTTCCCTCGGGTTTATCGAGAAGTGCGCATACCTGTACGCTCTTCGGCTTTCTGCCTGCGAGGTACTCCTTGAGGTATTTCAGCGTTACGCCCGAGTCGATGATGTCCTCGACTATGATGACGCTCTTTCCTTCGATGTCCTCCTCGAGGTCCTTGTTGATCTTGACGACGCCGCTGGACTTCGTCGAAGAACCGTAGCTCGAGCATGCCATGAAGTCGATCGTTATATCCAGATCGATATTTCTCATAAGGTCAGTCATCCACATTATGGCTCCGCGGAGTATACCGATCAGGATGACATCGTCATCGATATGATCTTCCGTGATCTGCTGTCCTATTTCTCTGGCTCTTTTCTTGATCTCCTGTTCGGTGATCATTACTTCACCGACATCTCCAAGATAACTCATTCTTCTCCTCCGTCCTCATTACCTTCTTCAAAGCTGCCGCTCTCTAAAATTGCCTGCATGACATCAAGCAGTTCGTCCTGCCCCGTCTTCTTAAGAGCGGATACACAGATTATATCATCTTCCGCGTCCATTCCCAGGGTCTTTCTGATAAGTTTCTTCTGTTTTGCCAGCTGGTTCCTCGAGACCTTGTCCGCCTTCGTCGCGACGACGGTGCCGTCGAGTCCGTAGTACTTCAGATAGTCGTACATCTGGACGTCCTGCTTCGTCGGCTCGTGCCTGATATCGACCAGCAGTATCACACGTCTCAGGCCCTCCCTGACCGTGAAATACTCTTCCATCATCCTGCCCCAGTCCGCGCTCATGGACTTCGATACCTTTGCGTATCCGTATCCCGGAAGATCCACGATCCTGAAGGGAATATCGATGTCCGTCGTTATCTCGTAAAAGTTGATCGTCCTGGTCTTGCCCGGTGAGCCGCTGATCTTGGCGAGCTTTTTTCTCCCTGTAAGCAGATTGATCAGCGACGATTTGCCGACATTCGAACGACCGGCAAAAGCTATCTCCTGCCTGTCGTCCGCCGGATATTGATTCTGTTTTGCGCAAACTGCCGTTATCTCGGCACGCTTTATCCTCATACGAGCACCTGATCCATAGCGTCCTTGACCTTGTCGAGCAGGACGAATTCCATCTGTTCTCTTACCTTTTCCGGTATATCATCGAGGTCCTTCTCGCATTCTCTTGGTATGAGCACCTTCTTGATGCCAGCCCTGTGCGCTGCGAGGACCTTTTCCCTGATCCCGCCTACCGGCATTACGTTGCCGCGGAGCGAGATCTCGCCTGTCATCGCGATATCCTTTCTTGCCGGTCTTCCCGTAAGCGTCGATATCATAGCGACGCACATCGTGACTCCGGCCGAAGGACCGTCCTTCGGAACGGCTCCTTCCGGGATATGGATGTGGATATCCTTATCCTTATAGAACTCTTCGTCTATACCGAGCTCTCCCGCGATGGATCTGATGTAGCTGATACCGGTCTTCGCCGACTCCTGCATCACATCACCCATCTGGCCCGTCAGCTGCAGCTTGCCGCTGCCCGGTACTGCTACCGTCTCGATGAAGAGCGTCTCTCCACCTACGATAGTCCATGCGAGACCTGTAGTCACACCTATCTCCGTCTCGCCCTTGATCTTGTCGTAGCGGAACTTTCTCTTTCCGAGATAATCCGAAAGGTTCGACCCTGTTACCGAGTACTCCTCTCCGCCTTCCGTTACGATCTTCCTCGCCACCTTCCTGCAGAGGTTCTGTATCTCTCTTTCGAGGTTCCTGACTCCGGACTCTCTCGTGTAGTAGTTGATCAGATCCCTGATCGCTCTTTCACTGATCCTTATATTCTTCTTCTGCAGACCGTGAGACTTGATGCTCTTTGGCACAAGGTACTTTTTAGCGATCTGCACTTTGTCCTCTTCTGTATATCCGGAAACATCGATGACTTCCATCCTGTCGAGGAGCGGTCTCGGGATCGTCGAAGTCGTGTTCGCCGTCGTGATGAACATAACGTTCGAAAGATCGAACGGCGTCTCGAGGTAGTGATCCGTGAACTCCTTGTTCTGTTCGGGGTCGAGGACCTCGAGCAGTGCGCTTGCCGGGTCTCCCCTGAAATCAGCGCCTATCTTGTCCACTTCGTCGAACAGGAACACCGGATTCTTCGTGCCGGCTTCCTTGATGCAGTTGATCACGCGGCCCGGTATCGCGCCGATGTATGTCCTTCTGTGACCTCTGATCTCAGCCTCGTCACGAACGCCGCCGAGCGACATCCTGACATACTCCCTGTTGATCGAGCGGGCGATCGATTTGACGATCGACGTCTTGCCCGTTCCCGGAGGACCTACGAGGCAGAGGATGGGCCCCTTGATCTGTCCTGACAGCTGTACGACCGCCAGATATTCAAGTACTCTTTCCTTGACCTTTTCAAGACCGTAGTGATCCTCGTCGAGTATCTCCTGCGAGTGGTTGAGATCTATCTGCGTCTCGCTTTCCTTGTTCCACGGAAGCGAAAGTATCGTCTCGATATACGTCCTTATCACAGTTCCCTCAGCGGACGAGGGCTGCATATATGAGAATCTCTTGATCTCCTTCTCGATCTTCTCAGCCGTCTTTTGCGGCAGATCGAGTTCGGCGAGCTGCTGACGCCACGCCTCGATCTCATCATCGATCTCTTCTTCGGAACCGAGTTCCTCCCTGATGGCGCGCATCTGCTCGCGCAGATAGTATTCCTTCTGGTTCTGGTTGATCTGCGTCTTGACCTTGCTCGAGATATCGTTCTCTATGTTGAGGATCTCGATCTCCCTCCTCAAAAGATCGTTCAGCTTCTCGAGACGCTCGTCTATCTTCAGAGCCTCGAGTATCTGCTGTTTTTCCTCCGTCTTGACATCGAGATGGGAAGCAACTATATCCGCGAACCTACCCGGCTCGCTGATCGTTGCTACTGTCACATATGTCTCCTCAGACAGTTTCTGGCTGAGGTGGATGTACTCGTCGAATCCTGCGAGCACCGAACGCATAAGAGCCTCCGTCCTTGCAGTAGTACGGACAGGCTCGTTATCGCCGAGCTCTTCGACTTCGCACTTGAAGTACGGCACTTCGATGAGCATCTTCGAGATGCGTCCTCTCGTGATTCCTTCAACGAGGACTCTGATGGAGTCTCCGGGGAGCCTCAGCATCTGCTTGACCTTCGCCACCGTACCGATCTTGTAGAAATCGTCTGCTGTAGGAAGGTCAGTGTTCTCATCTATCTGTGTCGCCAGGAATATATACTGATTGTTGATCATTGCCTTTTCCAGCGCGTTGATCGACTTTTCACGACCTATATCAAAATGAAGGACCATATTCGGAAATATGGTCAGACCGCGCAAAGGTATCATGGGCAATATCAGCATGCCTTCATCGTTTCTGTCGATCTTGTCATCGAACAGACTTTTTGATTTTGCTGCCATTTACTATCTCCTTCTATGCCGATTCCTCTTTCAGCTTTTCACTGTTTTCGGTCTTTGTCTTCAGAACGAGGGCGGGCCTTACGTTCTCGTCTTCGATGGAAGCCTTGCTGACGATGCATTTTTCGACATCATCACGCGAAGGGATCTCATACATGATGTCACGCATGATGTTCTCCATTATGTTCCTGAGACCTCTGGCGCCCGTCTTCTTCTCAAGGGCCTTCTTTGCGATGCTCCTGATCGCCTCATCATCGATCTCGAAATCTACGCCGTCGAGTTCGAACAGTTTCCTGTACTGCTTCACGAGGGCGTTCTTCGGTTCCTTGATGATCCTGACAAGCGCGTCCTCATCGAGTTCTTCGAGCGTGACGATGGACGGGAGTCTTCCTATAAACTCCGGAATGAGACCGAATTTCAGAAGGTCCTCAGACTGGACCAGCTTCAGGATCTCGTCCTTTTCAGGCATCTTTCCGTTAGCCTCGGAATTGAATCCTATCACCTTTTCGCCTACGCGCCTCTTGATGATATCCTCGAGTCCGTCGAACGCTCCGCCGCAGATGAACATTACGTCCTTCGTATCGAACTGCATGAACTCCTGCTGCGGGTGCTTTCTTCCGCCCTGCGGAGGTACGTTCGCTACCGTTCCTTCAAGTATCTTCAGAAGAGCCTGCTGTACGCCCTCGCCGCTGACATCACGGGTGATGGACGGGTTCTCTCCGCGTCTTGAGATCTTGTCGATCTCATCCACGTAGATGATGCCCTTCTGCGCCCTTTCGATGTCGTTGTCTGCGGCCTGGATCAGTTTGAGGAGGATGTTCTCTACGTCCTCTCCGACATATCCGGCCTCAGTAAGCGTCGTTGCATCCGCGATGGCGAACGGTACGTTCAGTATCCTCGCCAGAGTCTGGGCAAGAAGCGTCTTTCCGGATCCCGTAGGTCCGATCATGATGATGTTGCTCTTCTGGAGCTCTACATCATTGTCGCCTTCGCCCATCCTTCCGATGCGCTTGTAGTGATTGTATACTGCGACAGCGAGAGCTTTCTTAGCGTCGTCCTGCCCGATGACGTACTCGGAAAGCGCTTCTGCGATCTCCTTCGGTTTGAGCAGGCCTCCCTCTTCAGGCACGGCTGCCGTCTCGTTCATGCCTTCAGCGATGATGTCACGGCAAAGATCCACGCAGTCGTTGCAGATGTAAACATCCGGCCCGGCCACGAGTCTTTTCACCTGGCTCTGCGGTCTGCCGCAGAACGAGCATCTTATTTCGCTGTTTTCATAATTAGCCATAAATGATTTTCTTCCCTATCTTATCTTTTCGTTATCACTTCGTCGATGAGTCCGTATGCGGCGGCTTCATCGGCTGTCATATAGTTGTCCCTGTCGACATCCCTTTCGATCTCTTCGAGGGGACGGCCTGTGTTCATGCTCAGGATCCTGTTCAGTTTTTCCCTGATCCTGAGGATGTGCTCAGCCTGGATCTTGATGTCCTCCGCCTGACCCTGCGCTCCGCCGAGCGGCTGGTGGATCATGATCTCAGCGTTCGGAAGAGCGTATCTCTTGCCCTTCGTTCCCGCCGAAAGGAGGAATGCGCCCATGCTGGCCGCCATTCCCACGCAGATGGTCTGGATGTCCGGGCGGACATACTGCATGGTGTCATAGATCGCCATGCCGGCACTGACCGATCCGCCGGGACTGTTGATGTATATACAGATATCCTTTTCGCTGTCCTCTGCCTCGAGGAAGAGGATCTGGGCGATGACGAGACTCGCCATGTGCTCGTCGATCTCCTCTCCTATGAATATGATCCTGTCCTTGAGGAGTCGCGAAAAGATATCATATGTTCTCTCGCCGTGACCTGTCTGGTCTACGACATACGGTATAAGAGGCATTCGTCTGTTCTCCTTCCGTTGCTTGCTGCCTGACTGTTAGCTTACTCAGCGTCAGCTTCTTCCTTCGGCTCTGTGATGACAGCGTTGTCGAACATGAACTGGATAGCGTTCCTCATCTTGATGTCGCTCTCGAGGTATACCATGTTGTCCTTTCCGAGAGCTTCTCTGATCTGGTCTGCTTCCATACCATACTGGATAGCCATGACGTCGATCTGCTCGTTGATCTGCTCTTCTGTAGCCTGGATGTCCTCTGCCTCAACGACAGCCTGGACGAGCATCCTGCTCTTGACTCTTCTGAAACCTTCATCCTTGATATCCTCACGGAAGTCCTTCATGTCCTTGCCGAGCATCTCGAGGTACTGCGACAGCTTGATGCCGGACATCTGGAGCTGCTGCTCGGACTCTCTGATCATGTTGTCGATCTCATCCTGGACCATCACGTCCGGAACGTCGATGTCGTTAGCTTCGAAGAGACCTTCGAGCACGCGGTCCTTCATGCGGCTCTCAGCCTGCGCTTCTTTTCTCTTCTGTACGTCTTTCCTGACGCTCTCTTTGAGCTCTTCGAGAGTATCGTATTCGCTCGTGTCCATAGCAAAGTCGTCGTCGAGATCCGGAAGCTGCTCTTCCTTGACTTCGTGCACCTTGCACTTGAAGACTGCTTCTTTGCCTGCGAGGTCAGCGGAATGATACTGCTCGGGGAATGTGACGATAACGTCCTTCTCTTCATCCTTAACTGTTCCGATGAGCTGCTCTTCGAAGCCCGGGATGAAGCTGCCCGATCCGAGTACGAGGGAGTAAGCCTCTGCTGTGCCGCCCTCGAACTGCTCTTCGCCTACGAAGCCTTTGTAGTCGATGACTACTGTGTCGCCTTCTTCAGCCGCTCTGTCGACTGTGACGATACGAGCGTTTCTCTTCTGCATCATTGCGAGTTCGTTGTCGATATCTTCCTCAGTTACTTCACTGTCTACTCTTTCGATCTCGATGCCCTTGTAATCCTTGACTTCGACATCCGGATAAACAGCAACTGTTACTGTAGTCGTAAAAGCTTCACCCTTTTTGATATCGGAGAATTCAACTCTCGGAGCGTCGATGACTGCGAGTTCGAGCTCGCCGATAGCCTTCGGATACTCAGCGTTGAACAGATCGTTGATGGCTTCTTCCATGAAGACGTTCTCGCCGTAACGCTTTTCGATGATGCTTCTGGGAGCCTTTCCCTTTCTGAATCCGTCTACCGGATACTTGTCCTTGGATCTCTGGTAGACCCTGATCGTAGCCTGCTCGAGTTCCTCGGCAGTGAAGTCCATCGTCAGTTTTGCTTCTCCGTTTTCCTTTGAGATAAGTGCTGCTTTCATTACTATTTTTCCTCCTAGTTCTTATTATTCTCTTCTTATTATTCAATACCCAGCAATGTGAGTCCTCTTGCGAATTTACTCCTGTGTTCCGGCGTGAGTCCGTACTTTTCCTCAAGGACCGCTCCGGTCCTTAGCAGGTCTTCCTCTTCACCCTGGAACTGTTCGATCTCTATCTCGAGTATCGGTGAAGACCTTCCGTCGGCAGTCAGCCTTCCGATGTCGATCGAGATCTCATGTATCCCATTTCCGGTATCTACCCGCATATGACGCCTTGAAACATCTGTCTCCATCAGTTTCACAAGCTTTTTACCTTCAGTGAGCGCTATCACCTTCTCACCGATGTCGCTCTCTTCGAAACACTTGATGTCGACGTCTTCAGGCAAGTCTTCAGGCCCTTCATCAGGCATTTGCCCGATCGTCACATTGAGTTCTTCTCTCTTGTGGAGCGCGCCTTCATTGTCCCCGTCCCATTTGAGGGCCGCAACTATGAACCTGCCTTCCTGCCTTACTCTGAATGCGATATGGTTTTGTAAGAGCAGACGGTCGGCCGTATCGTAGTAAGCACCGTGAAACCTGTCACAGCTGCGCGTCTTCGGCTCTGCCATGGCTGACAGCCATTCGTCTTCCCAAATGCGGTCAGCGATGGCTTCGTCGGCAATGGCATACTTGAGTTCTACTTCCATTTTTCGACACTTCTCCTTTTACACAAGTGCGAAAATTATACCACTTCTTTCCTTAAATATCAACAAAAATAGCTCCTTCACAAATTGAACACTCTTTTCTCTATATTTGTGATAAAATAGTTGTGTATGCGGGTATGTTCCGTATATATAACAAACATGATTTGTGGATCTGCCAAACGGAGGTTTTTATGTATAAGATACTTGTAGTCGACGACGAAGCGAAGATCCGTGAGGTCATTCGTGAATACTCGGAGTTCAACGGGTTCGAAGTCACAGAAGCCGAAGACGGCATGAGCGCCGTCGGTCTCGTCAAGCTCAACAACTACGACATCATAATCATGGATGTCATGATGCCCAAGCTTGACGGATTCTCCGCGTGCAAAGAAATAAAGAAGATAAAAGACATCCCTGTCATCATGCTTTCGGCAAGAGGTGAAGAATACGACAAACTCTTCGGCTTCGAACTGGGCATCGACGACTATATGGTCAAGCCTTTCAGCCCGAAAGAACTGATGGCCAGAGTCAATGCTGTCCTCGCCCGCCACAACAACGGCAGCCAGCAGGAGACGAACGAAGTCATGGAATTCGGCGGACTGGTGATAGACATCCCGGGCCGCAGCGTGTCTGTCGACGGGGAGAAGATAGAACTGACACCGAAGGAATACGACCTGCTCTTCTTCCTTGTGGAGAACAAGAACATCGCCCTTTCAAGAGACAAACTTCTCCAGGATATCTGGGGCTATGATTTCTTCGGCGACGACAGGACCATCGACACCCATATAAAAAATCTTAGGAACAATCTCGGTCCCTACAGGGATCACATCGTTACATTGAGGGGAGTAGGCTACAAATTTGAGGTCTAAGTTCAACATCAGGAGCATCGATTTCAAGATCTGGATGTACCTTCTGGTCTTTACAGGAGTCATCCTTGCTTTGATGTGGTTTTTGCAGATCTTCTTCGTCAACAACTATTACGAGAGCATGAAGATCGACCACACGGTCTCTATCGCTAAAGAAATAGCTTCTGAATACGAAAAGAACGATCTTTCTTCTGTCAAAAAGAAAGCCGACAGCATATCCGCAAGCGATGACCTATATATACAGATCGTAATAGGCGGAGAAACAGTCTATCCGAAAAAACAGAACGATGCATACAAATACGAGATCGAAAAAGCTGCGCTGGAGCTGGCCAAGCTCCCTAAAAATGCGGATTATGCTAAATCCGTCGTGACTAACGAACAGACTTCCAGAAAGTCATATGCTTTCGCGGAATATCTCAACAAAAAAGAGACTTCTATCCTTTACGTAGTCGCGCCTCTCTATCCGGTCGAATCGACTATGAGCATACTTCGGAGTCAGTTAATCTATGTGATATTCATTTCTCTCGTAATGGCATTCCTGCTTTCGATATTCCTCTCCTCGAGGATATCGAGGCCGATCCGCCGCCTGACAAGGACGGCTCACAGGATGGCACGCGGCGACTACGGCCTCGTCTTCCCGACGAGCAAAGAATACACCGAGATCACAGAGCTCGGTGAAACTTTGAATCTGATGTCTGCCGAGCTGGAAAGATCACAGATGATGCAGCGCGACCTCATGGCGAACGTTTCGCACGACCTGAGGACTCCGCTCACGATGATCAAATCCTATGCCGAGATGATAAGAGACCTCTCTGGCGACGATCCTGTCAAGAGGAACGATCACCTTCAGGTCATCATCGAAGAAGCCGACAGGCTCAACAAACTCGTCAACGATATGCTGGCTCTCTCAGCTATGCAGTCAGGAACGATGACCCTCGATATGAGCGCCTTCGATCTCAGAGCCGCGATCGAAAGCGTGCTCGCGCCCTATCAGGTCCTCATTGTCAATGAGGGATATGATATAACGTTCAACTGCAAGGACGACATCATCGTCTGGGGCGATGAAGAAAGGATCAAGCAGGTAGTATCGAATCTCCTTACGAACGCAGTCAAATACTGCGGTACGGACAAGAAGATCTTCATCAATGTACGCCGCTGGGGACGCACGGTACACTGCGAGGTCATCGACCACGGCGTGGGCATCAAGCCCGAAGAGCTCGAACACATCTGGGATCGCCACTATAAGACGAGCAGCAACCACGTCCGTCCGACGACCGGATCCGGACTCGGCCTGTCGATCGTCAAGGAGATCCTGCAGCTGCACAGCAGCAAATTCGGCGTAGAAAGCAAGGTCGGAAAAGGAACGACCGTGTGGTTCGAACTCCAGGTCGCTAAGACAAACCTCATTGAAAGTATAGATCAGTAACTCCGGATCAGGTATTCCGGGTAAGATCGGAGTATATCCTGACAGCGGAGGCAAGATCCTTCGCTCCGAAGATCCTGATCCCGGAACCATTGATATCAGCTCCCCGCGCAGTCAGTTTTGCTGTCTGACCTTCGGGGAGTATTATATTTTTTGCGCCCATCCGCTCGGCTTCTTTGATTATCTT
>CAMKAM010000003.1 GCA_946410475.1 uncultured Bacillota bacterium
ACCTCGACGCGGCCGAACTGCCTCATGCGCTTCTTTCCCTCTTTCTGCTTTTCAAGCAGCTTTTTCTTTCTGGAAATGTCGCCGCCGTAGCACTTTGCAATAACATCCTTACGGTAAGCTCTTACCGTCTCTCTCGCTATTATCTTCTGGCCGATGCAGGCCTGGATCGGAACTTCGAACTGGTGCATCGGAATGACTTCCTTGAGCTTTTCGCAGACGAATCTTCCGCGGGCGTAAGCCTTCGAATCATGCACTATCATCGAGAACGCGTCGACGATCTCCTTGTTCAGCATAATGTCGAGCTTGACGAGCTTGCTCTTCTCGTAGCGGACGAATTCGTAGTCCAGAGAGCCGTAGCCGCGCGTCTTCGACTTCAGAGCGTCGAAGAAATCGTAGATGACTTCGTTCAGCGGCATCTCGTAGTGCAGCTGTACGCGGTTTTCAGTGATGTACTCCATGTGGATCATCCTGCCGCGCCTCTCCTGGCAGATCTCCATGATGTTGCCGACATATTCCTTAGGTATCATGATGTCCGCCTTGACGATCGGCTCTTCGATATGGTCGATCTCCAGCGGATCTGGCAGGTTGCTCGGATTGTGCACCATCAGCTCCGTGCCGTCGATCTTGACGACCTTGTATATTACGCTCGGGCTCGTCGTGATGACGCCGAGGTCGAACTCCCTCTCAAGTCTCTCGACGATGATCTCCATGTGCAGAAGTCCGAGGAAGCCGCATCTGAAACCGTAGCCGAGTGCAGCCGACGTCTCAGGCTCGAAGTTGAACGCTGCGTCATTGACCTGCAGCTTTTCGAGAGCGTCCTGGACGTTCTCATATTTCTCGCCTTCCGCCGGATAGATGCCGCAGTATACCATCGACTGGGCCTTCTTGTATCCCGGAAGAGCCTCATCAGCCGGATCCTTGTCCAAAGTGATAGTATCACCAACGCGCGCGTCCCTTACCTGCTTGATGCTGGCGCAGACGTAGCCTACCTCGCCCGCCCTGAGCTCCTTGCACGGAACGTGGCCCGGCGAGTAGGTGCCGACCTCTGTGACTTCGTATTTTTTCCCTGTATTCATCAGGCGTATCATATCGCCCGTCCTGACCGTTCCTTCGAATATCCTCGTCAGGATGACGACGCCCTTGTAGTTGTCGTAGTATGAGTCGAAAATAAGCGCCTTCAGCGGGGCCTTCTCATCCCCCTCCGGAGCCGGTATCTTCTCGACGATCTGCTCGAGCACGTCTTCGACGCCAAATCCCTCTTTCGCGGAAACGAGCGGCGCCTCCGATGCGTCTATGCCTATCACATCCTCGATTTCTTCCCTGACCTCTTCCGGTCTGGCGCTCGGAAGGTCCATCTTGTTGAGGACAGGCATTATCTCAAGATCCTCGTCCATCGCAAGGTAAACGTTCGCCAGGGTCTGCGCCTCGACGCCCTGCGTCGCGTCAACGATAAGAACGGCCCCTTCGCACGCAGCAAGCGATCTCGACACCTCATAGTTGAAGTCGACGTGTCCCGGCGTATCGATGAGGTTAAGTATGTACTCCTTTCCGTCTTTGGCCTTGTAAGCAAGCCGCGTGGTCTGCAGCTTGATGGTGATGCCCCTCTCCCTTTCGAGATCCATGTTGTCGAGGAACTGCTCTTTCATATCGCGCTTCGCGACAACGCCCGTCTTCTCAAGAATCCTGTCGGCGAGCGTCGATTTGCCGTGGTCGATATGCGCTATTATGCTAAAATTTCTTATACTCTGTTTGTAGTCTGTCATAATAGGCATTTTACTGTATTTTCCCCTTGATTTCAACATTCAAATCATTTATACTATCACTTGGCGATTTTGCAGAATGTTATTTTTTTAATGTAAAGTGGGGTGAAAAACACAAATGGCAAACATCAAATCCGCTAAAAAAAGAATCAAAGTAATCGACAAGAAGACAGCGCGCAACAGGAGAGTCAAGGAGCACATCAAGGCAGTACTCAAGAGCTTTGACGCAGCTATCGCAGAGAACGACTTCGAAGCAGCAGAGCAGCAGCTCAAACTCGCTGAGAAGAAACTCATGCAGGCGGCTTCCAAAGGGACTATCCACAAGAAGGCTGCATCGCGCAAAGTCGGCAGACTGACGAAAAGATTCAACAAAGCGAAGAACGCTTAATCTCGCCCGTCCCCACACGCGTATAAGTTAAATACGCACAGCGTACAAAGTTCAGTACGCGCAAAAAAGATAAAAACCATGGCAGTGTCTCCCATGGTTTTTTTATTGCTCTGTTTTATTGCTCCGACTGCACCCTGCCCGCAGCGCATTTTACAGCCGCATATCTATCGCATATCTACAGTCCCAGATACTTCTTCAGGTTATACAGTTCCTTCTGGGTATGCTTCATATTCATATCCGGCGCGCCGAACAGCGAGTATCCTGATGCGCCCTTCTCTCTCAGCTTCTTGATCTGGTTCCTGATATTCACGTTCGATCTCTTCCAGCCCTTGTCATCGCTGAATCCGTATCCTGTCCGGTAGAGGGCGAGCCCGATATACATCTTGACTCCCTTCGCCCTCGTGAGGCCCATGAACTGGTTCAGACGATTCGTGAACATCTTCACCTTCCCGCGAGATCCCCACTTGTCCGACCAGTAGATCTGCGGCATCAGATAATCCACATATCCGGTCTTCTTCAGCCATGTCCTTACATCAGCGCCGTCGTGCATATCGTTCTCGTAGTTGCCTTGGGGGCTAACGCCGAATACCATATTGGGTTTCTTGTGTGTCTGTTTGTAAGCAGCCTTTATCAGCTTGTTGACATTCTTACGTTTCTTCTTCGCGCCGATCCGGACCTTGTATCTCTTGCTGCGCTTCGATGATTTGACATAGCGGTTGCCGTGATAGAAATAGTCGTCGAAGTGGATACCGTCGATATCATATTCCTGCAGCTCTTTGATCGCTTTCAGGACCCTCTTCCTGCTCGACTTGAGTTTCGGATCAAGATATGTCGCTTGGGTGATCCTGTAAGGATTCATCCACGCATGCAGCTCGAGGTCGCGCTTGTGCGCCTCTTTGATCATTATCTTCAGCGGATCGTAAGTATAGGTCTTGTAAGCAGACTTAGAGCGTTTCGCCTTCGTCGTCAGATACTTCGAAGCCGGAAAACTCTTGCTCTTCCACGAAGCGTCGTCAAAAGCCCTGACGTGGAAGAAGATCACGTTGCATCCGTACTTCTTCGCCTTGTTCATCAGCTTTCTCGTATTCTTCGTGAACTGGCTCTTGCTCTTGTTCGACAGACCCAGCATATAGAAATCGCAGAATCCGATCCAAAGACCGCGCAGTTCTTCGTCCGTCTTCACGAGACTTTGACTGTTGAACGGCTCCGTGCCCTCAGCAGCCGCCTTCGCCTCTTCAGCACCAAAAGCGCCCGCTCCGCCGAATGCCGGAGCGACCGTTACCGCCATCACCAGACAGAGCGCCAAAGCAAGCGCCCTAGCCATCACATTTCTTCCAAACCCTTTTTTCATAATACCTCTTCTCGGACGCCCGGTGCGTCCCGACCCGTTTCGCCGCCTCAGAGGTTTTCCTGCCGCTTTATCTTCTTCGTCGTCGTCCTGATGAAGTCTTCCTTTCTCAGCATTATGTTCCTGATCCTCTTGTAGTCAGGCAGCGTCATATTGATCTTGTGAACTTCTTCCTTGAACATATCGAACAGCTCTTCTTCCGTCATATTTTCGGAGATGTTTTCCTTGATATATTCATCATCCGGAAGGATCTGCGCAGCGACTATCATATCCCTGCCGTCTTCTTCCTCCTTACCATATACCATACAATCGGTCACCATAGGAAGTGAGTTCACCAAAACTTCAAGTTCTTCCGGATAAATATTTTTTCCGGTCTTCGTCACGATCACGTTCTTCGATCTTCCCGTGATGTAGACCCATCCCTCTTCGTCCTTGAATCCCAGATCGCCGGTGTAGAACTTTCCGTCTTTTATGACCTTTGCCGTCTCCTCGGGCATCTCGTAGTAGCCGAGCATAACGTTCGGTCCTTCGTAAGCGAATTCACCGATGCCGTCCTCATCCGGATCCTCGACGGTGATCTTTCCGTAAGGCACCTCGGGTCCGCACGAGCCCGCCTTGATATATATGTCGTGTCTGAGTTTCTCAGGCGTTCCGGAGATCAGAGGCGCCGTCTCCGTAAGGCCGTATCCCTGGGCGATATCGAAGCCGAGATCCATCAGTCCCCTCATCGCTACCGGATCGAGGGAAGCCGCTCCGACGATGAACAGCCTCAGCTTTCCGCCGAAATTTTTGTATATAGATCTGAAGAGGCTCCTGCGCCTGTCGATCCCAAGAGCCATGAGGTTCCTGTTCAGTACGATCAGGGCCTTAAGAGCTCTTTCCTTCTTCTGCTTTTTGACCTGCTTCATGATCTTTGTGTAGAGAGACTCCACGATAAGAGGTACCGCGACAAGGATGCTTACTCCCGCCTCGGCCATATTCTTCTGTACATACTTGAGCCCCTCGCAGAACGCTACGCATGCTCCCTGGGAATAGACTGTGAGTATGTCCATCGTGCACTCGAACGTATGATGGATCGGAAGCACGGACAGCGTGACATCGTCGTCCTTCAGATGCACGCAGCGGCTCGCGGCAAGGCTCGCGAACGTGATGTTCCTGTTCGAGAGCATGACCCCCTTCGGGATGCCTGTCGTCCCTGACGTGAACAGCAGAGCGGCCAGAGCGTTTGGGTCGACTTCGATGCCGGTATATGATGTGACGCCCTCGGAGACCATCCTCCTGCCTTCCTTCACCGCGTTCAGGATGTGGCCCGGAACGTCAGCGTTGGCGCTGTCTTCGTATACGCTCATGTTGAATTTGCGCTCGATGTCCAGGCCCTCGAACGCCTTGTCGTATTTTCCTGTGTAGAACACGGCGCTCAGGCAGGCTCTTTCGCTGAGGTTGGCGATTTCCTCGCTGCTCAGCTCCTTGTCGAGCGGCACGACCACGCCGACGCCGCAGATGACGGCAAAGTAAGCCACTACCCACTCGTAGCAGTTCGCGCCGATGATGCCGATCTTCTTTCCCTGAAGACCGCTTTCGACCAGATATGTGCCGAGCCCGTCGACATCCTCCTTGAACTGCGTGTATGTGATCTCCTTGTATGGAGCGCCTTTCTTTTCCTTTACTTTGTAAGCAGCCTTGTCCGGGTACAAAGATGTGCTGATAGCCATCATACCTTTGATCGTATCAACATCCTCAACCTCATGATGCCATCTGAATCTATCGTCAGCCATAAACTCTCTACCTCTCGTTTTTCCTATTCGCTAATCGAAGCACGTTATGATATAATAATGCGAAAGATAAACAGGCTTTATGCTTCAAAACAGCTTTTTTTCAATAAGCGTACTTTGAAATGATTATATCATATAACTGCTTCTATGTATCATCAAACTGAACTTGGAGGGTGAAGATTTGAGCACACACATCAATGCTGCAAAAGGCGGTGATATAGCTGAGAGCGTTCTCCTTCCCGGAGACCCGCTGAGAGCGAAGTACATCGCGGAGAACTTCCTCGAAGATGCTTACTGCTACACCGAGATCAGAAATATGTACGGGTTCACAGGAACGTACAACGGAAAAAAAGTCTCCGTCCAGGGGACGGGCATGGGCATGCCGTCCATGGGCATCTACTCCTGGGAACTCATGACTGAGTACGGGGTCAAAAACCTGATCCGCATCGGCACGGCCGGCTCTTTCCACGAAGATATAAAGATCGGCGATGTGGTCATGGGTATAGCGGCCAGCACAGACTCGAACTATATACACGCCTTCCCCGCTCCGTCCGGCTATTCGCCGTGCGCTGACTGGGGACTGCTCCTCAAGGCCCGCGAGGCGAACGAAAAGATCGGGCTCCCTCTCAAAGCCGGGAACCTCGTATCATGCGACGTCTTCTACGAGACCGACCCGGACTGGTGGAAAGCCTGGGCGAAGATGGGAGTCATGGGCGTAGAAATGGAAGCTGCGGCCCTTTACATGAACGCCGCGTATACCTGCACGAACGCGCTCGCGATGGTCACGATCACGGACCACTTCATCACCGGAGAGAGATCCTCTACCGAGGAAAGAGAAAAAGCTAATTCAGACATGATAAGACTCGCCCTGGAGGTGGCTACGAGATGAAAGTAATGGAATCCGCAGAAAACTATCTGGAAACGATACTGATGCTGAAAGCCTCGAACGGCAATGTCAGATCCATAGATATCGCTAACGAACTGGGCTATTCCAAGCCCTCCGTCAGCATAGCGATGAAACGCCTCCGCGAAAAAGGCCATATCGTGGTCGAGGACGGCGGCAATATAGAGCTGACAGACGAAGGCCGTAAGATCGCCGAGAAGATCTACGAGAGGCACGTCCTTCTGACAGACCTTTTGATGAGGATCGGCGTTTCCGCAGACGTCGCCGAAGAAGACGCCTGCAGGGTCGAGCACTACATCAGCGAAGAGACGTTCTCGAAGCTCAAGGAGCATATCGAGAGTACGACCCCAAAGAGAAAATAGTATGACGCGAAAAAGCAACGGACGGATCCGTTGCTTTTTTCTTTGCTGTTCAAAGGCTGCTTACTTGTGCTCCGTGTGCTCCACGTCGCAGTAAGCGCATCTGTAAGCCCTCTTCTCCTTGTCCGCAAGATAGAATCTCTGAGCCACGCCCCTCTCCTCCGTCGTTATGCAGCGGGGATTCTTGCAGGTCAGTACGTTCGTCAGTATCTGCGGCAGCTCGAGGTGCTCTTTCTTCTCGAGCTTTCCGTCCTTCACGAGATTGACCGTGATGTTCGGGTCGATATATCCGAGCGCATCGAAGTCGAGTTCGATCTGCTCGTCTATCTTGATGATATCTTTTCTTCCGTATTTAGTGCTGACAGCGTTCTGTATGATAGCGACGCTGCATTCCAGCTGGTCGAGCTCGAGGAGCTTGTATATCTCCATGCTCTTTCCCGCCTGTATATGGTCGAGCACTATACCGGTAGTCACTCCGTCTATATTCATCGCTTTCTCCTTACTGTTACTTCAAACCGAGCATCTTCGCTATCAGGGCCATGCGGATGAACCTTCCGCATCTGACCTGCTCGAAGTATTTCGCTCTCGGATCGCTGTCGACTTCCGTCGATATCTCATTGACCCTCGGCAGCGGGTGCAGGATCGACAGATCCTCCTTCGCTGTCTCGAGTTTGTCCATATCGAGTATATATGTATCCTTCAGTCTCAGATATTCCTCTTCATTGAAGAACCTCTCCCTCTGGACCCTCGTCATGTAGAGGATATCCAGCTCGGGCATGACCTCTTCCATATCCGTGACTTCTCTCCACTCTATGCCGTCTCTGTCGAGGTCGTCCCTCATATATTTCGGCAGCCTCAGCTCCGGAGGCGATATGAGGATGAACTTTATACCGTCGTACCTCTTCATCGCTTCGATGAGGGAGTGGACCGTCCTGCCGAAGCACAGGTCTCCGCAAAGACCGATAGTCATGTCGGTGAACCTTCCCTTGGTCAGCCTTATAGTCGTAAGGTCCGTAAGCGTCTGCGTCGGATGGAAGTGCCCTCCGTCTCCCGCGTTGATGATCGGCACGGTGCTGCTCTGGGAAGCCACCCTCGGCGCGCCCTCCTTGTGATGCCTCATGGCGATGATGTCGCAGTAGTAGCTGACTGTGCGGACAGTGTCCGCGACGCTCTCGCCCTTAGCCGAAGAACTCGAGGCGGCCTCGCTGAATCCGAGAACGTTCCCGCCAAGCGACATCATAGCCGATGTGAAACTGAGACGCGTCCTCGTGCTCGGCTCGAAGAACAGAGTTCCGAGTATCTTCCCCTTCGCGAGATCGAGATAATCTTCCGGAGCAGCCATCATCTCAGATGCGATGTCTATCAGCTCCTCTATCTCCTCTTCCGTAAGGTCTGTAACGTTGATAAGGTCTCTCAATTCGAACCTCCTTTCATCCAGCTCTCATCCTTGGGATCGTCTCTGAACGCAAGGAGCTTGTCCTTGTCAGAGTCGTTGATATATCCCTTTTCGAGCGCTGTCTCTATCAGAGTGTCGAGGTCGAGCAGCGAGGTATATCTGACTCCCGCCTCCTCGAACCTTTCTATGCTGCGCTCCATTCCGTATGTGAATATGCTTACTACGCCGAGGACCTCAGCCCCTGCCTCGCGCAGAGCCTGAACGGCGTCCACACACGAGCCGGCTGTGCTGACAAGATCTTCAACTACGACAGCCTTCTCGCCCTGCTTCAGTTCGCCTTCTATCCTGTTGCCGCGGCCGTGATCCTTTGCCGAGCCTCTTACATATCCCATCGGCAGTCCCAGGATATCAGCGCAGATCGCCGCGTGAGCGATGCCCGCTGTCGCCGTTCCCATCAGGACTTCACAGTCGGGATATTTTTCCTCTATCTCTTTTGCCATCGCCTTTTCTACGATGTTCCTGACCTCAGGCGCTGTGAGGATCAGTCTGTTGTCACAGTAGATCGGGCTCTTGATGCCGCTCGCCCATGTGAACGGCTCGTCCGGTCTGAGGAAAACCGCCTTTATCTCCAGTAATTTTTCTGCTATCAGTTTCTTATCCATCGTCTTCCTCCCGTGATGCTCTTCGTTAACTTCCTTTATATATTAGCATAAACATGCCTGCAGGTGACACAAGAAAAAGAAAAACATCCGCCGCCCTTTACGGGCAAGCGGACGCCTTTATCATCATCCGAGGAACTCTTTTACTGCGCGCTTGTAAGCAGCTACAGGATCGGCCGCCTTCGTTATCGGACGGCCCATGACGATATAGTCGGAGCCTCCCTTCGCCGCATCCTTCGGCGTCGTGATCCTGGTCTGGTCGCATATCATAGCTCCGCCGAACCTTATGCCCGGCGTGACTGTCATGAAGTCTTCGCCGCATGCTTCCTTTACGATGCCGGCTTCGAGCGGCGAGCATACTACACCCTGAAGGCCTGCCTCTTCTGCGAGCCTTGCGTAGGAAGCGACCACGTCTTCCATCTTTCCGGGGATAAGGATCTCTTCGTTCATCCTCTTCTCATCCGTGCTCGTCAGCTGCGTTACGCCGATGAGGATCGTATCCCTGCCTCCGGATCTGAGACCTTCGAGCGCCCACTCCATCATCATCTTCGTTCCTGCGACGTGGACGTTCGTCATGTCGACATCGAGTCCGGCGAGCACAGCCATAGCGCTCTTTACAGTATTCGGTATGTCATGGAGCTTCAGGTCAAGGAAGATCCTGTGTCCTCTCGCCTTTATCTCTCTTACTATATCCGGTCCTTCCGCGTAGAACAGTTCCATCCCTATCTTCACGAAGGGTTTCTCATCCGTGAACAGATCCAGAAACGCGAGGGTATCTTCCTTTGTCGGAAAATCCAGCGCGATAATAACATCTTTAGCCATTTCGTTGTTCCTTTCCGCTTACGCTATCCCGCGTATCTCATCGAGGCTCTCTATCCCGAGCTCTTCCATCCTCTCAGGAAGCTCGTCCACCAGCCTCGAGCAGGTCCACGGATCCACAAGGTTCGCCGCCCCGATCTGGACGGCGCTCGCCCCGGCCATTATCATCTCGATGACGTCATCCACTGTAGCGATGCCGCCCATGCCTATGATCGGGATGTCCACCGCATGCCTTACCTGATCGACCATCCTCAGCGCGACCGGGAATATTCCGGGCCCGGAATACCCGCCGTATCTGTTGGCGAGCACGGGCTTTCTCCTCTTTATATCTATCCTCATGCCAAGGAGAGTGTTGATGAGGCTGATGCCGTCAGCTCCTGCCGCCTCGCATCCCTTTGCCATGTCCGCGATATCAGTCACGTTCGGCGACAGTTTCACGAAGACCGGCTTGTGTGTCACGGCCTTGACGGCGCGCGTGATCTTCTCAGTCTCCTTCCTGTCGCTCGCGAAGTTGACACCTCCCGCGTGGACGTTCGGGCAGCTGACGTTGACCTCGATGATCCCCACCGCCTGCACCTTGTCCATCGCCTCTGCGAGGGCAACGAATTCGTCCTCCGAAAAGCCGCTGATGTTCGCGATCAGGGGTTTCGGGAAGACCTTCTCGAGTCTGGGTATCTCTTCCATCAGAACTGCTCCGATCCCCGGGTTCTGGAGACCTACAGCGTTCAGCATCCCCGCCTGACAGTCAGCTATCCTCGGCTGCTCGTTGCCGAGCCTCGGATCTTTTGTCGTCCCTTTGAACGATATCGATCCGAGCTTCGATATGTCATACAGCTCGCTGAACTCACGACCGAAGCCGAACGTTCCGCTCGCCGGTATTATCGGGTTGTCCAGCACCACGCCCGCGAGCGATACTCTCGTATCTACCATATTATGTCCTCCTGCCTGAATATAGGTCCTTCCTTGCATACCCTCGCCGGGCCTTTCGCTGTTTCGATAGTGCACCCCATGCACGCTCCGAAGCCGCAGGCCATCCTGCCTCCGAGGTCGTACTGGCCGGAAGCCGTTATCTCGCTTACTGCCTTCATCATCGGGTCGGGCCCGCATACGCAGGCGTAAGCAAGATCGTTCTTTCCTTCTTCCTTCAACTTCTTCATCGCGTCGACGACCGTTCCTTTGACACCGACGCTTCCGTCCATCGTCGCTATCGTAAGGTCGCAGCCGACAGCCTTGAACTCCTCTGCGAAGAACATCTCTTCTTCATTATTGAAGCCGATGACCACGTGCGGGGCCATCCCCGCGTCTGTGAGGATCTTCGCCAGCTGGTAAATAGGCATCGCGCCGGCGCCGCCGCCCGTAAGTATCGCGTGCTTCGGTATCTGCGAAAGATCGAAGCCGTTTCCGAGCGGGCAGAGGCAGCTGAGAGTATCTCCCGGCTCCATCGCCGCCATCTCAGCAGTTCCCTTGCCCACGATCTTGTATATTATATCGATGCCCTCAAAGTCGTAGCAGGCTATCGACATCGGTCTTCTCAGGTACAGTCCTTCGATCTTTATGTTCACGAACTGACCAGGGCCGCTGATCCGTGAGGTGTCTCCTTTGAGCCTCATCAGATATGTGCCTTTACATAGAAGATCGTTTTTTTCTATCGTGAATAATTCATCTTTCATATACTATCTTTCCTTCTGTCATCGTAAGCATTATCCTGCCGCTGACATCCATTCCCTCGAACGGCGTCGACCTTCCCTTGCTCTTCCAGCCCGAAGGATCGATCCTGAACTGCTCTTCGAGATCCACGACGGCCAGATCCGCTGCCGCGCCGGCTTCGATCCTTCCGCCCGGCAGGCCGAACCTCTGCGCCGGAGCCGTGCTCATCAGCTTTATCAGTCTCGCGACGTCAATGACGCCTCCTTCGACGAGCTGTGTATACATCACCGGGAAGGCGCTCTCAAGACCGAGTATCCCGTTGAGGCTTCCCTTGAAGCCCTTCGATTTTTCCTCGGCGCTGTGCGGCGCGTGGTCTGTAGCGATCATATCGAGAGTGCCGTCGGCCGCGGCTTCGAGAAGGGCCTCTCTGTCGGCAGCCGTCCTGATCGGCGGGTTCATCTTGAATCTTCCGTCGTCAGGAAGATTCTCGTTCGAAAAGACCAGATAGTGCGGGGCCGTCTCGAAGGTGACGTCTATGCCCTGCTTTTTCGCCTCTCTGATGAGGCGGATCGACTCGGCCGAAGATACGTGGCATACGTGGTATGAAGCCCCTGTCTTCTGCGCGAGATCGAGGTCGCGGACTATCTGCATGTATTCGCTTCTCGGATCTTCAGGCGCGTAGTTCGTGTCCTCGCTGTGGGCAACGATCAGTTTTCCCAGCGCTTTCGCACGCCTCATCGCTTCTTCCATCAGCGCACCGTCCTGCACTCCGACCCCGTCATCGGAGAAGGCGCACACATACGGCGCCAGAGCTTCGAGATTGGCGACCTTCTTTCCGTCAGTGATCCTTCCGTACGGGATGACCCTGCTGTGCGCCCCTATGGACGATCCGAGTTTTTCTATAGCGGCAAGCTGCGGGCGAAGTCCGTCGAGATCGTACGGCGAGGGCGTGAGGTTCGGCATCGGAAGGACGGCTGAATATCCGCCTGCCGCCGCCGCGAGCGCTCCCGTCTGTATCGTCTCTTTGTACTCCGCACCCGGCTCTCTGAAATGGACATGGACGTCGATCAACCCCGGTATAACGAAAAAGTTATCGCAATGGATAACTTTTTCGGCTTTTTCTTTTATGTCGGGGCCAATGGCGACTATCCTGCCTTCATCCGTCACTACGTCAGCGGAAACGAATCCGTTACCGCAAAATACGCTAGCTCCGGTCAGCATTGTTCTCATTGGCATCTCCTTGTTTTTTTCTAATTACTCAGCATCTTCAGCGTCAGCCTCAGCGATCCTTGCGATCAGCTGACCGCTGTCTACCGACTCGCCTTCCTCGACGCAGAGCTCTTCGACTACGCCGCTCATCGTCGCGAGGATGTTCGTCTCCATCTTCATCGCTTCGATTACCGCGATCGGCTCGCCTTCTTCGACCTTCTGGCCTCTGCTTACAAGCAGCTTGACGATCGTTCCGGAGATGTTAGCGCCTACCTGAGTATCATCGCCTTCGTCAGCGTACAGGATGATGTTCTCTGATCCGATGACTCCGGCCTTCTCGTCTCTGACGTTGATGACCATGCGTGCGCCGTTGAGTTCGAATACGCAGTCGACAGTACCGTCATTGTTGTGCTCCTTGACTTCGAGGAGTTTGATGACCCACTCTTTTCCTTCTTCGATCTTGACTTCGCATGTCTCGCCTTCAGCAAGTCCGTGGAAGAAGATGTCGGAACCCATCTTGCGGTAGTCGCCGTCCTTCTCGAGTTTGTCGAGGTAGTCCTCATAGACCTTCTCGAACAGAGCGTATGACAGGCACTCTTTTTCGTTACCTTCAAGGCCGTGTTCCTTCTGCAGTTTTTCTTTGACTGCGTCGAAGTCTACAGGCTCGAGCAGTTCGCCCGGTCTGCATGTGATCGGCTTCTTGTCCTTGAGGACGAGCTTCTGGAGTCTCTCCGGGAAGCCGCCTTCCGGCTGTCCCATCATTCCTTCGAAGAACGATACGATCGAATCCGGGAAGTCTACTCCCTGTGCCTTTTCATATATGTTCTGCGGAGTGAATCCGTTCTGTACCATGAAGATGGCCATATCGCCTACAGCCTTCGATGACGGCGTTACCTTTACGATGTCGCCGAGCATCTGGTTGACCTCGCGGTACATGTCTTTGACTTCCTTGAACTTGTGACCGAGTCCGAAGCTCTCTACCTGCGGCTTGAGGTTCGAATACTGTCCGCCAGGAAGTTCATATTTGTATATCTCAGCTGTCGAAGCTGTGAAGTCTGATTCGAACTTGTTGTATACCGGTCTTACGTCAGCCCAGTAATCCGAGAGAACCTGCAGGTCGTCGAGGTTGAGTCCTGTGTCTCTGCGGGCGTGTTCGCATGCTGCGACGATGGAGTTCAGCGACGGCTGGCTGGTGAGGCCGGACATGCTGGAGATAGCAGCGTCCGCGATATCCAGGTCCGCGATAGCAGCAAGTGCTACTGTAGCGACGCCGTTTCCGGATGTGTCGTGAGTATGCAGATGTACCGGTATAGTAAGCTCGTTCTTCAGAGCTGTGATGAGCTCTCTTGCGGCTACAGGTCTCAGCAGTCCGGACATGTCCTTGATGCCGAGGATGTGAGCGCCTCTCTTCTCGAGCTCCTTAGCCATCTTGACATAGTAGTCAAGAGTGTACTTCGTCTTTGTCGGGTCGAGGATGTCGCCTGTGTAGCAGATGCATGCCTCAGCGACCTTGCCCTGGTTGAGGACTTCGTCGAGAGCGACCTCCATGCCCTGGATCCAGTTCAGCGAGTCGAAGATCCTGAATACGTCGATGCCGCTCTTGGCCGACTGCTTGACGAATCTTCTGATGACGTTGTCCGGATAGTTCTTGTATCCTACGCCGTTAGCTCCTCTGAGAAGCATCTGGAACAGAATGTTCGGGATCTTAGCTCTGAGCGTTTCGAGTCTCTCCCACGGATCCTCGCCGAGGAACCTGATCGATGTGTCGAACGTAGCTCCGCCCCACATCTCGAGTGAGAAGAGGTCTCTGCCGTAGTAAGCGACTCCCGGCGCGATCTTTTCCATGTCTACCGTACGAACACGTGTAGCCATCAGCGACTGCTGAGCGTCACGCATCGTAGTATCCGTCATGAGCAGTCCCTTCTGCTCGAGGATCCACTTCGAAAGAGCTTCAGGGCCTCTCTCATCGAGGATCTGCTTCGTTCCTCTGAGCTTGGCGATCTCTTCCTGCGGGATCTTCGGGAATACAGGTACGTTGAACTCCGGTTTTTCTCCTCTTGTCTCGTTGACGTATTTGTTAGCGAGGAACTTGAGGATACGGGTCTCTTCGTCCTTCTTCTGTGCTATATTGAACAGCTCCGGATTGTCTCCGATGAAGCCTGTGTTGCAGTTTCCTTCTTTGAACGTCTTGTGGTTCAGTACGTTGATCAGGAAGTTGGCGTTCGTTTTGACACCCTTGATCTGAGTTTCTCTCAGGGCTCTGATCGCCTTTCTTCTTGTATCTTCGAACGTTCTTGCGTGAGCCGTCAGTTTGACGAGCAGGCTGTCGTAGTACGGTGTGATCTCAGCGCCCGAGTAGCAGTTGCCTGCGTCGAGTCTGATACCGAATCCGGCAGCGCTCCTATATACTTCGATAGTACCGTAGTCCGGTGCGAATCCGTTCTGCGGGTCCTCTGTCGTGATACGGCACTGGATAGCATATCCGTTCGTTTTGATCTCATCCTGCTTGAGGTTGAGCTGCGGTGAGTCGAGTCTGTAACCCTGAGCGATCATGATCTGAGCCTGAACGAGGTCGATGTCAGTTACGAGCTCTGTTACTGTGTGCTCTACCTGGATACGCGGGTTCATCTCGATGAAGTAGTGGTTGCCTTCGTTGTCGAAGAGGAACTCTACCGTACCTGCTCCGCGGTAGTCTACCGCATGAGCGATCTTCAGAGCATCATTGCAGATGTCCTGTCTCTGCTCTTCCGTAAGGCAAAGCGACGGTGTGAACTCGATTACCTTCTGATATCTTCTCTGTACAGAGCAGTCTCTCTCGTAGAGGTGTACGATGTTGCCGTATTTGTCTCCGAGGACCTGTACTTCGATGTGCTTCGGTTTGTCGAGGTATTTCTCGATGAATATATCGTCGATGCCGAAAGCCTTCTTGGCTTCGCTCTGAGCGCTGTGGAACTCTTCTACGAGTCTCTCCGGCGTGTTGACGATCCTCATGCCTCTTCCGCCGCCGCCGGCAGCAGCCTTCAGCATTACAGGATATCCCGCCTTCTCAGCGAACTCAATGGCTTCTTCTTCTGATTTGATCGCCTCTTCAACGCCCGGGATAGTCTGGACATTGACGCTCTTGGCTACGATCTTGGACTGGATCTTGTCACCGAGGCTGTGCATCATGTCCGCTGTCGGTCCGATGAACTCGATACCGGCGTCAGCGCAGGCCTGTGCGAAGTCCGGGTTCTCCGAAAGGAGTCCGTATCCGGGGTGGATCGCATCTACGCCCTTGGCTACAGCCAGGTCGACGATCTCCTGGATGGAAAGGTAAGCGTCTACAGGCGACTTGCCTTTGCCGATCTGATACGATTCGTCGGCTTTTGTTCTGAAGCTTGCGTTCTTATCCTCTTCCGAATAGATGGCGACGCTCCTGATGCCGAGCTCTCTGCAAGCTCTGATGATCCTTGTTGCGATCTCGCCTCTGTTCGCGACAAGGACTCTTTTGAAAGTTTTTATCTCTTCCTTCATCGTTTCTGCTCCTTTTTTTGCTCTACTATCCATCAGTGATACACTGGGAAAATGATATCACGAATACCGTTCTCCCGCAACACTAAAATACTGTTTCACAAATCGTGAAACCGCTTCAAAATACCCATTTTCATCGGTTTTTTTCGACTGACAATGGCCGGCGTTTTCCACCGTGTATGAATCCTTTTCCGCACCGGCAGATTTGTACAACTTTTTGTGCATTTTATACGGCACGAAATCATCGGCTTCCCCATGTATGAAGAGTATCGGCACGGAAGAATCCCTCACCTGGCGCACCGCGTTGCCGTCTTTTCTGATGCTGTATCCGCAGAAGATCCTCGTCCAGAGGCTCATCGCGTTCAGGAGCGGGAACGACGGGATGCCGAACCGCTTCTTCGTCTGGTATTTCAGTTCTTCTTTTATCGAGGTGTATCCGCAGTCTTCCACTATGCACCTGACCTGCTTCGGCAGATCGTGGCCGGAAGCCATCATCACTGTCGCCCCTCCCATGGATATGCCGAACAGGAGAACGCCGATGTCCTCGCCGTAATGCTCTGCCAGCCAGTCCGTCCAGTCGAGCACGTCGAAGCTGTCGTGCCAGCCCATGCCTCTGTATGTGCCGGCGCTGTCGCCGTGGCCCCTGAGGTCGACCGACAGAGTGCTGAATCCCATGTCATAGAAAAGCTTTGAGTATTCTCCCATAGAGGAAGCATCGGTAGTGTATCCGTGGCAGACCACCGCCCACTGCTTGTTGACGGCGGCGCCGCTTTCAGCAGCTTCTTCGCTTACTTCGGCATCATGGTCCCGCTCAACTTTTATGCCATGGAGCAGGAGGCCGTCCTCCGACTGCATATACACGTCCTCGAGCCTTCCCTCTTCACGCATCTCATCATAAAAAGAAGTGTCGGCGGGCTCCCTCGATATCACCTTGCCGCGCATCCTCCTGAAGACGCTGTCGGAACGGATCACGGTATCGAAAAAGTAGTACCCCGCACCGAGGACAGCCGCTGTCAGTATTAGTATTATCTGCAGTATCAATATAGGCATATGGACCTTGTCTCCTTTTCCCTCTAATCATATACCATCGACGGCTTTATGACAAAAGTTAAGCAAACAAAAGCATCTGCTTTGGGGAAGCAGATGTTTTCGTGTCAAGATATCATATTTGTTTGGATCGAATCGGTTAGCATTGTCTAACTCCACGGTTAATTTACACTAACTAAAAAGAAAATGCAAGTACTTTTTTGCATTTTCTTAAACTTTTTTTGACTTTCTCTTTCGACTTCCCGTTCAGATCATAACGGATCATATCCGGATCTGCTAAACTGCGCGGTATCCTGTCGCGGTCACACGGGCCACGAAAGTCCCCTCATCGTCGGTGACCTTCGTCTCGCAGAATCTCAGGCGGCCGCCGTCGCGGACGAATTCTGCTTCGGCGTACAATACGGATCCTTTTACTCTGTTGTAGAAACTGATGGAGCTGTCAGCCGTCACAGTGCCGAACTCTTCCAGGTTCGCGGCAACAGCGAATGCGAAATCGGCAAGAGTATATATGACGCCGCCCATGACCTCTCCGTGACCGTTTCTGTGACTGTCATCGATCTTCAGGCTTACTTTCGCGCGTCCGGGCTCGGCCGATTCTATCTCACAGCCGAGCGTATCGACTTCGAATGTGCATACTGAAAAACGTTCTTTCAGCTGTTCTTTAGTGAGCTTACTCAATTCCGGTCACTTCTTTCTCTTTCTTTCCGAGTGTGATGAACGATGCGGTGATCAGCATCGCGATCCCTATTATCGTGTTCCAGTACACGCTCTCGCCCAGTATCAGGACTGCAAGCACCGGGGCGATAGCAGGCTTGATGAAAAATGCGATCGATCCCGTCGATGCGTCCGAGTAACGGATCGCGAGGAAATAGAATGCGTATCCGAGTCCCGTGACGAAAATGCCGACGAAAAGGACGACGAGTATGTTTTCGCTTACCCCTTCAAGAAGCGGTCTTCTCATGACCAGGATCTCGACAAGCAGGACAGCACATCCCATGAAGAACCCGAGGCAGGTCTGGCAGAACGTGCCGACGCGCTCGATGCTCTGTCTGCCCATCACGGTGTAAGCAGCAAAGGTGATCGCGGCAACGATCATAGACACTATCCCTTTGATCGTGTTCCCGTCCTGGATGTCCCACGGTCTTATCATGAGGATCATCGCCGCAAGTCCGATGAAGAACGCAAGCGTCTTTCTTCTGTTCATCTTTTCAGATGTGAATATGTGTGCGATCACCATCGTGAACAGAGGGTTCATGCAGATGAGGCTCGCCGCCGTTGCGGCATTGCAGTTCTCGACTCCGATCTGGAAGCACACCATGCTGACCGGCAGGCCCATAGTCCCCGTCAGGAATATCCACGCCATATCCTTTGCGGAAGGCAGCCCCCTGCCGCGTCTTTCGTGGATGGCGAACGGCAGCAGCATGATCGCTCCGATAAGGAAACGTAAAAATGTGAGCTGGAGCGAATCGAGCTCCGCGCCACCTATTTTCAATGCGACTTCCATGGTGCCGAACAGAAATGCTGTCAGGCATACGAACAATACTACTTTCTTCAACACGTCCACCTTTCCGATCCTATGATGTCATTTCAAAAATGGATTATATATCCGATGATGAAATAAAACAACACCCGCCGGTCGGCAATCGCGGACGTCCCTAGCGAAAAATCCGCCTGCGACTCTCGCTTCGCGAATCGTCGGGCGGATTGTTTTGGCGGAGAAGGTGGGATTCGAACCCACGGTACCTTGCGGTACACCGCATTTCGAGTGCGGCTCGTTATGACCACTTCGATACTTCTCCATGCGCAAGGATTAGTATAACCGAAATCGCCTCGCTCCGCAACCATTATTTTTCTGCTTACTCGTGCTTCGCAGCGCCGGTCCTGTGATCGATGACCAGCCCCGGCTGCTCGTTGTAGCAGTAAACGCACCAGCTTATCTTGTCGTCCTCGATCGACTGCGCCTCCATCAGCACGCCCTCCGCAACGAGATCCCTGCCGTTATAGATCGGCGTCACCTGGTACAGGATGTGATGACCGGTACGCTCTACATATCTGGCGGCTTCCTCCTCGAACGGCAGCATCCCCTCGACGTTGAGGAACCTCGTTCCCGTGATCAGGTTCCTGCGGTTCGCGTTCTCGCCGGTAAGGCAGTAAGCTATCAGGTGGCACCGGTTATAAGCATTCTCACCCGGCACCACGTCATCGTAGAACACCGTGTGCCAGCCGGGCGGCCTTATGTCTCTGATAGACTCCCTCTCGCCTGTCGGCATCAGGTCTTCGCCGACGTTCGCGACGCATACTCCCGGCCTTCCGTATCTGTCGAGCTTCGAATACTCCTCGAACGACCCACGCTCTTCGGACTCCTTGATCTCCTCGTCTGTAAAGAAAGGTTCGTTGCCATTGACCGTGACGTACGGGTCGTCGTCGAACTCCGGGACGGCTTCGGCAATCTCACCGATGTCCCTCGTCTCGACCGCGACATCCTCCACATCGCTAGGAAGCAGATCTGTGATCTGATCGTGCGCTCCGAATCCGAGAGCGACGAGCAGCACGATCACGAGCGAGACTATCTTCTTCGCGCTGCCTTGGTGTCCGTTCTGCCGGTATCCGTTCTGATCGTTTCTATGTTTTTTTGCCATATCGTTGTCCTCTCAAGTCTGATCACACGCCGCCTTCCTGCGCGGCATGCGCCCTCACGAAGCCGATGAACCTCTCGACTGCGACCGACGGGCTCTCGCCGCTTTTCGTCGCTATACCTATCGTCCTCATCTTCGGCTCGGCGAGGCTCTTCGTTATTATATCATACGGACAGTGATCGAGCACCAGTCCGGGCAGGATGCTTATGCCAAGGCCGTTCTCGACCATAGCCATTATCGCGTAGTCGTCCCACGTTGAGAACCTCGTATCCAGATCGGGTCTTTTTCCTCCGAAAACTTCCGGAGTCTCGTTCCTTCCGTCCTTCATCAGTTCGATGAACGGATAGTCCTTCATCATCTCGAGAGGCACCGCGTCCAGATCCGCAAGCGGATGCCCTTTCGGGAGGACGACCTTGTACTCGTCTGTGAAGAACGGCTCCGCGTCTATCCCGCTCCCCGCAGGGATGTTCAGGAAACCCATATCCGCGCGCCCGGTCCTTACCGCTTCGCTGACAAGATCGTACTCGCCGAGTATCAGCTCGAACTCTATATTCGGGTAAGCCGCCAGAAAAGCTTTCAATATCCCCGGGAGGACATTCTGCGAAACGCTCGTGATGGTACCTATCCTGACGAGACCGGTCTCCAGCCCGTTGATCATATCGACCTGCCCTTCGAGGCGCTCGCTGCCTCTGCAGATATCGCGCACGAAAGGCAGCAGTCTCTCTCCGTCCGGAGTCAGACTGACGCCCGTCTTCCCCCTTTCGAGAAGCGATATCCCCCACTCGGCTTCGAGGTCTTTGACCATGCGGCTTATGCCTGACTGCGAGTAAGCCATCATCTCTGCAGCCTTCGAAAAGCTGCCCGTCTCGCACACCGTTATGAACGCCCTGTATTTCGTTATACTTCCCTCAGCCATAGTCCCTCCTTCGACCGGATCTATTTATCTGTTTTTCGCATACTACATATGCGATATATTCGCTTTTCAGATATTATATCATATGCTAAATTCGAGACAAGATGAAATGTGAACAGTGGTTGGAACAAATACGGAATAAGGAATAAGGAATTAGAAATGAGGAACACATATCTGAAATTCATCGCAGCGCTTTTCCTGTTCGGATCGAACGGTATAATCGCCGGAATGATATCCATGAACAGCTATGAGATCGTTTTCTTCAGGACGATGATCGGCGCTTTGGCGCTTACCGCGCTTTTCATCGCCGTCAGGAAGAAGAGCCTCCGCTCCGGGAAGGCAGACAGTTCTGTCATGATCCCCTCCGAAAAGAAAAAACTTGCCCTGGTCATCGGATCGGGCGTCTGTATGGGAGTCAGCTGGATGTTCCTTTATGAAGCCTTTGCGTCTATCGGCGTCGGCATCTCCACTGTCATCTATTATACGGCGCCGATAGCGCTCATTATGCTCTCCCCGTTCATCTTCGGTGAGAAACTGACCGGAAAGAAGATCGCCTGTTTCTCAGCCGTAGTCCTCGGGATGCTTCTCATCAACATCGAAAGCGTGGCCGGAAGCTTCAATTTCCATGGGACTTTCTGCGCGGCGATGTCCGCGGTCTCATTCGTCGTCATGCTCGTGCTCAACAAAAAATCCGCTGTCAGCGGAATAGTCAATTCAGTGTTCCAGCTCGGTTCTGCGTTCGCTTCCGCAGCGGTCTGCTGCTTCGCCCTCTACGGCGGTGTCAGTCTCCCCGCAACGCTCTCCGACGCCGCGTGGCTCATCGTCCTGGGCGTCGTCAACACAGGGATAGGCTGCTTCCTGTATTTCTCGAACTTCATGCAGATCCCCGTGCAGACAGTCTCGATACTCGGCTACATAGAGCCGGTATCAGCCATCGTTCTGGCATCGGTCATACTCTCCGAAGACATGACCGCTCTGCAGACGGCAGGCATAGCGGTAGTCATGATCGCTTCGATCCTTGCCGAGGTCAGGCTTCCGGCAACACAAAGTCCAGCGCTTGCTCACAGATCCAGAATCTGACCGCGCCGGTCGTCATCATCTCACCGTCAGCGCACAGTCTCATCTTCCCGCCGTTCGGCTCTATGGTGAGACTTTTTGAATGCTTGTATATCACCAGTTTGGCAGCCCTCTCGTCCTCGAGATGCGTGCCCTCCTTGTACAGCGGGAACAGCTTGATGAAATCTTTCCTTGACACATACTTTACGAGGCTGACGTCCATCAGACCGTCGTCGACCTCAGCCTTTGCGATCCCCTTCACTCCGCCTCCGCAGTAGCATCCGTTCGCCGCCGCTATCATAAAGAGCTTGCCGTCAAAGACCTCGCCGTCGTCGAACAGCACCCTGAGGTCAGCTCCCTTCTTCCTGATCAGCATCGCCCCGGCGCTCAGGATGTAAGCGAAAGGTCCCGAGACCAGAGGCAGTTTCTTCATGCTTCCCGTCATATCGACGACGTTCGCGTCGAATCCGATATTGAACATATTGATGCAGTAGCCGCTTCCTGCAGTTCCGCCTTCCGGCGCTTCCGCCTCGTAGCGGATCAGATCGCACCTTTTCACGCTGCCGCTTATCTGGGCCCCTATATCTGTGAAATCACCGGCTTCAGGGAAATTCCTCACGAAGTCGTTTCCTGTACCGCACGGTATGCAGCCGACCGCTGCTCCGCAGTCACCGTTCTCCGCCTCTGCCTGCATGACGCCGTTCACGACCTCGCAGAGCGTCCCGTCTCCTCCGCAGGCGAATATCGTTTTCTGCCCCGGCCTTTCGCAGACGAGTTTTGAGAACACAAGAGCATCGCCCGGCGCTTTGCTCGTGTAAATGCCGAAATCGATGCTCTTTGCTTTTGCTGTTTCATATATCCGCTGCTTCATCTCAGCAGCGCCGCCCTGCCCTGCAGCCGGGTTGATGATGAAATAGTATTTCATCAGCTTGCCGGTTTCGCGCACGGTGACGACGGCATATCCGTGTATACCGGAATGTAGAACTTGATCGGATAATTCGAGTTGTTCCTGTAAGCCAGCGAGAGGAGGACTGCCTCTTCCTCGGCTCCCATAACATTCGTCATATACTCATGAGTCGCAACTCTTCCGGATCCGTTCATTACGTTGAACTTCTTAGTGTAATATGTCGACTGGTTATTCTCCATGTACTCGGCTTTATAGAACAGAGCTCCGCCCTTTATAGCCTTGTACTTCGAATCCCACGGACGGCCGTACGATTTAGCCGTTACGATCTTTCCTACCGGGCAGCCTGCTGCATACCAGAGTCCGCGCGCTACCTTGTCGGAGGAGTACGGGAATCCGCAGTAAGCCCCTATATTGAAGAAGTTGTAGTATCCGGGCCTCTTCGAACATGTGCCGGATATCAGCGCGCTTCCGCCGCGCCATCCTTGTTCTTCGACTATCATCGCTGTCAGGACGTTCGGGTTGACACCTGCCGCCTTGCCTGCTTTATAGAGAGTCTTCTTGTACGAGTCCGTATCCATGAAGCAGTAGCCCGGGTATGACGTGATACTTCCGACCGTCGCTACGTTCTGCGACGAAGCGTCGAATCCGTGACCCATGAACTGGAATACCGAGCGCTCTTTCAGGAAGTTCCTCGGGTCGAGGTAGTAAGCTATGACAGAATCCTTAGCCTGATACCATCTTCCGCCGTCGAACGTCTTCCATGTCTTCGTCTTCTTATCATATACGCTCGATGACTTCGATCTCCACGATTTTGTAACAGAGCTGTCGATGAGGTTGACGCCGACTCTTCTTGCTCTGATATTCAAGGCGTCCCAGCTGTATCCTGTATGGCGTGCATAGAAGACCCATCTGGGGTGTTCCTTATGCAAAGCTCTCAGATACGGTTTGTAGCTTGCCGGGAATCCCTGGCTCGTAAGGAACTCTTCAAAACTATTTGACGATGATGTGCTCGGTGCAGCCTTCTTCTTCGCCTTCGGTACCGATCCGAACTTTATGAAGTCAGCCGAAACATAAGCGTTCTTTTTCTTGTAAGAGAACCTGTACCATACGCTTCCGCCCTTCGTTACTGATTTTCCCTTGAGATAAATGACTTTATTCTGATTCAGAGTGCCCAGCTTCTTTCCCTTCGTCGAAGCTTTCGCTCTTACGTTCAGCGTTCCTGCATTTACATAAGCCTTCTTCTTAGGTTTGTATTTCTGTGTCATATAGAGCTGCTTCGCATGCTCGGCCATTATGTACGCCTTCCTGCCGCGATACTTGAATCTGTACCACTTCGTGCCGCTTTTGTCTTTCACGATCTTGTAAGCCGTGATCTGCTTCCCTTTCTTCAGCTGTCCCAGCTTCGAAGCGGAAGCGGAAGCCTTCGCTCTGACATTCAAAACGTCCGCCTTGACCTTCAGCTTGTACTTATAGCTGTCTGCCTGAGCGGACCCATTATCTGAAAAAACAGGCGCCGCTAAAAACGCAGCCGTTACGATCAGTGCCAGCAGCAATACGAATATACCTTTTGAAAAACGGATCTCATTAGCTTTACTACTCATATAAAACCTCACTTACAGATCATCCGAATACTCCATATCTTCCGGGTCTCCGTTTCTCCACTACGGAGACCTAATGAAAAAGGTCCATGCCGAAACGCATCAAAAAGCCCTTCGGGTGGACCAGGTGATTCAAATTATAATCACCGTTTTTGCTTAAGTCAACAGGAATAGACGTGTGTGAAGATTATGTGAACCTCTAAAAAACGTTGCAATCAAGCCGTTTCCCATATAAATCAACTACATGTTGGGTCACTGCATATCTGATGTCACTATATCAAGAATCAGCGGATTATTTTCGGGTTCAGTACTGTCTATCACAAAAGCTTCACGCACTGTTTCCAATGCTTCCGAGAGTTTTCTCTCATCGCCCGACCATACCGTACACAGCGTTTCTCCGACTTCGACATGATCTCCGACCTTCTTGTTCAGCGTTATGCCGGCAAGCAGATCTATCTCATCATCGAGCATTTTCCTGCCTGCTCCTGCTGTCATAGAGGCCATTCCGACTATGGTTCCGCGGATGTAGTTTACATAACCTTCATTTTCGGAAACCAGTTCTTTTTTGAATGACGCAGTCCCCATCACTCCGTCAGGATCGTCTGTTACAGCGGGATCTCCTCCCTGTCCTTCTATCATCTCTCTCAGCTTCATAAGGCCGCTTCCGTCTTCCAGCGCCGCCTTCGCCATTGCCTTTCCTTTTTCAGGGGCATCTGCTATACCGGCAAGATATATCATCATTCCCGCCAGCGCGACTGAGAGTTCCGTTATATCTTCAGGACCATTCCCCTTCAGAACGTCTATCGCTTCCCTGACTTCAAGCGCGTTGCCCACTGCCTTTCCCAAAGGCTGGTCCATGGCGGTGATCATCGCAGTCACCCTCTTGCCTGCGGCGGCCCCGATGTTCGTCATAGTCTTCGCGAGTTTCCTCGCTTCCTCTATATCGTTCATGAAAGCAGCCTCTCCGCATTTCACATCCAGAAGGATGGCGTCGGATCCCAAAGCAAGCTTTTTGCTCATGATGCTCGCGCTTATCAGCGGTATGTTATCGACAGTCGCCGTGACGTCCCTCAGAGCATAGAATATCTTGTCGGCAGCCGCTATGTCCTTTGTCTGGCTCACTACCGATATCCCTCTCTCCTTTACGCAGCTGAAAAAATCCTCCTCCGAAAGAGCGGTCACATATCCCGGTATGGCGGAGAGCTTGTCCACCGTTCCTCCGGTGAAGCCCAGCCCTCTTCCGCTCATCTTCGCGACCTTGACTCCGCAGGCAGCAGCCAGAGGGCACGCAGAAAGCGTCGTCTTGTCACCGACTCCTCCGGTGCTGTGTTTGTCCACCTTTACTCCCGGTATCGATGAAAGATCCGGCTTCTCTCCCGAGTCTCTCATAGCCTTCGTCAGCTGCGCCGTCTCCTCGTCGTCCAGACCGTTGATATACATAGCCATCAACATCGCAGAGATCTGATAGTCGGCTATCTCGTGCGCTGTCGATGCGGCAACGAACCATTTTATCTCTTCTTCGGACAGTTTGCCGCCGTCTCTCTTGACCTTTATCACTTCGCAGATATCCATGTCCTGTGCCTTCTTTCCTATCGCTTTATCAACTGCTACAGTTCTATCTTCTGCGGCACGAATCCGATCGAGTCGCCTGATATCAGTTTGTACTCAGTCCCGTTGAGATTGCCGCTGATCCCTCTTTTGTAATTCGTCCGTCCGTGGAGATGACCATAAAAGGCCTGCCTTACTCCGTACTCACTGAAGAGATCGGTGAAGCCGGACGGCTGCTTTTTCTCGTTCGTCGGCGGATAGTGCGTCACACCGATGATCTTCGCATCCGGGCCGCCCTTTTTTCTCGCCGCTTCGAGCGAGTATCCCAGGCGGAGGACCTCTCTGTCATATATCTTTCTGTCAGCTTCCGTGAAGTCATCGCTTCCCGGGCAGGTCCATCCTCTCGATCCGCAGATATATAAACCCTCTGCTTCATAGCACTCGTTCTGCAGGAAATACATATCATCGAAAAGTTCATTCAGTCTTCCTATGCCTGCCCACCACAGATCGTGATTTCCCTTTATCATCACCTTCCTGCCGGGCAGGGACGATATCCATTCGAGATCCGGCATGGCTTCCGCGAGGCGCAGGCCCCACGAGATATCTCCGGCAACGATCACTGTATCTTCAGGCATCACAACAGACTCCCAGGCTTCTTTCAGCCTGGACGCATGGTCTTTCCACTCGTCGCCGAATACGTCCATCGGTTTGTCGACGAGCGGACTGAATGAAAGATGTGGATCTCCTATAATATAAATGCTCATATCGTTATTCTTCTGTCATCACATCATCGGCGTCCGGAAGGAACAGGTCGCTGTCATATCCGTCGAGCGTCTCGACGTCTTTGAGCTTTCTGTTGATCTGTCTCGTACGCACACCCACGAGGTCCGTAAGGTCGCTGCTCGCCTGTCCGAGCTTCGTCTGCACCTTTTCCAGAGCGCCTGCGAACTTCGCGAACTCCGTCTTTACACCCGCAAGGGTATCCCAGACCTCGCTAGAATGCTTTTGTATCGCAAGCGTCCTGAATCCCATCTGCAGGCTGTTCAGAAGAGCCGCCATAGTCGTCGGTCCTGCGAGGTTCACCTTGAACTCGTTCTGCTGCAGCTCCTCGACCATGCCTATCCTCACAGCTTCGGCGTAGAGACCTTCCACCGGAAGGAACATAACCGCAAAATCCGTGGTCGCAGGCGGATCGATGTACTTTTCCCGTATATCCTTAGCTTCCTTGCGCAGGACTGCTCTTAAGGCCTTCTTCGCCCTGTCGACGTCGTTCCTGTCGCCTCTCTCGTAAGCATCCACAAGGGCGGCATATGTGTCAGCCGGGAACTTCGCGTCTATCGGCAGATACACCACGCTGTCCCCGTCGCCCGGCAGCCTCACAGCGAACTCGACTCTCTCTCCGCTTCCTTTTCGTGTCTCCACGTTCTCATCGAACTGTTCCGGAGCCAGTATCTCGCGGAGTATCGACCCGAGCTGGAGTTCTCCGAGATTTCCCCTCGTCTTCACGTTTGACAGCACCTTCTTTAGGTCACCGACGTTCGATGCGAGAGCGTTCATCTCTCCGAATCCCTTAGTCACCTTCTCGAGCTGGTCGTTCACCAGGCTGAATGACTTGGCCAGTCTCTCCTCGAGAGTCTTCTGCAGCTTTTCATCCACAGTATCCCTCATCTTTTCGAGCTGCTCGTTATTGTCATTCTGCATCGAGTTCAGTCTCGTCTCGAGCGTCGTCCTGATGTTGTCCAGTTTGATCTCATTCTCCAGAGCCATCCTGTTCAGTTCCGTCTGCAGGTCGTCGAGCCTCTTGTCCTGCACGTCGCTCATCATCCTGAGCGTCTCTATCATCTGGTCCGTCCGCCGGGCCTCCTCGCGCAGACGGGCGTTCTCCCTTTCCGCGAGGAGCCTTCTCTCCATCTCAGCGCTTGCCGCCTGGCGCTTCATCAGTATCAGCGCCGCTATGACCACGACTATCAATACAGCCGCTGTAATTATCATCATCACGGTACTGTTCATGATATAAGGTCCCTTATCACTTCACCTGCCATTATCATACCGCAGACCGGCGGGACGAACGATATGCTCCCGACCGTCTTCTCTGATATGACAGGTTTTTCCTTTGAATAAACCACTTTGACTCCCCTGATCCCGCGCTTTCTCAGCTGCGTCCTGACCGCCTTCGCAAGCGGACAGACCTCGGTCTTCTCTATATCGCTCACCTCAAAGAGTTCGGGGTGGAGTTTGTTCCCCGTTCCCATTGCCGATATCACAGGCACGTCTGCCTTCTTTGCACTCTCTATCAGACACAGCTTCGCAGCGACCGTATCGACAGCATCGACGACATAGTCGTACTCTGAAAAATCGAAACCGCCCGCAGTCTCCGGCAGGAAGAATTCGTTTCTCTCGATGATCTCGATGCTGCTGTCTATCGACCTTATCCTTTCGGCGGCAGCCTTTGTTTTCTGCTCTCCAATATTACCCTCAGTTGCTATGAACTGACGATTGAGGTTGCTCTCATCCACCGTGTCGTTATCTACGATGGTCAGTTTTCCTACTCCCGCTCTCGCGAGGGCCTCTAGCACCGCGCCGCCGACGCCGCCCAGACCGAACAGGGCAACGTGCTTTTCCGAAAGGGTCTTCCTCGCCTCTTCACCGATCAGAAGGTCAGTCCTTGCGTGGCGTCCGCTTTTCACATCACTCATACATGGCCTCCTCGTCGTCTTCGGCGCTCCTGAATCTATCCATCATCCTGTATATGATCCCCGTGCTGTATCCGAGACCGTTCAGCCTCCTGCCAAGCGCGGCGATCTGCCTTTTGCCCGAGCCCTTATTCCTGATGAATTTTTCAGAAGCAGCCAGAGCCCTCTTTTCCTCTTCCTTCTCCAGATCGACGTCGAACTCGTCTTCGTAGTCGAATATCGCCTGCTGGATGTCTTCAGGAGACAGTCCTTTCTCCTTCATCTCGTACCTCGCCCTCGAAAGAGATCTCTCTTTTCTGAAAGCATAGATGAGATAGCTGCATCCGTAAGCAGCATCATCGATGTACCGTCCCTCTTTCAGTTCGGCTATCACCGGTTCTATATCTTCCTTGCCGAACCCTCTGTCCGCAAGGCGTTTTCTGACCTCTTTTTCGGTCCTGGGCCTTGGCGCGAGATACCTGTATGCCACGTCCCTTATATCCATACCCATCCTGATATATTCTCCGTATTATCCGCGTCCGTACACACGGCGCATTTCATCGTGGCAGAAAGATCGCATCCGCCGCATGCCGGCATGTTGACGGAACTGAATCTCAGCCTCCGTCCGCAAGCCTCCGCCTCGCTCAGCAGCCCGTCTTCATCAGCGACAGATATCTTTGATATCACACTCATCAGGCTCGTCGCCAGGCATTTCGCCGCGGCTTCCTTCCTGACCCAGATGTCATAGAAACCTTCCCTGCCGTTCTTCCTAACATATTCTTTTTCGGGATCGGTAAAGAACCTCTCTGCCAGAGCCACTTCATCGACCTCCTTCATGATCTGTATGTCCAGTCCGCATTCACTTCCGGCTACAAGACACGACCAGTAACTGCCGCTGTGACTAACAGAAAAATGCACGCCGAAATCACCGGCGAGATAGGGTTTCCCTTTCTCGCTCCGTTCTATGCGTGCATCACCCAGACCTTCCGGATCATAACTGTCAAGGCAGAGCCGGATCAGTTCGTCCGTAGGCCGCCCTTTCCTCTCACACAGGAACAGGTCCATCTCTATTTTTCCAGCTTCGCCAGGATGCGGTTGTATCCGTCCGCACCGTAGTTCAGGCATTTGTTGATACGGCTGATAGTTGCTGTCGAAGCTTTCGTCCTGTTCTCTATCTCAGTATATGTCTTTTTCTCTTTTAAAAGCTTTGCGACCTGAAGTCTCTGAGCCATCGCCTGGATCTCATTGATAGTGCATAGATCTTCAAAAAATCTGTAGCATTCTTCCTTGTTTTCGAGCGACAGGACCGCTTCGAAAAGTCCCTCTGTCTCTTTTGTTTTGAATTTGGAACTGTATGCCATGACAATGTCTCCTTTCGCTTTAACGCTTTACAGTATGATTATAGCATCGCGCCGCTACTTCAGCAACTCTTTTGCTTTTTCAAGCTGCTTTTTGCTCCCCTTGACTTTGTAGTCGGGAGTGATGCCTTTCTCGTTGATGACATTGCCGTTCGGCGAGAAATACTGCATGACTGTCAGTTTGTAAGCGGAGCCGTCACTGAGTTTCTGGGTTATCTGCACTACGCCTTTTCCATATGTCTTAGTTCCTACGATCTTTCCCTGTCCGTTATCCTTGACAGCGGCCGTAAGTATCTCTGATGCGCTCGCGGAATATCCATTGACGAGGATGACGTAAGGAAGCCTCGTTTTCGCCTCGTCGCTCTTGAAATACTCCTTATGTCCCGAACGGTCTTCCATGTATGTGATGACGCCCTTGCCGAGGAGCTCGTCAGCTATGTTCGCACTGCTGTCTACAAGGCCGCCCCCGTTGTTCCTGAGGTCGAGTATGAAACCCTTCGCCCCTTTCTTCTCTATCTCATCAAGTGCCGTTTTGAAGTCCTCATCGGTATTGTCATCAAACTCGGTCAGCTTGATATATCCGATGCCGCCGTCCAGCATCTTGCTCTCGACTGTCTCGTTGACGATCTTGTCTCTGGTGAGTTCGTACACCTTTTCACTGTCGCCCCTGGCTATGGTCAGTTTGACTTTGGTGCCTTTCTTGCCTCTGATCGCCGCAGCAGCCTTGTCAGCATCGTCATACTCTTTTCCATCGACCAGCTTTATGATGTCGCCTTCCTTGATCCCTGCCTTCTCCGCGGGAGAATCAGGTGCCGTGCCTGCGATAACGAAATTCCCGTCATCGTCCGCGCTGAAATATATGCCTACACCTTCGAACGATCCGGAAAGGGATGTCTCGTACTGCTCGTACTCTTCCTTCGTCATATATGACGAATACTTGTCTCCCGTTCCGGCCATGATGCCGTCACAAATACCGTTGATCAGGTCTTCGTCTTTCGGCAGGCTGTAAGCTTCCTTTTCGATATGGCCCCAAAGCTCGTCGACCTTCTCATATTTGTCCTTGTATCTTTTGATCTCTTTGTATTCGCTCTTCGATATGGCCACCTTGCCGGCCCCGTCGTCTGTCAGTCTGCCTATCCCTGTTCCGATAAGACATCCTGCCACGAACACCGCAAGCATCACTGCTATGAATCCTCTTTTCTGAATCTTCATCTGACTGCGCTCTCCCCTATGCTCTTCACATTCATCTGGACGCTCCTGCGTCCGTTCCACTCGTTGATCTCTATCGTTCCGACAACGTCTATCATTTCCCTGCCGAATATCATATCCTTGTACTCTTCCGCCTTGCCGAAGCATATGCAGCCTATGCTGCATGGATATTCGCCTATGCTGAATCTGATATGTGTCCCGTTACCTATCAGCCTTCCATCACCGGCCCTGACCCCGCGGACCATGAACACCGGCTGTTCGTTATCTTTCCCGAATGGTTCCATCATCGCCAGCTCGTCCGCGAGCTCGAGCGTGATGTCCCCTGCATCTATCTCCATGTCATATCTGATCCTTCCGGATATGACGTCGGGATCTTTTTCCACTATCTTTGCGGTCTCCGCTTCCGCGCGGCGTCTTAGTTCCTCCAAGCCTGCCTCGTCCATCGAGAAACCGCATGCCCCCTGATGACCGCCGAACTTTTCGAACAGGTCCGAACACTTGCTGAGGACGGCGTGCAGGTCTATGCCTTCCACGCTCCTTCCCGTCCCTTTCAGCCTGCCGCCTTCTCCCGTGACGATAACAGACGGTCTCGCGAGCTCTTCCTTAAGTTTCCCCGCGACTATCCCGGCGACTCCCTCATGCACGTCGGCACGGACTATGGGAAACAGACTGTCCGGACATTGCTCCCCGGCCAGTTCCATGCATTCTTTGAATGCATCGTCCTGGAGCTTCTTTCTCATCGCGTTGTTCGACGCCGTTTCGCGCGCGAGGCTGAAAGCCTCCTTTTCGTCCTGACATGAAAGCAGCCTGACACCCAGATCGGCGCTCTTCATCCTGCCGTTCGCGTTGATGTTCGGAACTATCCCGAACGCGACTCCGGTAGACCCGATCGTCCTGCGGTCTATCGATATGGCTCCAAGAAGGGCCTTGAGTCCCGGTCTCTTCGTGTTCCTGATCCTGTCTATTCCGTATTTGGCGAGAGTCCTGTTCTCGTCCGTAAGCGGCACAATGTCTCCTATCGTCGCTATCCCGACGATATCGAGCGTGTCTGCTACGACCGACCGTTCAAGACCGAGGGTGCGCTGCAGAGCCTGGACGAGCTTGTAAGCCACGCCGCATCCTGCAAGTCCCTTGTAAGGGTATCCGCATCCCTCCTGCTTCGGATCGAGCATCACGCAATCCGGTCTTTCCGCCGGCACGATGTGATGGTCCGTTACTATGACCTCCATGCCCAGTTCTTTTGCATACGCGACCTCGTCCACAGATGAGCATCCGCAGTCTACAGTGATAAGAAGGTCGGTGCCCATGTCCGCTATCTCCTTCACGGCCTTCCTGTTCAGACCGTATCCGTCTTTGAATCTGGACGGGATGAAATATGAGATACGTTCTTCGTCCATGAACTTCGAAAAGGCGTACAAAAGCAATGTGACGGATGTAACGCCGTCACAATCGTAATCGCCATAGATGCATACACGCTGTTTCTTTTCAGCCGCGTCCGCTATTATGCTGACAGCCTCTTCCATTCCCTTCATCAGAAAAGGATCATATGTCCTCTGCGGACGGACAGACATGTATTCCGCTATATCCTCATCAGAGACGATCCCTCTGGCCTTGAGGATCTGCCTTACTATCTCATTTATCTCTTTCATTCTTTCCTGTTTCATCTGATAGATCCGGCAAAGATCTACAGGTAATTCCTCGGATTGACCGGGCTGCCGTTCACCCTTACTTCGAAGTGGCAGTGCACTCCGGTCGAAGCTCCCGTGCTGCCGGCGAGGGCTATCGTGTCGCCCCTG
>CAMKAM010000004.1 GCA_946410475.1 uncultured Bacillota bacterium
CGTTCAGAAGAATCTATATCTGCCTGAGCCGCAGAACGACTTCATACTTGCTATAATAGGTGAAGAACTCGGCTTTGTCGGGATGATACTGTTGATGCTTGCTTACATGCTGCTGGTATGGCGCGGTATAAAGGTCGCCATGGATGCGCCCGACAGGTTCGGGATGCTCCTCGCTTCCGGGATCACCGCGATGATAGCCATCCAGGTAATGCTGAATATAGCCGTCGTTACATCATCGATGCCTGCGACGGGAGTCACGCTGCCCTTCATCAGTTACGGCGGCAACGCGCTTTGGATATTCATGTTCTCGATGGGAGTGCTGCTGAATATCTCAAGGCACAGAAGAAGGACGGATATACCGAAAGAGGAGATGAGAACGAGATGAGAGTAATTATGACCGGCGGCGGGACCGGAGGTCACATCTATCCCGCGATCGCGATCGCTGACAAGATCATGGAAAGGACCCATGATAGTGAGATACTCTTCGTTGGAACTACACACGGACTGGAAAAAGATCTGGTACCGAAGGCCGGCTATCCGATCAGGTTCGTGACGGTCAGAGGAATAGACAGAAAGCATCCGCTGAACAACATCAAGGTGTTCAGGGATTACAATAAAGGCAAGAAAGAAGCGAAGACCATCATAGAGGAATTCGGACCGGACATCGTCATCGGAACAGGCGGATACGCGTCGGGTCCTGTCGTCAAAGTCGCCTCATCGATGGGGATACCCTGCTTCATACACGAGCAGAACGCCTTCCCGGGCGTTACGAACAAGATGCTCGAAAAGAGCGTAAAGAAGGTCTTTCTCGGGTTCGCTGAAGGGGGCGCTTACTTCAAGCAGCCGAGGAAGCACATCGTGACGGGCAACCCTGTACGTCATGAATTCTTCATGGCGGACAGAGCTGAGTCGAGAAAGAAACTCGGTCTTGAGGACGGACAGTTCATGCTTCTCGCTTTCGGCGGCAGCCAGGGGGCAGGCCGTATCAACAAGGCCATGCTGGATGTGATAAAGAGTTACAACGGGATCGATGAGGTGCAGCTGTACTTCGCGACCGGTAAGGCTTACTATGAACCGATAAAAACAGAACTCGAGGACAACGAGATAGCCTTGGAGGACAATATCCATCTCCTTGAGTACATCCAGGACATGCAGGACTACCTTTCTGCATGTGATCTGGTCATATCGAGGAGCGGAGCTCTGTCCGTATCTGAGATAGCGGTATGCGGAGTTCCGTCGATACTGATACCGTCGCCGAACGTCACCGGAGACCATCAGACGTTCAACGCAAGGACGATATCGGACAAGGGCGGTGCAGTGCTCCTGAAGGAAGACGATCTTTCGGGCAAGAGACTGTTCGAAGAGATAGAGAAGTTGAGGAGTCATCCGGAGATCCTTGAAGACATGGCGGTGAAGACTGCACGCTGCGCGCCTACGGATGCATCGGACATCATATATTACGGAATCATCACATAGCCTGCGACATAGTAAATGGAAGAAAAGGAAATCTTAGCGGAAGAGAATACAGCGGAAGAGTCTTTTGAGACTGAAGAAGCTGAAGTCGAGGCGGCTGAGGCGATAGAAACGGCTGAGGCCCCTGAAGAGGAGATCCTGCCCGAAGAAGATGAGATCATCGAAACGGAGCAGGATGTTTCCGCGTCCGATCTTTCTTATCTTTACGAGCCCGGAGACGAAGGCGACGAAGCCGAAGGAGAGTGGCTGGACGCTGTGATCGAAGAGGCGGGCGAGGATGATGAGTATGGGGCCGGCATCGATGCCGAAGAAGCCGAAGAAGCAGAAGAAGCCGATGATGAAGCTGGTGAGGAAACTGATGGCGAGACCGACGATGAGGCTGAGGACGAAGAAGCCGGATCGGACGAAGAAACTGACGAAGAAACTGCAGGATCCGAAGAAGACAATGACGAAGAAGATGACATCGTCAATACGCAGAATTTCTACGAGCAGTACGGCGATGAGATAAGGGCATATCTTTCCGGGCATGTCGATGAAGATCCTATCGAGGAATATGAAGAAGAACATGCCGGTGAGGAAGAGGAACAACCGCAAAAGAAGAAAAAGAAGAGAAAGAAAAAGCATTATTTCATCAGATTGCTTGTTGTCGTCGGAGTCATCGTCGCCGCGGTATGCTTCCTGATGTCGTCATATTTCGATATAAAGCAGATCGATGTCGAAGGGGCTCAGATCCTGAAGAAAAACCAGATAATCAAAATGAGCGGTATCGAGACGGGAACGAACATCTTCAAACTCCACAAGAAGGAAGCGGAGCAGAAGCTCCTTGATAGTTCATATATCGCCCATGTCGAAATAAAGCGCGACTTTCCGGGAACAGTGAAGATAACCGTCCTGGAAAGGAGGGAGTCGGCTGCTGTAAAATACGGGAATGATTATCTGATAATAGACCCGGACGGATATGTGCTCCGTACGGTGAAGAAACTGCCAAAGAGGACTCTTCTTTCAGACATGAAGATTAAGTCGATCGAAGTCGGCAAAAAGCTCGAGGTGACGGATGAGAAACAGTTCGAACAGGCTCTCACTCTGATCAAAGCAATGAAAGAAACGGATCTGTATTTCAAGAAAATAGAGTTCACAAAATCGAAGGTAAGGGCTTACATATATGATAATCTGGTATGCGTAGGCGAGTACGAAAATATCCTGAAGAGCATCGAGGATGGGAACTTATCTCAGATAGCAAGAGATCTTTACTCAAAGAAGATAAAGAAGGGAACTGTCAAGGTGGACGGCGGGAAATATATATCGTATGACCCCAATTTCAAATGATGAACGGCGGGCGTCTGAAAAAGAAAACAAAATGAAAAAACGTCCATGAATAAATATGACTATTGGTAAATATATATACAAAAAAGTCCGCGCCGCGGACTTTTTTAGTGCCGGAAAACCGTTGATATTCCAAGGCGCACTGGATAAGCGGAACCAGTTGGCACTTTACAATTATGCAAATATAGTATAAAATATCTGCGCTATTTATTTCGTTATTGTTATGGTTGATCAAGAAAGGAGGTTTTTGAGTTGATACAGTTTGAAAACGTTACAAAACGTTTCGGAAACAAAACGGTACTCGATGATATCAGTTTGAATATCAGGGACAATGAGCTTACTGTACTCATCGGACCGAGCGGATGCGGAAAAACTACGACGCTGAAGATGATGAACAGACTGATCACGCCGACAAGCGGCAAGATCACGATAGACGACATCGACGTCGAGGCCATAGATAAGATCGAGCTTCGCCGAAAGATGGGCTATGTCATCCAGCAGGGCGGTCTCTTCCCGCACATGACGATCAGGGAGAACATCGAGATCATCGAAAAGCTGGAAAAGAAAGATCCGCAGCATATCATCGAGAACACTCAAAGACTGATGGAGATGGTCGACCTGGATCCTGACGAATACCTGGAGAGTTATCCGACCGAACTGTCGGGCGGACAGCGGCAGAGGATCGGAGTTATCCGGGCTCTCGCCAATGACCCGAAGATCATATTGATGGACGAGCCGTTCTCGGCTCTTGACCCCATTACAAGGAACAATCTGCAGGAAGAGTTCATCAAGCTGCAGAAGAAAGTCGAAAAGACTATCGTATTCGTTACTCATGATATGGATGAGGCGATAAGAGTCGCAGACAGGATCTGTATCATGAAGGACGGTCACGTAGTACAGTTCGACACACCGGAAGAACTATTAAGGAATCCGGCAAACGCATTCGTCGAGAATTTTGTCGGGGCGAACAGGATCTGGGACTCACCGGAGTACATCAAAGTAGAAGATTTTATGATCAAGGACCCCATTACATGTCCGCCTGATATGAGCAAGACCAAGTGTCTGCAGCTCATGAAATCGAAGCATGTCGACACCCTTATGGTGACGGACAGCAACAGGCATCTCATGGGGGTCATAGGAAGGAAGCAGCTTTACTGGACGACAGACGCCATGGCCAACGCGATAGACATGGCGTACAAAGTCAGCCACACGGCAAAGCCTGACGACAACATCGTAGACATCCTCAAGGTAGTAGACGAAGAGAACATCAACAGCATCCCTGTCGTTGACAGGAACAATCGTTTGATGGGTCTTTTGACGAACAGTAATCTGGTCGCGACATTGTCGAGGCAGTTCCTCAGTGAGGAGGAGGTGGCATCTGAATGACAGCTCTTCTGAAATACATGGCGGAAAACAGTTCGCAGATAATCTCGCTTCTCATCGAACACATAGAACTGACAGCTGTAGCGGTCGGCATAGCTATTCTCATAGGCGTGCCGCTCGGTATCCTGATCAGTTATGTGAAGCAGCTCTCGAAACCGATCGTTGGCGTAGCGAACGTCATACAGGCCGTTCCGAGCATGGCCATGCTCGGTCTTGCGATACCGCTCCTCGGTATCGGAGTGCTGCCGGCGATATTCATGGTAACGCTGTATTCGCTGCTCCCGATCATCAAGAATACATATACAGGAATAGCCAGCATCGACCCTGAGATGGTCGAGGCGGCGAAGGGCATCGGTCTTACGAGAGGACAGGTGCTTACTAAAGTCAAGATACCTATGGCGCTTCCCGTCATCATGGCAGGCGTCAGGATATCCGCTGTAACGGCGGTAGGACTGATGACGATGGCTGCGTTCATCGGAGCCGGCGGTCTCGGTTACATGGTATTCTCGGGGATCAGAACTGCGAACAATCTGCAGATCCTCGCCGGAGCGATCCCGGCCTGTATACTCGCTCTCATCGTAGACTTCCTGATGGGCATCGTTGAAAGACTCGTGACGCCGATCAGCCTCCAGCCGGTATATCAGTCGGCCAAGGAAAAGGCGAAGAGGGGAAGAAGACGCCAGAAGGCTGCTCTCGCGGTCGCTGCAGTCATCCTTGTGGTCCTCATCGGAAACTCAGTCATAGGAAGCATGGGCGGACATGAAGACAAGCATATCACGATAGGCGGAATGGACTTTACAGAGCAGTTCACTTTGGTATATCTATATAAAGACTATATCGAGCACGAGACGGACATAGACGTAACGGCAGAGACGAATCTGGGCGGTTCGCAGGTATGCCGCGGCGCTCTCAAGAAAGATGAGATAGATATGTTCGTAGACTATACCGGAACGATCTATGTCGAAGTCCTGCAGAACGATCCGAACCCGGATATGCAGGAGGTATATGATGTCTGCAAGGACGAGATGTACAAGCAGAACAAATTCGTACTCCTGAACCAGACGGGATTCAACAACACATACACTCTCGCTACGACGAAGGAGATATCCGACAAGTACAAGCTCACGAAGCTTTCGGATCTCAAGCGTGTCGGCAACCAGCTGGTATCCGGTACGACTCTGCAGTTCCTGAACCGTCAGGACTGCATGGGTGGTCTGACGGACAACTACGGTATCAAGTTCAAGGATAGCAAGGGCCTCGACGGAACTCCGAGATACACGGCTCTTGAGAACGGCGAAGTCGATATCATCGATGCGTTCGGAACGGACGGCCTCCTCAAGAAGTTCGATCTCGTAGTTCTTGAAGACGACCTGAACTTCTTTGCGCCGTACTACGGAGTACCGGTATTCAGAGAAGCGATACTGAAAAAGTATCCGGAACTCGAGGACGTATGCAATAAATTGTCGAGCGTACTCGATGACGAGATCATGATGGAACTCAACTACAGGGTCGATGAAAAGGGCGAAGAGCCTGAAGATGTCGCCAAAGATTTCCTCGAATCCGAGGGCCTGATCTAGGCATGTGAAAACTGTGTGAAGACCATCTTCAAAATCGCTTGAAATATGGGGAAAACAACACAAAAAGGCACCCAAATAGTGGGTGTCTTTTTATTTTATTTATGCTATAATGATGCATGGTATGAAATAAAATCGCAGTCGGAGGAATTGGATCAATGTTGCAGTTTGAAAAATTGGAAGAGCAGAATGCAAATATAATAGTTATCGGTGTCGGCGGCGGCGGATGCAATGCCGTCAACAGGATGATCGATGAGAACCCGAAAGGCGTCACTTTCGTAGCGGTCAACACTGATGCGCAGGCACTGGCTACATGCAAGGCGGAGAACAAACTCCAGATCGGAGAGAAGCTGACGAAGGGCCTGGGAGCAGGCGGTAATCCTGAGATCGGTCAGAAGTCCGCTGAAGAGAGCTTGGAAGAGATAGCGAAGCACATCCAGGGCGCTGAGATGGTATTCGTGACTGCCGGAATGGGCGGCGGAACAGGTACCGGAGCCGCACCGATCATAGCCAAAGCCGCGAAGGAAAGAGGCATACTCACAGTAGGCGTAGTAACGAAGCCTTTCTCGTTCGAAGGAAGAAAGCGTGCTGAACATGCGGAACTCGGCATCAAGTACCTGAAAAAGTTCGTCGATTCCATCGTAATAGTACCAAACGACAAATTGCTGCAGATATCGGATTCAAATACGACTTTCATAGATGCTTTCAAGATGGCTGACGAAGTCCTCAGAAAGGGCGTCCAGGGCATCACAGACCTCATTGCCGAAGACGGCATGATCAACCTCGACTTCGCGGACGTCGAGACAGTCATGAGGGACAGAGGCGTAGCTCACATGGGCATCGGATACGGCAAAGGCGAAGACAAGGTCAACGACGCTGTCAGCTCTGCTGTCGAGAGCCCGCTGCTTGAGACGACGGTCGCAGGAGCGAAGGCTATCCTCCTGAACATCACAGGTGGATACGATATCGGCATGATGGATATCAACGAAGCTTCGAATCAGATACAGAGCGTTGCGGACAAAGACGCGATCATCATCTTCGGTGCTGCTGTCAGAGAAGACATGCAGGATGAGATGAGCATCACGATCATCGCGACGGGATTCGAGAATGCTCCGTCGAATTATTCCGGCGTAACGGAGGAGCCCGCTGAGGAAGCTCTCGCCGAGGAAGCCGAAGAAGAGACAGTAACAAAGAAAACAATAGCAGACGACATATTCGGTCAGGATAATGTAACGTCCAAGAATGAAGATCGATTTATGAAGACGCTGGGGGATCTGGAGAGTGATAAAAAGACCTCGACGTCGACGTTTGATATCCCATCGTTCCTTAAGTAACGGTGCTTGGAATGAAGATGCAGCCGGCGCCACCCGCCGGCTTTTGCTTAGTATAGGGAATGCGCGTAGCGCAGAGATATAGATTATGAAACAGTTCGAGCCGAGAGTATCAAAGATCATATCAAAGGACAACAAACTGTACCGCGACTGCATCAAGCTCAGTCAGAAAAAGTATCGCGACAGTTTCGGAGCCATGCTGGTCGAGGGAGAGAACCTCGTATCAGAAGCGGTAGCTCTGGGAAAAGCGGTACTCATCCTCTACGATGAGAAGGTCAGTCTGCCGGAGGAATACAGAGATGTCCCCAGCGTCGCAGTCAAATCCAGTCTTTTCACCAGGCTGACAGATACGAAAAACGATCAGGGCATCGTATGTGTCGTGGAAAGGCCGAAAAAGGAGAAGACACGTTTTTTTAGGGTAGCCGGCGCAGCCGGCACAAATATCCTGATATTGGACAGACTGCAGGATCCGGGCAATGCGGGAACGCTCGTCAGGACGGCGGAGGCCGCGGGATACGCGGGCATCATCACCGTCAAGGGCAGCGCGGATCTCTTCTCGCCGAAGGTCGTAAGGGCCGCGGCGGGTTCCATCCTAAGAGTCCCGGTATACGAAGCCGAGGATGCTTCCGAGGTCGCTGAGATGGCAGCCGTGATGAGAAAGCGTCTTGTCGCGACCGTGCCCGCGGGCGGAGTCATGATGGACGAAGCCGATCTCGAAAGCGATATCTGTCTGATAGTGGGAAACGAAGGAAACGGCATATCGGAAGAACTGCTGGAACTGGCCGACGAAGCCGTCATGATACCGATGATGGGCGAGGTCGAATCCCTCAACGCGGCCGTAGCGGCAGCTGTGATAATGTACAGATCGATAGGATCGAGAAAATAGAGAAAATATAAGAAAGGTCAAAGAAAGAAGAAATGCAGGACAAAATCAATCAGATCATGGCCGAAGCAAGAGAAAGGCTGGCCAAAGCAAGTGAAATGAAAGAGGTCGAGAATATCAGGATCAGCACCCTCGGAAAGAAGGGCCAGCTGACAGCGATACTTCGCGGCATGGGCGCTCTTTCAAAAGAAGAGAAAAAGCAGATCGGACCTGCGGCCAACAAGGCTAAGGGCGAGATCGAGAGAATGATCAACGCGAAATTCGACGAGGTCAGGGAAGCGGCCAAGAAAGCGCGTTTCGAGGCTGAGAAGATCGACGTCACGGAGCCGGGAAAAGCTCATCTGATGGGCGTTAGACACCCGCTCACTCTCGTGGCTGAAGAGATAAAGCTGATCTTCAAGAATCTCGGATATGAGATCGCGGAAGGTCCGCTCGTCGATACGGTATTCAACGCCTTCGACGGACTGAACTCTCCGCAGAACCATCCTTCGAGAGATATGACGGACACATTCTATATCTCCGATGGTATCTGCCTGCGTCCGCACACATCGACGGTCCAGGTAAGGACGGTCCAGAACAGGAAGCCTCCGTTCAGGATCATCTCACCGGGAAGATGCTTCAGATGCGACACGCCTGACGCGACGCATTCGCCGATGTTCCATCAGATAGAGGGACTCATCGTCGATGAAGATATCAGCATGTCCGACCTGAAGGGCACGCTCGACTACATGGCCAAGCAGCTCTTCGGACCTGAGACGAAGACGAAGTTCCGTCCGCATCACTTCCCGTTCACTGAGCCTTCGGCAGAGATGGACGTATCCTGCTTCAAGTGCGGCGGCAAGGGCTGCCCGGTCTGCAAGGGAAGCGGCTGGATCGAGATCCTCGGATGCGGAGAGACACACCCGAAGGTCCTTGAGGTCGGCGGCATAGACACCGAAAAGTACACGGCATTCGCTTTCGGAATGGGCGTAGAACGTATAGCTATGCTCAAGTACGGAGTCGATGACATCAGACTGTTCTATGAGAACGACATGAGATTCATCGATCAGTTCAAATAGTCGTGGAAAGGAAACAGGAGGTGTCGAAATGTTAGTACCTATCAAATGGTTGAAAGATTACACAAAAGTAGATGTAGATATAAATGAATTCACCGACAGGATGATCATGTCGGGATCGAATCTCGAGACAGTCGAGAAACTGCCGGGCGAGATGAGAGATGTAGTAGTCGGAAAGATCAACAAGGCTGAAAAGCACCCGCTTTCTGACAGACTCTCGCTCTGCATGGTAGATGTAGGCAAGGGCGAAGATATCAAGGTCGTCTGCGGAGCTCCGAACGTCGAAGAGGGAATACTGGTTCCGGTATGCCTTCCGGGCGGACATATACCCGGACCTCTCCACGGCCAGGCTCCCGTTGAAGGCGGAGTCGATATCCAGTCAGGCGAGATAAAGGGAGAGACGTCGAACGGCGTCATCTGCTCGTGCGGAGAGCTCGGTTACGATGACAAGGTCGTTCCCGTGGCGCACAGAGAAGGTATCTGGATCCTTCCGACTGACATAGGCCTTGAGCCGGGCATGGATTTTGCAGAAGCGATGGACCTCGATGACTTCGTAGTCGACTTCGAGATCACACCGAACAGACCGGACTGCCTGTGCATGACGGGAATGGCCAGAGAGAGCGCTGCGACGTTCAAAGAGAGCGTAGATTATCCGGCAACGGATACGAAGTGCGAGGCTGAGGGAACAGCTGCTGACTATATCCAGGTCAACATCCAAAAGCCCGAGTTCTGCACGAGATACTACGCCAGAGTCGCGACGGACATAAAGATAGAGCAGAGCCCTTGGTGGATGCAGCAGAGACTGATGCACGCAGGCATGAGACCGATCAACAACATCGTAGACCTGACGAACTTCGTAATGCTCGAGTACGGTCAGCCGCTCCATGCTTTCGACATCAGGACTGTCAAGGGCGGAGTGATCAACGTTGATACAGCTGAGCCCGGATCTACATTCACAACGCTCGATGATAAAGAGCGCACGATGCCGGAAGATGTCCTCATGATCAAAGATGCCGAAGAGCCGATAGGAATAGCCGGCATCATGGGCGGTCTCGATTCCGAGATCACGGACGATACGACAACGATCCTCATCGAGGGCGCGAACTTCAACGGCGACAACATCAGGCTGTCGGCCAAGGCTCTCGGACTGAGGACAGAGGCGTCGAGCCGCTTCGAGAAGGGCATCGACCCGAACCAGGCAAGCGCCGCGGTAGACAGAGTATGTCACCTGATCGAAGAGCTTGGATACGGCAAGGTCGTAAAAGGAGCAGTAGACAACTATCCGGGAAGACTCGATCCGTGGACTGTTGATGTCAGGGTCGCCCGCGTCAACAAGATCATCGGCGACGACATCCCCAAGGATGAGATGATAGAGATATTCAAGTCTCTTGAGATCGGGGTCGAAGACGCAGGAGACGGCATCCTCAGAGTGACGCCGCCGACGATAAGGCTCGACCTCTTGGAAGAGATCGACTTCGTCGAAGAGGTCGCAAGGATCCACGGCTATGACAAACTCCCGATGACGCTCCCGAAGGGCAGCGCCTGCGCAGGAGAGCCGAGGAACGAGACGATCAGGAACATGACGAGGATATTCATGGTAGCGATGGGGGCGAACGAGATCCAGACGTATTCGTTCGTAAGCCCGCAGGATGCCGACAGAGTAAGGCTCCCAGAGGATGCATGGGAAAGAGACGCTGTCGTGCTGCTGAACCCGCTCGGCGAGGAGAACTCCGTGATGAGGACTATCCTTTCGCCAAGCATGCTGCAGGTGCTCGGAAGGAACTTCTCGAAGAGCATCGATTCGGTCAGAGCGTTCGAGATCGGTATAGTATTCACTAAGAACGAATTCGATCCTTCAGGCCTGCCGAACGAATGCGACAGCATGTGCATCGGCATGTACGGAGAAGGAAACGACTTCTTCATGATGAAGGGCATCGTATGCGAACTGCTCTCGAAGCTCGGAATAGAAGATGTTAGATTCGTTGCAGAGAAAGAGCACGGAACATATCATCCGGGAAGATGCGCGAGATTCATGACAGGTCCGGAAGAGGATCCTATAGAACTCGGTATCATGGGCGAGGTACATCCTGATGTCGCCGAAACATACGGTATCGGAACAAGGGCATGTCTGTGCGAACTGTTCTTCGACAAGATCGAGGATCTCGCTAAGACGGAGACCAGATACGTCCCGCTGCCCAAGTACCCGGCTATAACAAGAGACGTCGCTGTGACGGTCGATGAGGACGTTGCAGTCGGAGCCATGGAAGAGGCTATCACCGGCTCTGCAGGCGAACTCCTCGAGAGCGTCCAGCTGTTCGACATATACAGAGGCGAGCAGATCGATGAAGGAAAGAAGAGCGTTGCCTTCAGCCTGATCTACAGAGACAGGACGAAGACGCTTACTGACGCGGAAGTCGATGCTGCTCATGAAAAAGTCGTATTGGAGCTGAAGGACAAGTTCAACGCTGTCCTCAGAGAGATTTGATCCGGGGAGGTATCAAAAGATGAGCAATAAGGTCAGTGTCAACATCTATGGCAAGGAATACGTCGTCGGAGGCGACAGACCGGCTGAGCAGATAATGCGGATCGCGGCCCATGTTGATCTGAAGATGCAGCAGATCGGCGGGGAAGAGTACAACGGTCCAACTTCGTCGCTCGCGATCCTCGCTGCGATGAATATCGCCGAGGAGTACTATGATCTTTCGGCTTCGGTCGAAGAACTGCAGCGCGCGAAGAACAAGCTCCAGGCGGACGGCCATCATTACGAGCAGCTTTGGGAGGAAGCCAAGAAGAGCTTCGTCGTGTACAAAGAAGACTCGCAGGCAGAGATCCAGGCATTGAACGACCAGAAGGAAGAGCTGAGAGAGAAGATCAACGAGAAGGATCGCGAGATCGAAGAGATCAAGAAGAACCAGAAGCTCGTTGAATCCGAGGCGAACCGCGCTTCGGAGGAAGCCATCAGCCAGGCAACGAAGCAGTACAAGGATATGGAGAACAACTTCTTCGACCTGCAGATGGAGAACATCCAGCTCAAGAGCGAATTGGAGAAACTGAGAAACAGACTCAAATGGGAGCATGATGACAGCGAAAACGATTTCGGTTCTTGAATTTGATAAAATAAAAAAGAAATTAGAAGACGCAGCGGGCTCAGAGATGGCGAAAAAACGCATCTCTGAGCTTCGCGTATTTGATGATGCGGATGATGCGCGCGATGCGCTCGCTGAAACGGATGAGGCGCTGAGACTGATCGCCGGCAAGGGAGTGCTCCCTGTGGGCGGACTTTTCGACGTGGCGCCGTACGCTGCTCTCGCGACGAAGGGCGGAGTCCTGACGATGAAGCAGCTGCTCGAGATCCGCTACGATCTCATGGCGTGCGCGAGGGTCATGTCGTTCCTGAAGGGCGACGATGTGCCCGATCTTCCGATCCACAAAGCTATCTGCGAAGTCCTCGATCCTCTGAGCGTTCTCGAGGAGGATATCGACAGATCGATCGACTCCGAGACGGAGATGAACGACAACGCGAGCCGCGATCTGAGAAGGATAAGATCGGAGATAGCAGGCCAGAACGACGCGATAAAAAATAAACTGAACAGGATGATCAGCTCAGCTGCTTACAAGACCATCCTCCAGGACGCCATCGTCACGGTAAGGGACGGCAGGTACGTCGTGCCGGTGAAGACGGAGTATAAGGGCTCTGTCCCGGGCATAGTGCACGATCAGAGCGCGAGCGGTGCGACTCTCTTCATAGAGCCGCAGCCGATAGTCGAGGCGAACAACCGCCTCAGAGAGCTCGAGTCCGAAGAGAAGGCTGAGATCGACAGGATCCTGAGAGACTTTTCGGAGCGCGTAGCCGTCAATGCTGAGATAATAAGGAACGATCAGGAGCTGCTTACTCAGCTCGACGTCATAACGGCGAAGGGGAAGCTTGCCTGGCAGATGGACGCTACGGCGCCCGTGCTGAACGAGGACGGAGTGCTCGAGCTGAAGGGCGCGAGACATCCTCTCATCGATGAGAAAAAGGTGATACCGATAGACGTATCTGTCGGAGAGGGGTATACGGCCCTCATCATCACAGGTCCGAATACCGGAGGAAAGACGGTCACGCTGAAGACGGCGGGCCTCCTGCAGATCATGGCTCAGTGCGGTCTTTTCATACCGGCTTACGAAGGGAGCCGCGTGCCGATGCTGAGGCAGGTATATGCTGACATCGGAGACGAGCAGAGCATAGAGCAGAGCCTCTCGACGTTCTCTTCGCACATGAAGAACATCGTTGGCATAGTGGGCGACGCGGGCTACGGCACATTGGTCCTTGTCGACGAGCTCGGAGCGGGGACGGACCCGACTGAGGGAGCAGCTCTTGCGATAGCGATACTCGAGGATCTGATCAGAAAGGGAGCCCTCGTCATAGCGACGACGCACTATACGGAGCTCAAAAAGTATGCGCTCTCATCGGACAATGTCGAGAACGGATCGATGGAGTTCGACGTGACGACGCTGTCGCCGACGTACAGGCTGAAGCTCGGGATACCGGGAAAATCGAACGCGTTCGAGATATCCGGAAAGCTTGGCCTTGACCCTGCGATCATCGATGAGGCGAAGGAACTCATAGAAGGAAAGGACCTCGAATTCGAGGACGTCCTCACTGCGATAGAATCCGACAAGAAGGCTGCCGAGAAGGAGCGCGACGAAGCTATAAGGCTGAACAACGAGATGAAGCTCCGGGTCGAAGCGTTCGAGAAGGAAAAGGAAAAGTTCGAATCGCAGAAGGAGAAGATGCTCGCAAGAGCGAGGGAAGAAGCGGCTGACATGATCGCCGACGCGAAGAAGGTGTCGGAGGAGGTCAAGGAAGACCTGAAGGAGCTCGCGAGACTGGAGAGTCTCGGCGAGAGGAACAAGCGCTTTGACCAGAACAGGCGGAGGATAAAAGACGCCGCCGGCAAATACAAAGAGAAATACGTTTCAGAAAAGAACGACGATCCTGTCGATCCGGACAACGTGAAGATAGGAGACAGGGTGAGGGTCGTATCGCTCGGACAGAACGGCGAGATCGTGTCGCTGCCCGATGAGAAGGGCGAGATGCAGGTGCGCGTTGGCATGATGAAACTGAGAGTCGGAGCGAAGGATCTGAAGATAATTAACGACGGCAGGAAAAAGAAGAAAAAACCGCAGCCGTCAGGAAAAGCCAGGTACGGCACCCTGTATAAGCAGAAAGCTCAGACGGTGCCGCTCGAGACCGACGTTCGGGGTCAGACATTGGATGAGGCCCTGGCGAACGTCGGGAAATATATAGATGATGCTTACATAGCGGGTCTTCCCAAGGTGACCGTCATACACGGCCGCGGAGAGGGGATACTCTCGAAGGGAATCAGGGACGCCCTCAAGAGAAACAGGAACGTGGCTTCCTTCCAGAGGGGAGCCTATGATGAAGGCGGAGACGGAGTGACGGTCGTGACACTGAAAAAGTAAAGACCGGAGAATATGCGAAGAAAGGACGAATGGGAATGATAGATTACAAGATGAAGATAGCTGAGCTGATAGCGGGCGCTGCGGATATGGATGCGGCTGAGGTCTGCTCCATGATAGAAGTGCCTTCGGATGAGAAGATGGGAGACTTTGCTTTCCCGTGCTTCAAGCTGGCAAAGGTGTTCAGAAAGGCGCCGCCTCTCATCGCGCAGGAGATCGCTGAGAAGATCGCGGATAACGAGATGTTCGAGAAGGTCGAGCCGGTGAATGCTTACCTCAACATGTTCGTCTCGAGGGAAGAGATGACGCGTGACGTCGTTTCTGAAGCTCTGGACAGGAAGGAAATGTTCGCTCATTCGGATATAGGAAGCGGCAAGAGAGTCATCGTCGAGTACTCTTCACCTAACATCGCCAAGCCGTTCCACATCGGACACCTCAGGAGCACGGTGATCGGAAACTCCATCTACAAGCTCTATGACGCCCTCGGCTACGATACGGTCAGGATCAATCATCTCGGAGACTACGGCACGCAGTTCGGCAAGATGATAGTGGCTTACAGAAAGTGGGGAAATGAAGAGGATGTAAAGCGCGACCCGATCAAGACGCTCCTCTCATACTATACGAAGTTCCACGTAGAGGCGGAGAATGACCCGGACCTCGACCAGGAAGCCAGGGACACGTTCACAAGGCTGGAGAGCGGAGAGCCTGAGGAGAAGGCTCTGTGGCAGTGGTTCAGAGACGAATCTCTCAAGGAATTCACTGAGGTATATGATATGCTCGGCATCGAGTTCGACTCGTACGCGGGCGAGAGTTTTTACTCCGACAAGATGCAGAGGGTCCTCGACGAACTGAACGAGAAGGGCCTCCTGGAGGAGTCACAGGGAGCGAACGTGGTGGATCTCGAAGAGTACGATCTGGGAACTGCTCTGATCACGAAGTCCGACGGCAGCACGCTCTACATAACGCGTGACATCGCTGCGGCGATCTACAGAAAAGAGACATATGATTTCTTCAAGAACATCTATGTAGTAGCATCTCAGCAGAACCTGCACTTCGCGCAGTGGTTCAAGATCGTTGAGCTGCTCGGCTACGACTGGGCGAAGGACTGCATCCATGTACCGTTCGGCCTCGGGAGCCTCGAGGAAGGCACGATGTCGACAAGAGAAGGAAGGGTAGTCTTCCTGAAGGACGTCCTCGATCAGGCTGTCGAGAAGACGAGAGAGATAATCATAGAAAAGAACGTTAATACGGATAACATAGACGAGACGGCGGCTATAGTCGGTATAGGTGCTGTCATATTCCAGGAGCTGTCGAACGGAAGGATCAAGGACTACGTCTTCAAGTGGGACCGCGTACTGAACTTCGACGGAGAGACAGGTCCGTACGTGCAGTATACTCACGCAAGGGCGGCTTCCGTACTCAGGAAGGCCGGAGACGATGCGGCGAAGATATCGGCTGACGTCGACTATTCGAAGATCAGGGGCGAGGCGGCTTACTCGCTGGTCAAACTCCTGCACGCCATGCCGGACGTCGTCATAGAGGCGGCTAACAGATGCGAGCCGTCGATACTGACGCGTCACATCATCGACATCGCCCAGGCGTTCAACAAGTTCTACCATGACGAGCAGATACTCGTCGACGATGAGGATGAGAAGATGGCGAAGCTGGCGCTGGTGGCTTCCGCAAGGCAGGCTATAGAGAACGGCCTTGCTATGCTGGGAATCAAGGCGCCTGAGAGAATGTAGAGAAGATAGAAATGAGATACGAAGGAATGATATACAGACCGCCGAGCGAGGCGAGGAGCTATCTCCTGCAGGTGACGGTGGGCTGTTCACACAACAGATGCAGGTTCTGCAGCATGTTCAAGGCGAAGAAGTTCCATGTCAGGCCGATGGACGATATCCTCGATGATATCGACATGGCGAGGAAGTACTACCGCTATGTGAACAAGATATTCCTGTGCGACGGGGACGCGCTGTGTCTTTCGACGACAAAGCTGCTGACGATACTCGACAGGATCGGCGAGGTGTTCCCGGAGTGTGAGAGGGTCGGAGTCTACGGCTCTCCTAAGGATGTCCTCAGGAAGACGGACGACGAGCTTCGGACACTGAAGGAGCACGGGATCGATATCATATATATCGGCGCGGAGTCGGGATCGGACGAGATCCTGAAGGCGATAGACAAAGGAGCTACACGCGAGGAGATCATCACTGCTGTGCAGAGGATCGAGGCCGCGGGCATAATGGCTTCGGTGACGTTCATATCGGGACTCGGCGGAAGGCCGCTGTGGCGCGAGCACGCTGTGGAGACGGGCACGATGATAAGCGAGATGGGAGCAACTTATGTCGGTCTCCTGACGCTGCTCCTGGAGCCCGGAGCTCCGATGAGGGAAGATGTGATAGAGGGAAGGTTCGAGCTGCTATCGCCTGAAGAGGTGATAGCGGAGACCCTTCTGATGATGAAGAATATAAACGTTGAGAAGAAGTGCGTGTTCAGGAGCAATCACGCTTCGAACTACGTATCGCTCAGGGGCGATCTTCCGGACGACAAAGACAGGATGATAGCCCAGCTCGAAAGGGCGATGGAGGACACGGGGCTTCTCAAGGATGAAAGGTTCAGGGCGTTATGACGGGCAGACTGGATGGATATTTCAGGGACAGAGTAAAAGACATGGCTTTCGTCGAGCTCGCGCTCGGAGCGCTGGGCGGGCTGCTGGACGGAGTGCCGGTGCCGCTGGATGCCAAGGACGTGCGCGACTCTGCGGAAAAAGGGCTCGATGCCGGAAGGATCGCAAAGAACATGGTGAAGGTCATAGGATGCGACCCTTCGTTTCCGTATGCGCACAGCTATGTCGGATTCATCCGCACGGCCTTCGATGAGAAGCTGATAAGCATGATCTGTTCTGACGGACTCGGAGCGCTGGTGGACGGAAAGGCAAAGGATGCCTGCGTATTCTTCAGAGCGGCCCTGGTGCTCGATCCGAAGAGCGCGGATGCGATGTACGGCTATGCCCGGGCGTGCCGCGACGTGTACGCAGACAGCGAAGATGATACTGAGATAGGGAACTTCAAGGCGGAGAGCATCGAGTATTTCGAAAAGCTGACAATGGAGCACCCCGAGGTGGCTGAAGGTCATTACTACCTTGGATACGGCTACATGAACATGGGGCTCTACGTCAAGGCTGAAATCGCGTTCAGAGATTTCCTTGAGCGCTCTCCCGAAGGAGAAGAAGCAACAGAAGTCAGAGAGAGGCTGGCCCAGTTGCGTGATCCTGTAGCGATAGAAAAGGGATGTAATGAAGTAATAGCCGGAAGATATGAAAACGGTATCGAGGCTCTTGAGAAATACCTCGGGACCGGAGCAAAGACCTGGTGGCCGCTCCACTACTATCTCGGAGTAGCATATATGATGACGGGCGACGACGACCAGGCGATAGAAAGGTTCAGGAACGTACTCAGACTGAACGCTTCACACGTCGAGTCCATGGAAGAGCTCGCCGGGATCTACTCCAGGCTGGGTGAAAAGGAACTCGAAGAAAAGTACAGAAGAAAGGCCGCTCTCGTTCAGACAGGGGCGGAAGCCCGGTAAACCGGTGAAAGGAGACAGGAATGGATAACAAAGCTATGCATACACTGTCGTACGGTCTGTTCGTACTGACAGCGAAAGACGGAGAAAAGGATAACGGCTGTATAACGAACACCGCTATGCAGGCGGCCAGCGAGCCGAATACGATAACGTTCTGCATCAACAAGGCGAATCTCACGCATGATATGGTGAAGGCGACGGGAAAATGCACCGTGTCTGTCATATCTGAGGAAGCGGATTTCGAACTTTTCAAGAGGTTCGGATTCCAGTCGGGAAGAGATGCAGACAAGTTCGACGGCTTCGCCGCTATTGAGCGCGGAGGAAACGGGATCTATCATGTGACAGAGGGCGTATGCGCTTACTTCGACCTCGAGGTGAAGAGCGAAGTCGACCTTGGATCGCACACGATGTTCATCGCAGAGCCTGTGGACATGCAGGTGATCTCGGATGCTGAGCCCGCAACATATGCTTATTACCACGCGAACATAAAGCCGCAGCCGGCTGCTGAGACTGCGGAGGGCGGTAAGACGGCATGGAGATGCAAGATCTGCGGATACATCTATGAGGGCGAGGACCTTCCGGATGATTTCATCTGTCCGATCTGCAAGCATCCGGCATCCGACTTCGAAAAAGTTACTGTATAGCATCAGGGCGCTCATGGGCGCCGGTGAAAGGACTAAAAGATGGATCTTTTGCTGATAGCGGCGATCGTGCCGCCGCTGTTCCTTCTGTATCAGATATACAAGATGGACAAGATCGAGAGAGAGCCTCTCGGTCTGATAATAAAGCTGCTGTTCTTCGGCGTGCTGTCAGTCATACCGACGGCCTTTGTCGAGACGGTGCTGAACGGTGTCGTCGTGCAGGGACTGTTCGCCGGGATGACCGGTGTGCTGGTCAGGGCGATCGAGTATTTCCTGTGCGTTGCGCTGGTCGAGGAAGGATTCAAATACCTCTTCCTCAAGCTGGGCAGCTGGAAAAACCCCAACTTTGACTACTGCTTCGACGCGGTGGTGTACGCTGTTGCTGTTTCTCTGGGATTCGCTCTGTTCGAGAATATCGGCTACGTTTCGCAGTTCGGAATCCAGGTGGCAGGTCTTAGAGCGGTCACCGCTATACCGGGCCACTGCATTTTCGGCATATTCATGGGCCACTATTACGGTCTTGCCAAGATGGCCGAAGCCGATGGGAATGAAGCCGTGAAAAAGAAGATGCTGAAGAAAGCACTGTGGGTACCGATCCTGCTCCACGGTTTCTACGACTTTGCCGCATCATCGCCTTCAGCGACCATGACACTGGTGTTCTTCGCGTTCATCATAGTTGTCGATGTGATCGCTTACCGCCAGATCAAGGCGTACGCGGCAGCGGACACAAGGGTCAACAGAGGAGAGTGGTGGTAGGCTCTTTTTTCTGGGGGCTCCATGGCCATTTTGGGTGTTTCGGCAAAAAATGAGGAATATTCCCAAAAACTTTAGCGTGGTAAAGTAAGCGAATGGCCAGTAGCAGAACAAAAGGTAAAAACACAATACCACTTTGAAATAGAGGGCTTTGTGAAGCGATGCCAAGTGGATCTAAGCCCAGGGAATGCCATTTTTCTGGCTAAAATTGGGAAAATCGAGCAAAAAAAATCAAAAACACCCAATCCTGCCGAGATCCCGGGTTGCTCCTTATGATCCCGGGTTGGCCACTCAAATTCTGAAGAATCACATCATCAACACTAACAATTACTAATATCTTTTTTCCCTCATTGCCCTGATACTCTGTATAATAAATATATCATCGGAGGAAAGGGCAGCATGAGAACAGCATGGAAATGGATAACAGCCGTTATGCTTCTGGTCATCGTGATCGCTGCGGGCGGCTTTTTCTATACCGGTCTTCTTGGGAGCGGCGATGCTCTGACGACGAGTCCGGCCTGACTCTTTTGCCGTGCGTGGAGCCGGTCGCTGACATCAAAAATATGGAAGCGGTCATAAGATGGAAGGCTCTTCCCGGAGCGAACACATATCACGTATACAGGAAAAGAGGCAGGAGGCCTAAGGGCACCGAGATCGCATCGGTGACGGGAAGATCGTATACCGACAGATACAAAAGATCGTATGGCGAACGGAAGGATATCATGTTCTTCGGCATGTATATCGATCCGTCTGACAACGATCTTGAATACAACGTCAGGGCGGAATCTGTGAAGCGTAACGGCAGCCGTGAAAAGCGGAGCATAGGCCTGATGACAGCGGACTACAACCTTGAGCTCGAACCGCCGGTCAAAGTCGTCTTCGTGGACCTTTTCTATTCCGAGAGGGTGCTCGATAAGGGCATGCGCAAGAGCCGCGACGTCACTGAGAACCGGCTGGGATATACACTTCTTGATTATCAGGATGCGCTGGATGCGATGTATGAAAAGTGGTTGGGTTCGGACGCGATGCGGCTTTATGAGTACAGGACCAGGGAAGCGGCTGTAGCGACCCATGCGAACCTGCCGCACATGACAGTGGACAATCTCCACTTCACGAAGTATGCTTATGCGCTTTATGGGAACAGCATCGCACAGTTCCTGGTGGAGGAAGTGTTATAATAGTGTAAGTAGAGGGTGAGAAATATGAAGGATAGGATATACAGATATATTGGATTTGTGCCGTTTGATCGTGACGGGACCGTAAAAAAGCTGGAAGCAATGGCAGCGAAGGGATATCTGCTCGAAGATATGGGGATGCTGCTTTGGCGCTTTAGAAAAGATGCGCCGCGGAAAGTACGCTATGCAGTGAAATACGATCCCGATCTTTCGCTTTACGGCCCTGACGCAGCTGGCATGGAAGAAGGATCTGATATGGGATCTGCAGAGTCGGATTGGCAGCAGGTCTGTTCATGGGGCAAGGTGATGATCTTCTCATCGGAGAGATCCGACCCGGCTCCGTTTGTGAGCGATGAAGCTGCTGAACTGGATGCTCTGAAACATTCGATGAACAGATCATATCTTCCTTCACTGGCAATTATGCTGGCGGTGATCGTGTTTCTTTTTTGCCAAGACACGTTCAGTGATCCTGCGGCTGTTATTTCAAGTTATCCATCTTTGCTGCTGAAATGCACAGCTGCTTTTGCATGCCTGATGCTGGTGATATCGGCAGCTACTTACTTCCTTTGGCTAAGGCGCGCCGAAAGGGCCGTGCGGTGCGGAGAAGCTCCGGCCCCGACTGAAAAGTATGCCGTGCCTGAAAAGATAAGCTCCGTTCTGGTTCTTGCTCTTTTTGTAATATACATACTGTCGCTTCTCGTAAGCGGCGACAAAAGTCTCGCCTTTTGGACAGGCGCATATCTGGTGATTTTTTTGATCGCAGCATCCGGGCTGAGGAAGCTGACCAGGAAGCTGAAATCGGCAGGGATGTCAAAGGGTAAAAGCCTCGCACTGGTGATACTCTTCATGGTAGTTCTTTGGATCGTTCTGACTGCTTTGTTGATAGGCATGGATTTTCTTTGGTCACCTGAAGACGGCAGCAGTGAGGCGCCTTCCGGGATGCCGCTTACTCTTGAGGAACTGACGGGCAGAAGCGCTGATGCCTCAGGGAATCCGACGCAGATATGGAACAGTTCAGGTACATTCATAATGGGCATGGATACCGGGGACATCAGATCTGATGATCTGACCATAATGTACGAAGTCGTCCATGTGAAGAAGGGCGCGCTATATGATCTCTGCCTCAGAAAGTGGAAGAAGCAGGGCGGAAGCCTGCCGGTTTCAGGGATCGAAGGCGGATACAGAAAATGCGCTGTTGAAGAGATTTCGGCTGAGAGAGTATATAGATATTATTATGACGATGATATTGAGCCTGACGATCAGTGGCTGCTCTGCTATCCTGACAGGATCATCAGGGTATGGATGCCCGGCGGACCAACGGGCAGGCAGTGGAAGCTGATAGATGAGAAGCTTAGGACTTACTGATCAAGGGGCGCTGAGCCTAGACGGATTTGTATTTTTGTTTAAAAAGAAGCAGTTTTTTTCTGGATCACTGCGAATTCATTCATAACATATAGTTCTTCTTGTATAATGCTCGAATAAATTACTGCATGACTAATAAGAAAGGCACCAGGGGAGCAGGCAATGGAACATATAAGGAAGAGCATTGTTTTGGTGCTGGCGTTCATTATGGCGTCAGCATGTTTTGCAGGGGCAGGTCAGCCCGCTTACGCGGCGAAGACGAAAGAAGGCGGGCAGATGATCCCGGCAGCCATGATCAGCCCGAAGCTTGCCAGGCTTGACTACTATTACAAGGCCGGAAAGTACAACGCAAAGCTTACATGGCATTCGCGCAAAGGCTACACATACAGAGTCTACCGCAAAAAGAAGGGGGCTTACAAGGCCATAGCGACCAGGCGTGCGACGGGGAGCATGACTTCGTATGTCAACAGGGATATAGGGCGGAACAAGGGATATACCTATACCGTGAAACAGATCTCACCGAAGACTCTAAGGAAGTATGACAAAGAGGGACTGACGCTGCTGAGCAGCGTATCTTTCCGTGTCGGTTTTGGAAACTCCTACTCAACGATAAGGTGGAAGAAGGTACCTAAGGCTCAGAAGTACTGCATCTACAGAACGAGAGAAAATAACAACAAGAGAAGGAGACTTGCGGCAGTCAAGGGAAGATCATACAGGGATAGATACAGTGATTCGGTCGGCTCGCTCAGGGATATCCTTCATCTTAATACCTTTGTCGATCCGGCGATCCGTGATTTTCAGTACAATGTCAGACCGGTATATTCAAAGAGGGTCGGAACGAAGAAGAAGGTCAGCAAGGGGCTGATGATGCCGTGCGGCATTTTCAGGCTCGAGCCGCCTGTCGTCATCAGCTTTTCGGGAAATGTCCTGAGATGGGGAACCGTTCCGAATGCAAAACATTATCTGCTCCTCAGCAGACAGAGCAGCCGCGAGAAGTGGAAGGTTGTAAAACGCGTCTCTGCAAAAAAGAGAGCTGTGACGATGACGGCTGCGCTCGATGCGGCGGATCCGAATGCTTACTATGCTGTGCAGGCCGAGTCCGACATCAACGGAAGAAAAGTGATGAGCAGGATAGAGGGCGGCTTTACACTGAAGAACGCGAACTATTCCAACAAGAGCATTCTATTCATCGGTGACAGCATCATGTACGGCGCGCTGTACAAGGCGCCCGAGAACAGACATTTGTTCTCAGCTCCCAGGCGTATCCACCAGCTGACGGGAGCGGAATTCTACAATCCATCGATCCCGGGAGCAACGTATCATTATCAGTCATGGCAGAGGACGAATCAGTACAGATACCGGATAGTGACGGATGTCGTCGAGCAGATGAAAGCCGGAAAGGCTGCAAAACACGCTGGCAATATCGTTTTCGAAAAAAGCAGCGGCATTACGGGCGATCCGAAGATCAGGGACTTCGACATCGTAGTTCTTGCAGCGGGAACGAACGACTATATCGATGACACGAAAATGGGGGACATCACGTCAAAAGACAAGGAGACGTTCTGCGGTTCGGTGAACTGCATCATGAAGGCAATCAAGTGCGCGAGTAAGCAGAGAGAAAAGGCGGGCAGGAAAAAGATCAAGGTAGTGTTCGTAGATTTGTTCTATTCCGAAAGATGTCTGGATAAGACGAAGCGGATGAACAGGGATACTACAAAGAACGGCGCGGGCTATACTCTCGCTGACTATCAGAATTCGCTGAACGGTATATACAAGAGATGGGCGAAGACGGGTTCGCTTACTCTATACCGGTACAAAACGAGGAGCGTGGGCATAGTCGATCACAATAACATAACGAGCATGACGCCCGACAATCTGCATTTCACGAAGTACGCTTATGCGCTCTATGGAGACAGCATGGCGCAGTTCCTTCTGGAAAACGTGCTTTGATCTGACATCAGACCTTCACAAGTTTGGCTCTGAAACTGATAGCTCTTGGAGTGTCCATATCGTCGAACAGGACGATATGGGCCTTTTTTTGCATGTCGACATCGACGATCTCGCCCGTGCCGAAGATCTTGTGCTCGACTCTGGTGCCCGGCTGGAAGGTCTCGAGACTGCTCTCAGGGGCGAGGAAAGAGTCCTTCCTCCTGATGTATTCGGATGCCTCTCTGATCAGGCCCTCATCGGGCTTTTCGGTGTACTCGATGAGATCCTGATCGATGTCAAGGACGAAGCGGGAAGGGTATCTTGGCGAGCCATCGAGGTTCCTGCCGCCTGACATCGTAAGATACAGTTCCTTTTCCGCGCGGGTGATGGCAACGAAGGCGAGCCTGCGCTCTTCCTCCATAGCGTCCAGGGTGAGGACCTTTCTGGACGGGAATATCCCTTCGCACATTCCGCAAAGGAAGACGTAAGGGAATTCGAGTCCCTTTGCCGCATGGACCGTCATCAGTTTGATCTTCTCCGCATGCTCAGCCGTGTCAGCATTGGAAAAGAGGGCGACGTGCGAAAGGTAATGACCGAGATCAGTCTCTTCGCCGCAGGTCGTCTCGTAATCATATATAGACTGTTTCAGCTCCGCGAGGTTGTCGAGCCTTTCCTGGCTGCCTTCCGTGCGGAGCATCTTTTCGTAGCCGCTTTCGTTCAGGATGGAAGAGAGAAGATCAGATATCTGTCTTCCGTCCGCGCTCTCAGCGTACTCGTCTATGAGGCTGACGAAGGAAGCAGCCTTGGTCCCTTTGAACAGGGGATCTTCCAGATTCATCTTCAGCGATTCGTAGAGGGACATGTCGTGCCTGTCAGCATACTCCTGAAGGAACGAAATGCGCCTTTTGCCGATGTTTCTCTTTGGTTTGTTACAGATCCTCAAAAATGAGAGATCGTCCTTGTAGGCGATCATTCTGAGGTAACTGAGGGCGTCCTTTATTTCGGCGCGCCCAAAGAACTGGACACCGCTGTAGATAGTGTAGGGTATCTTTTCTTTCAGCAGTTCCTCTTCGACGGAACGGGTCACATAGTGCGCCCTGTAAAGGATCGTAATATCTCCCGGCCTTATGCCGCCGGCTATCATATCTTTGATCTTTTCGGCTATCCATTTCGCCTCGGCTTCCTGGTTGAGTCCTCTGTGGCAGACGACTTTTTTGCCGCTGCCCAGGGAAGCTATCAGATCCTTTTTGATCCTGGTCTTGTTCTTGTCTATCAGAGAATTCGCCGCGGCCAGTATCTCGGGAGTCGAGCGGTAGTTCTTCATCATCATTATCGTTTTGACATCATCGTGATCCTTCTCGAAGTCTGTGAGATATCTGCCGTTCGCACCGCGCCATGAATAGATGGTCTGGTCGGGGTCGCCGACGATGAACAGGTTGTTATGATAGCCGCGCAGTTTCTCCATCAGCACATACTGCGGCCGGTCGATATCCTGGAATTCGTCGACCATTATGTATTCAAGTCTCTTTTGCCATTTGAGTTTTACTTCCTCATTCTGATCGAAGATGTACAGCGTGAAAAGGATGAGGTCGTTGTAGTCGAGGCCGAAGCACTTTTTCTCCTGGTACAGATAGCCATAGAAGATGATGTCCTTTGCAGTGGTGGCATCCTCATATTTTTTGTACAGTTCGTCGAGAGACATGGCGATCATATCGAGATAGTAGCCCGGACGTTCGTACAGTTTGAGTATCTCGATCATATCCCTCGCCTGGGAGAACGTCATATCGCGCAGCGAAAGTCCGCGCTCGTCGTATATCGTCTGGAGCATCACGTCGATGTCGGAGTTGTCGAGCACGAGGAAACTCTTCGGGTAACTGACGATGTGGCTGTCCTCCTGCAGTACGGATACGCAGAAGCCGTGAAAGGTGTTGATGTATCCGGTGTCATTGTCGCCGGTGAGACGGTGTATCCTCTCGCGCATCTCGTTCGCCGCTTTGTTTGTGAACGTGACGCAGAGTATGTTGCCCGGCAGTATGCCGATCTCGTTGACGAGGTAAGCGAACCTTCCGGTAAGCGCTCTTGTCTTTCCGGATCCTGCTCCCGCGATCACACGGACCATCCCTTCGGTCGAAGTGACGGCATCCATCTGTTCTTCGTTCATTCTTTCAAAATAGTCGTTCAAAATGTTACCCCTCTGATATCATATGAGCTGCCGCCGGCGCATTTCCGCTGCGCCGGTAAGAACAGTATATCAAAAAAAAGAACAGCGGGCAAACAAATGTTCGTGCTGTTCTTTATGCTTACTGAATGCTTACTGATATGATAGCTTACGCCGTCAGTCTATATACATCTCGACCTGCTCTGTGGTCATCACTCTCTGATAGACATCTGTCAGGACGCCGCCGAAGGTGATATCGCAGTTCGAAAGCGGGGAGTCCATGACATCGATGTTTTCCTGCTTCGTCACAAGTATGGCGCTGCCGTCGGTCTTCGTCTTGATGAGATCGCCTTTCGCGTCGTAGTAGTCGAACAGGAACTCGACCTTGTCTCCGGCGTTCAGCTTTTTCGAGCTCTTGGTCTTTGCGATGATGTCCATAAAGCTCTCTGAGTCATAGCCCGTAACGTGCCCATGCTCCGGGATCTCGCCCTCCTTGACGGGTTCCCATTCGATGTTCAGCATGATCTCTTCCGACTCGTTCAGGCGTGCCTTGACTTTGCCGCTGAAGATGATGCCGGCATCTGTTTCCCTGACCGGATCCGCTTCATAACAGACAGGCTTGCCCTCTATGTGGACCCAGTTCTCATCCATAGCTATCATCGGATGTCCTTCGGCATCGTCGTCTCCCAGATAGTCTTTTCCGATGTATTTCATCACAGTCTTGCCGTCTTCGTCAGTCTCTTTCTGATATGCCATGGTCTGGCATTCGGCGATGATCTTCCACGCCTTTTCCGGAAGCTCTATCTGATAGCCGTCTTCGGTCTCCTTCAGAGGTATGTCGACGAATGTTCTCGCCTTGTCATATTCCTCGAATCCGCTGACGTACCAGTGCTCTTTTGTATAGTCGGCTTCTACCATGAGCTTGAGTTTCGAGATGAACGACAGATCTTCTTCGTTTCTCTTTTTATCATGTTCCTTCTTCTGCTGGACCGCCATTATGCTGAAGATCTTATCGAAGGTCTTCTTTTCTGTTCCAAGAGACATCTTCCCGAGCTGTTTGCTGGTATCGCCGTATAGCCAGATCGCCTTGTAAGGGAAGGCGATGGCCATGCCGTTGACGCCTTTGTCCGTACTTGCATTTCTGTAGAGTACAGATGCCCTGATGGCGTTTATCAGATCTTCGCGTTCTGTGCCGGAGCATATGGAGTCGTCATAATCCGATTTGTCCAGCGCCGTGAGGAAGCCGATGAGATCTATCTGCTGGTCTTCGTAGAACTGGTAAGCATCCGCCGCCGCAACAGCTACATCCGCATAATCGTCGGGGTCGGACTCTATTGCCGTGCCTATTTTCGAAAGAAGATCGAGCAGCCCGTCATAAGCGGGCGCGACCAGAGTCAGGTCCGCAAATGAGAGAGTCTTATCGGTCTCTGCTTTTCCGTCGTTGATAGCGGTATTGTAAGGATCGTAACACGCTACCATCTCATGGCCGAAGTCCTCGCTCTTCATACCTGGGTCCTGAGCCAGTTTTCCGAATGCGGAGTTGTAGGACCAGCCGAGGCCGCCCTCGACCTCTTCAGAGGCGAGATAGTAATCGGCGTACGGTTCGAGAGCGTTCGCCACTTCTATGTCCTGCATCAGGCAGGCGTCGAAGCCTATGATGTCGAATTTCAGACCCGTCCTTTTGATCGCGGATACCACTTCTGGCGTCTGCATACCTATGTGATCGCCTGCCTTCGAGATGCGCTCGTTGAGGTCGTCTATACCGTATCCGTAAGCCACTCCGCCGCCGTGGTCCCAAAGCACCAGGATGCGGCGGTCTGCGGAGTATTTCTCTTCAGTCCAGTTGATGAAGTCGGTCAGGTTTTCCGGTTTGGACATGCAAAGATCGGAAGGAAGGTCCTTCACTTTCCTTATCTCTCCCGATCTGATCACATATCTTCCGACAGAGGCGTCCTCGATACCTTTCGTGAACCAGCGCTTCGCGCCTCCTGCCTCGATGACGAATGTCAGAGCGTCGCCCTGTTTCGAAGCGTCGATCATCTGACGAATGTTGGCCGATGCGAGACCTGTCTTTCCCTCGAGGTCGGAGCCGACGAGGTAGACCATGACGACAACACTCTTG
>CAMKAM010000005.1 GCA_946410475.1 uncultured Bacillota bacterium
GGCAGTGCTGCTTCGAGCCAGGTGATGTAAAGAACACATACGGGACAGGCTGCTTCCTCCTGATGAATACAGGGACAGAAAAGACTCTTTCGGAAAACGGTCTGCTTACTACGATAGCTGCCGGCCGTGACGATACTATACGCTACGCCCTCGAGGGCAGCGTCTTCCAGGCCGGGGCCGCCGTACAGTGGCTGCGCGACGGCATAGGACTGATCGAGACCGCAAAGGAGTCCGAAGACCTGGCAAGAGCAGCCGAGGATACCGGCGGCGTATTCGTCGTGCCCGCGTTCTCGGGACTCGGTGCTCCTCACTGGGACCCGTACGCGAGAGGGACCATCGTCGGCATAACGCGCGGCACGGAGAGAAAGCATATAGTCAGGGCGACTCTTGAATCGATCGCCTATCAGACAAGAGACATACTCAAAGCGATGCTCGAAGACTCCGGCGTAGATATATCCGCGCTGAGGGTCGACGGCGGCGCTGCAAGGAACGACTTCCTGATGCAGTTCCAGGCGGACATACTGGACGTACCGGTAGTAAGGCCGGCAAACGTCGAAGCGACCGCTCTCGGAGCGGCTTATCTGGCGGGTCTGACAGTCGGATTCTGGAAAGACGAAGCCGAGCTGAGATCCATGCAGGAGGATGCTTCACGCTTCGAGCCTGCGATGCAGCCTGCGGTGAGAAGACAGCTCCTGCATGACTGGGACAGAGCAGTCAAACGTTCCAGAGACTGGGCGGAATGATATAAAGTTCAAGAAAAAACAAGGTGAAGAAAATGAAGAAGAACGAATTCACATATCCCTCAGCGGATAATAAAACAACTATCTATGCTACGGAGTGGATCCCGGACGGAGAGGTCCGCGCCGTCCTGCAGATAGCCCACGGCATGGTCGAATACATCGACAGATATGACGGTTTTGCATCTTTCCTTGCGGAGCACGGATTCTATGTGGCAGGCAACGACCACCTCGGGCACGGCCGCTCTGTCACATCGGATGACGAGCATGGCTATTTCGCCCATCCGAACGGCAACGACTGTGTGATAAATGATATGGACCGCCTCCGTCTCATCACAGCTGAAAAGTATCCGGGGATCCCGTACTTCTTCCTCGGTCACAGCATGGGCTCTTTCCTCCTCCGCCAGTACCTGACGATGTACGGCAGAGGACTTGCAGGCGCGATAGTGATGGGTACCGGAGAGCAGCCGGCTCCTGTTCTCAATGCAGGCAAAATGCTTTGCAGGGCCATCGCGCTCGTAAAGGGATGGCATCACAGGAGCGGTCTCATCAACGGCATCGCATTCGGCAGCTACAACAAAGCTTTCGAGCCTGCACGGACACCGTGCGACTGGCTGAGCCGCGATGAGAATAATGTAGATGCTTACATGAAAGATCCATGGTGCACATATATGTTCACCGTCAACGGTTATTACCAGATGTTCAGCGGCATACAGAAGTGCCAGGATCCGAAGAATATCGACAGGATACCGAAAGACCTGCCGGTGCTGTTCGTTTCCGGCGCCGAAGACCCTGTCGGAGAGAGCGGAAAAGGAGTGAAGAAGGCTTATGACAGCTATGTCAAAGCCGGCATCCTCGATGTCGGCATCAAGCTCTACGAGAAGGACCGCCACGAGATACTCAACGAGATCGACCGGCACGAAGTGTTCAGCGATCTGCTTGACTGGCTTGAAGCCCGCATAGAAAAATAAAACAATGAGAGATACAGGGAGGAACGAAGTGTCCGTACCATCGAAAAATGAAACACCAAAAAGAACTATAATGACCCGCGCCATCCAGCCGCGCGAGCTGAACCAGGCCGACGTTCTCGCCGGCGGTTTTCTCATGACATGGATGGATGAGATAGCGGGCATCACATCTCAAAGATACGCAGGTCCTCCGGTCACCACCGTCGGGATGACGGATATCAAGCTTCGCGAGCCGATCCGTAAAGGTGACATACTCGAGATCTGCGGCACAGTAGTGAAGACAGGCCGGACATCCGTAACAGTACTGGTGACAGCGACAGTAGACGGAAAGAGCGAGCCGTCCGCGGAAGGCCTGTTCACCTACGTCGCTGTCGATGAAGACGGCAAGCCGCGTGCATATTGCCAAAGTTAGTATTTTCTGATATATTACAAAAGCGTTTGAGATGCATCACATTTGATGCACCAGTGAACTGTTCTGCGCAAAAAATGATATGGATACAAAGAAAGAAAACATCAAAAGAAAACAGCGTTACAGCGTTGCCGTAATACAGATGAAGAGCAAACTGTTCGACACCTGGACGAATCTGGCCAGGGCTGTCGAATTCGTTGAGGAAGCCGCAAAAGAAGGCGCTGATCTGATCTGCCTTCCGGAGGGTTTCCTTACGGGATATGATGCCGACAGGATCGAGGAGACCATAGTCCATGCGGAACCGATCGACGGCAACTGCATGCAGACGATGATGCTCCTCGCCAGAGAGAACAAGGTACACATACTGGTACCATTCTTCGCAAGATCGAGCGACGGAGTCAGGAACAGCGCCTTCCTCATCGATGATGAAGGAAAGGTCGTCTGCAGTTATTCCAAGACCCACCTCATTGGAACAGAAAAAGGAAACCTGCAGCCGGGCAACCTTCTTCCTGTCTGGGACACGAAACTCGGAAAGATCGGCATTCTCATTTGCTACGACGCCTGCTTCCCTGAAACAGCAAGAGTGCTTGCGATGAAGGGCGCGGAACTGATACTCGTTCCGTCGGCATGGCGCACCGGATCGTACTTCTCCAGATGGTGGAAGCTCGACCTTTCGTGCAGAGCACTGGACAACCTCGTCTACGTCGCCGCCCCGAATCTCACGGGGCCTTGCGGTGAGGGCGGGGCATTCGCCGGACTCAGCAGGATAATAGAACCCACAGGTGACATCCTTGCCGGGCTTGACGAGACAGAAGAAGGTATCGCTTACTCGAATATCGACCTTCGCCAATTGAAAAAGGAGAGATCAAACAACACAGTATTAGATGACATCAGGAAAGATCTCTATTCATATTGATCATAATATTGCATCCGGAACGCAGGCGCTGACCACTCTTTCTCACACACGTTTTTAATTAAAACTTATGTAGAATATGTTGTCAATCAGTATTTTCAGAATCTTTGGTCCATGTTATCATTCTATTAGGTATTCATGCTCGTTTTACATAGTTGATCATAGTATGTATCACGAAAACAATAATCTACGGAGGTGTGAAATGAAAAAAGGTATTTGCTTATTGCTCAGTCTGACGCTGGCCCTGATGATGTCTCTGGCACTCACCGGCTGCGGCGACGAAACTGCACCGGTCAAGGAAGCCGCTGACGGATGTCTTGCAGCTATGGCTGACGGCGACATGGAAAAAGCGAAAGAGTTCTGCGATGAAGAAGTATTCAAGACCGGCTCTCTTTCAAGTTTCAGTGAATTTGAGACTATCACAGATTCTCTTGCCGAATCGGCAGGTATCAAAGCTGATGATCTCAGCGATGAGGCAAAAGACAGCATAGAGAAATTCAAGACCGATTTTCTGGATCAGCTTATAGACTCATATGAGATCGGTGATGTGACTATCAACGATGACGGCACAGCCACAGTCAATGCAAAGGTCACTTACGGATATGATATCGATAAGATGCAGAAGATCGATTTCGACAAAATGGATGATGCAGAGAAGATCATGCAGAAATACATGACCGATCACCAGAGCGAGCTGCTCTCGATATATCAGTCTGAAGGACAGACGAAAGCGATGACCAAAATGGTCAATGATGTCCTCCCGGATCTGATGGATATGCTGGCTGACAAGATCAACACAGAAGCAGCCGGAACGACTGATGAAGACACGGTCCTGACGCTCGAGCAGAAAGACGACAAATGGCTCGTCACGAAGATGGAAGCTAAACAGTAAATGATCTCGATATTATTGGGGCTCGTTGCAGGAATAGCAACGCCCACGCAAACCAGCATCAATGGAAGGCTGAGAGAAAACGACCGCTCCGCCTATCTGACTACGCTCGTATCATTCGGCGGAGCGGTGATCATACTGATCATGATCGCCCTTCTCACGCAGGGCGGTCTTTTTATACCTTTCGGACGGATAGCTGAAGAACCCCTCTGGATCTGGTCCGGAGGTCTTTGCGGTACGATCATAATACTCATGAACACAGTCTGCCTGCCGCATCTCGGCAGCGCGAACACGGTCGTCCTCGTATCCACCGGACAGATAATCACAGGACTGCTTATCGACCAGTTCGGTTTTTTCGATTCACCCGAAGTCCGCATGGACTTGCTCAGAACGATCGGCGCCGTCCTCGTGATCGCCGGCGTCCTGCTCGTTTCGTACGAAAAAGACACGTCGCGCACTCCGCTTACAGGAAAGATCATATACATCATCGGTGCTCTGATCGGAGGGGCAGCGTGCGGCATCCAGGTCGCTGTGAACGGAGCACTTTCTGTCGTCACCGGATCGTCAGTCCAGACCACGCTGATCTCAATGAGCATCGGTCTGATCTCCACCGCATTGCTCATCCTCCTCATGGTCCTCATCCGGGGCAGGAACAGCATATTCGATGATGACACGCGGGCAGCGGATCAAGGTTACAAATGGTGGATGTTCACAGGAGGCGCCTTCGGCGTGATCGTGGTGCTGAGCAACGCCATCATCGCTCCCGTCCTCGGCGCGGGTCTCGTCACCATACTCAACCTCGTCGGCATGATGGGGACCGGCCTCCTGATCGATGCGACCGGCTTCCTTGGTATTGAAAGAAAACCTGTCACCGCTGCCAAGATGATCGGCATGATAGCGATGACGGCCGGGACCATCCTGATCTCTCTCATATAACTTTTTTGACCGATGCGCGGTCGCTGCCGGCGTCCGCATTTTTTCATATACTCATTACACATATAACAACTATTTCTGATATACTGTCAGAGTAGCAAAACAATGAAATCTGATTGACTGGGAGGTATGGCAAAAATGAACAGCAACACAGCAAGAACAAATTCGACAATATCAGGTTCGGCACCGGTATCGGCAAGATACGCGAATGCCTCAAAGAAGAACGAAATAAGATGCGTCGTCGCAGGCGGCATGGCCTGGAACACAGAGCTCGTACAGTACAAAACGACTCACGGTCCCATGGATGTCCGTATCTGGCGCGTTTCAAAATAGAAAACGCAGACAACGGAGGGAACCATGGGAAACAGCACTATGATCAAACGTGTATCATTATTCATCGTACTGCTTGTCATTATTTCTATGACAGCAGTCATGACGATACAGCCTGCGCAGGCAAAGAGCAAGTACTATCTGCCGTCGAAGATCTCTTATTACAAGTATAAGAACGGTAAATTCGTAAAGAGCGAGGCTTATTCTTTGACTTACAACAAAAAAGGTCACGTGACCGCTATAAAGAGGTCGAGCGGCAACACAAGCAAGCTGAAATATGCTTACTACAAAAAAGGATACCTCAAGAAGATAACCTGCCCGGGAGGCGAATTCTTTGCCTTTGACTCAAAGGGACGCATGACTAAATACTGGAGCGGCGATTCCACCGACAAGACCTATTACAGCGGAAAACGTCTCACAAAATGCTGGGAAGACCGCGACTGGTACAAATTCAAGTATTCGTATTATCCCAGCGGAAATGTCAAGAGCATTTCGGAGCGTTACATGGAAAATCCGGATGACATGATCCCTGAATACATGATCACGTTGAATAAAAAGGGCTTCATAGCAAAGGAAAGCAGCAACGGCGGCTCGACATACACACTCAAATACAGCTATGACAAGAAAGGCAGGGTCAAAGCTGTCACGGAATACAGAGGCTCAAGAAAACTGGGGAGATACTATTTCGGTTATAAAAAAGCACGCACGACGACGAGCAGATCGAAATACACTGCTGTCGTCAATGCGTACGTATTTCCTTACGGACCTCAAAGCATGCTGGTTGCCGTCGGCGGAGGTTACGCTGCGGCACTCCAGTTCTAAAGCGACCAGATATCATCATCGGACGGCTGCACAGCGGCCGTCTTTTTGTATGCGATCCTGCTGACATTGAACAGGTGGCGCCAGCTGACATTCTCGCTGAGCGAATTGCAGCCCCAGCTGCCGCAGGCAAGTGTCGTCGTCGGAGCCAGGCCGTTGAAGAAGCTGCCGCCGCTGTTCGTGGAGCTCACCTGGTTTATCGTGAATCTCGAAGCCGGGAGCGCAAGGGCCGCCGCCTCGATGTTTTCCGTCGTGTTCGAATGTACTGCCACGGTATGTCCTGCGCCGCCGGTACTGAAGTTGGCGTCCGCGATACTTATCGCCTCATCCCATGTATCGTACGTGTACAGCGTCTGTACAGGGGCCATCTTCTCCTTGGACAGATCGTCCGCCGGACCGTAGCTTTTCGGCCTTATCAGGATCATCCTTATCCCTTCGGGCAGCTCGATCCCTGCTTTCCCTGCAACATATGCAGCCGACTTGCCGGCAAGAGACGCGTCCATGACGCCGCCCGGGAACATCACTTTCCTTATCTCCGCAGCCGCATCTGCTCCTTCTGCATCAGTCTCATCGATATAGTAAGCCCCGTTCGCCTCATATACCTTCACTGCTTCTTCGAGCTTCGAAGCCGGGAATATCGCAGCCTGCTCTCCGGTGCAGATGATGCCGTTGTCGAAGCATCTTCCCTCCATCAGCATCGGGATCACCTCTTCAAGATCCACGTCCTCATCGATCAGGCACTGTACGTTTCCGGGACCTACACCGAGGGCCGGTCTTCCTGATGAGTAAGCCGCTTTGACCATGCCTGCGCCGCCCGTGCAGATGCATTCGTCGCACATCTGCATCGTCAGATTCGACAGTTCTATCGTCGGCTCTTCGATGCACTGGACGAGATCCACCGGCGCGCCTGCCGCCGCAAGGTTCTCTCTGATCATCTTCACCGTCTCGAAACTGCACTTTTTTGCCTTCGGATGTGGGCAGATGATCACTGAATTAGCCCCTTTGACCGCGAACATCGCGTTGCACATCGGCGTTACTATCGGGTTAGTCACAGGCGTTATGCATCCGATGACGCCTATCGGTTTAGCAACGAAGACGATACCTTCTTCCTCATCTCTGCCGATGATACCTCTGCTCTTTCCGCCTTTGATATCATTCCAGATTATCCTGGACTTGCCCATGTTCTTCTTTACTTTGTCTTCATATACTCCCATGCCGGTCTCATCTATCGCCATCCTCGCAAGCACCTCGGCATTGTCGTATACCGTTTTACCTATGATCATGCACAGCTCGTCTATCCGTTCCTGATCATACGTCTCGATGACCTTCTGAGCGGAGAGTGCTCTTTCGAGCATTTCAGCTATTATCACTCTGTTATCCATCCTTATTCCCTTTCATCACCAACGAACATTTGAACTCAAAATACCGCCTTTCATGGTCTTTCTTAAGACATCACTAGTTGCCGGCAACAGAACAATTATAACAGAAAGCATACAATAATACAATCTGCCGGGCTTTCTGCCGAACGGAGCCTGCCCCGTTGCTTTTGGCCCACCTATGTCGTAAAATGGAATTGTAAATAATCTGAAAACTTGATCAAAGACGCGCGCTCCGCGCCGGAAAGGAGAATATCTCTATGATCGATCTCGATATGATGTACAAGGATTCGAATTGGGGCAACGATCCGAAAGGTCCGGATAATATCACGATACTTATGCCCGGCAAGAGAGGCTGGTTCAACGCCCTGCTCTGCCATGCAGGCATCGATAAAAAAAGACCGGCAGTACTGCTGCTGCACGGATTCCCGGGAAATGACAAGAACCTCGATATGATGGAAGCACTGAGACGCTGCGGCTTCAATGTGCTTACTATGAACTACTCAGGAAGCTGGGGCTCGCCCGGTCCGTTCCTTTTCGCGAACGTTCTCGAAGACGCCGCAACAGCGCTGAAATTCCTGCAGGACAACGCCGACGAATACATGATCGACAGGGACAACATCTTCGTGATCGGCCACAGCATGGGCGGCTTTGCAACGCTGCATACGACGGCGGCATGCGAGGGCATCAAAGGGTCGGTCGCCTTTGCACCGTATGATTTCGGACTGCAGTACAAGCTCGGCATCGAAAACGGCGGCGATGACTGGACGAATGTCCACGAGCTGGTAAGAGACGGTGTCCAGCAGCTCGATACGGACTATGATACTCTTATGGAAGAGCTCAAGAACAATCCGGGCTATCAGTTCGAGGCGATCGCGGACAAACTTGCGAAGAAACCTCTCCTCGTGATCGAGGCCGGATACGACATCTGCGCCGCTTCCAGCGAGAAGAACCACAGCAGATATCTGGCAGAATGGATCGAAGCGAACGATCCTGTTGATTTCGAACTTGACAGCATCCCGTCCAACCACAGCTTCGCGGATACGAGGCTCGCTCTTTGCGAGATGGTAGCTAAAAAGCTCGCTTCGTGGGTGGACTGATCATCTCATTGACTGTTGATAAAAAATTGTCCTCGTCCCATATCAGGACGAGGACTTTGTTTCTCAGTCATCTCTTTCATCGAAGCTGCTTCTCACCTTTCCGTACAGCTTCTTTCCTTTTCCCCTTGGGCTCGGCAGCCGCAGATTGAATCCGAAGAGCATTTTCACCACCCACAGCATGAACAGAAGCACACAGATCGGGATGACGCATGCCGTGACTATCATCACCGCGATCGCGTCGAGCATGTTGTTCAGGAAGTTCTGGAACTTTTCGCTTAATCCTGTGGTCTTTTCCTTCACGCCGTCGACAAATTTTTCCACGGCGTTCTTATCGTCTTTTTCTTTGGCGGCTTCTTCCCTTGCGGCTTCCCCCTGCTCCAGCGTTTCGTTGATCGACGCCTCGAACGTGCTCTCGATATGGTTCGATATCATGACGCTGAACGGAACCACCAGCCACAATACCAGGCTGAATATCAGGAGGTTCCTCCCCAGCATCCGCAGTTTCCCCATGGCGCCGCCGGTCCAGAATAGTGAGAGCAGCAGCAATAGCAGGGCTATCGGTATCAGAAAGCGGAACGAGATGAGACCGCTTGTCGTAGTCAGATATTTTTCGATATATATCGCCGAATAGATGAACACGAAGTATCCGCTCAGGTCAGCGAGTTCCTGCGCGATAGGCGTACCGACATCGCTCGGCACCGCCGATATCGCGACTGAAGTCGCCGTAACGCCTGCGGCCATCTTCGCGACAGTCGCTTTCTTGTCGTCCAGCTTTCCTATCGTTTTGTCATATGTATCGGGCGAAGACATGTAGCCCGACGCGAACACCGAAAGCAACGCGGCTATCACGAGCACGGCTGCAGCGATCGCAAGTTTGCCTCTCCCCGGTCCATCACCTTCGTAGATCTTTTCCGCGGTATTCCCCGCATCGAATCTCTCTTCGTAGTCTCTGTTATCTGATCCCATTTTCCGTTTTCCTCCTATGCACAAATAATACCTCTTCAGTTATTGTAACATAGATCTCTCGGCAAATGGGCGGTCAGCGCCTGTTGGAATATCTCCAGATGCCCTGCGCTTCAGCATCTTTTATCAGTTCGTCCCTGAAGTCGGGATGAGCGAGGCCGATCAGCATTTCCGCCCTCTCCCAGGTCGTGCGGCCGACGAGATTGACGACGCCGTACTCCGTCACGAGCAGATAGGTCTGGCTCCTCGGGTCCGTTACTATGTCACCGTTGAAGAACGGCTTGATCCTCGACTGGCGCCTGCCCTCATGGTCGATGAACGTCGACGTCATGCAGATGAACGCCTTGCCGCCTTTCGACGACGATGCGCCGGTCAGATAGTCGAGCTGCCCGCCGGTGCCGCTGATCTGTCTGAGGCCGACGCTCTCAGCGCAGACCTGTCCGTAAAGGTCGACCGCAAGGCAGTTGTTGATCGACATCATGTTGTCCAGTCTCTCTATGATGCCCGGCGAGTTGACGTACTCGAGCGGCGCGAACGCAACGCCCGGGTTCTCATCGATCCAGTCATAGAGTCTCTGCGTACCGAACGCTATGCCCGTCATGCCCTTTCCTTTGTGCATCGTGTTCGCCTTGTTTGTCAGCTTGCCTGCCTCATAAAGATCGACATAAGCATCCGTACAAAGCTCAGTGTGCATGCCCAGGTCTTTCAGATCCGAGTCAGCAAGCAGTTTGCCCACCGTATTCGGCATCTTGCCTATTCCGAGCTGGATGACTCCGCCTGACGGGATCCTCTCCGCAATATATTCCGCTATCTTCACGTCTTCGGGCGACGGCTCCTGCACCGGCATCCCCGGGAGCGGTCCGTGCTCGCCTTCGACTATCATATCGACATCGTTGATGTGGATGACTTCATCGAATCCGCCGCGGACCTTCGGAAGATTCTCGTTGATCTCAAGAATTATGACATCCGCCTTGTCCAGTATGGCTTTTGCCACGCCGGTGCTGCAGGACAGGTTGAAGTATCCGTGCTTGTCCATCGGCGGGACCGCCATCATCGCTACGTTGACGTCGCAAAAATGGAAATAGTACTGGCCGAGCAGCCTGAATATCATCGGGATGTAGTTGCAGAGGCCGCGGTCCGCGAGCTTTCTCTCATAGCCCGAAAGATGCCACGAATTGTAGATGAAATGCTCTCTGTTCGGATCCGCTTCGACCGTCTTGATCGGTCCGAAGATAAGGTTGCCCCTGATCTTTACGTCAGTAAGCTCCTCGGTCCTTTTCGCCAGCGCTTCATCGAGCAGCTGCGGAAAGCCGATAGCTACTGAATAGTCTATCCAGTCACCGCTCTTGATGCATTTTACCGCCTCATCAGGAGTCCTCAGTTTCGATCTATATTCGCTTAATACATCCATATCATGTTCCTCCGTTCACTCTTTTCACTTCATTGAATCGGTTCACCGAACATATTCAGTTTATACTCTTGGTTCAGCCTTTGTCAACCCGCACGAGGTCTTCTGTCATCTCCGTCTTTTTGGAGTCGCAATAGAGAAAACTAACTCAATACAATTTTTATTGTAGGAACAGATATATTATTTAATGATCAACTTTGAAATATAAAAAGGAGGCAATCAACTATGGGATGGGCAAAACTGGCATTCATGGCAGGCGGATTCCTTGCAGGAACAGCAGGAGTCTCGATCCTCAGCACAGATGAAGCAAAAAAGATCTACACGGGCTGCACAGCAGCAGTGCTCCGCGGAAAAGACAAGGTCATGGAAGTGACGGATTCTATCCGCGAGAACTGTGATGATATACTCGCCGATGCGGAAGAGATCCAGGAAAAGCACAAAGCTGAGCTGAAGGCGAAGGAAGTCGAGAAAGCAAAGGCTGTTCTCGCAGCTTTCGAGGAAGAGTGCGAAGCAGCCAAAGCCGAGGCAGAGGCAGCTGTATGAGATATGCATTGCTCCACGAATCTCCGGGACGACTTCGCGTCCGTCCCGGCCGGAAAGGGATGACGGCTGAGGAAGCCGACATCCTTGATTCTTTTCTTGCCAGCAAGCCGTATGTCACAAAAATAAAGATATTCGAGCACTCCGGCAGCGTTTCCATCAGATACAAGACCGAAGAAGGCGCAAGAGACCGCTTACTGCAGGATCTCCTGGATTTCTCTTTCTTCGATGAGGACATCCGCGCCCTCGTACCCGAACAGAACGGCCGCATGATCAACAGACAGTACCGCGCGAGACTCATCTCGCTGGTGGCAGGCCGTCTGTTCAGACGCATCTTCTTCCCTATGCCCCTTGACAGGGCGTGGACGCTGATGCGAAGTCTCGGATACATCCGCCGCGGCGCGAAGATCCTTCTTAAAGGAAAACTCGAAGTGCCCGTGCTGGACGCTGTGGCTATAACGGCTTCCATGCTCACGGGCGACTTTGCAACGGCGGGCTCCGTTATGTTCCTCCTCGATATAGGCGAACTGCTCGAGGAGTGGACACACAAGAGATCCGTCGACGATCTGGCAAGAACGCTTTCTCTCAAAGTCGACCGCGTATGGCTCAGGAACAAGAACGGCGAGGATCTGCTGGTAGATCTCTCCGACGTCGAGATCGGCGATCACATCATCATACGTACCTCAGATGTGGTGCCCCTTGACGGCAAGGTCGTCAGCGGAGCATGCACCGTGAACCAGGCTTCCATGACCGGGGAGTCGGTCTCCGTGCCGAAGGAGAAAGGCGGATATGTCTATGCCGGAACAGTCGTCGAGGAAGGAGACTGCGTCATCGAAGTAACGAAGGCATCTGGAAGCGGCAAGTACGATCAGATCGTCCGCATGATAGAGGAATCAGAAAAGCTGAAGTCCAATACTGAGGCAAAAGCATTCCATCTCGCGGACAGCCTCGTGCCCTACTCGCTCGTGGGAGCGGCGCTCACCTTTTTGCTTACAAGAAGCGTGACACGCGCCATGTCCTTCCTGATGGTCGACTTTTCATGCGCGCTCAAGCTCGCTATGCCGCTTTCGGTGCTCTCGGCGATCAAGGAAGCCGATGAGAACGACATCCGCGTCAAAGGCGGCAAGTTCCTCGAGGCGATCTCCGAAGCCGACACGATCGTATTCGACAAGACCGGCACGCTCACCAGAGAATGTCCGACCGTCGTGGATATCGTAACTTTCGGAGATGCCGACAAGACTGAATCGCTGAGGATCGCAGCATGTCTCGAAGAGCACTATCCGCATTCGATGGCCAACGCCGTCGTGAAACACGCGGAAGAACAGGGCGTTCTCCATGACGAGATGCATACGAGCGTTGAGTACGTCGTCGCTCACGGAATCTCGAGCATGATCGATAACAAACGCGCCGTGATAGGAAGCTACCACTTCATCTTCGAGGACGAACAGAGCAAGGTGCCCGAAGGTGAGCAGGACAAACTCGATTCGCTCCCGGCTGAGTACACTCATCTGTATCTGGCTATCGACGGCGTGCTGCAGGCTGCGGTCTGCATCACCGATCCTCTGAGAGAGGAGTCCGCGGAAGTCATAGAAAAACTCCACGGTCTCGGCTTCAAACGCGTATGCATGATGACGGGCGACAACGACAGGACGGCTGCCGCTATCGCCGCAAAGCTGAACCTCGACGAATATCATTCGGAGGTCATGCCGGAAGACAAGGCAGAATTCATCAAGAAGGAACACGCAGCCGGCAGGAAGGTCGTCATGATCGGAGACGGCGTCAACGATACGCCTGCCCTCTCCGAAGCAGACGCGGGCATCGCCATAAGGAGCGGCGCCGCAATAGCAAACGAAGTGTCCGATATCACGATCTCATCTGAAGACCTCAGGCAGCTTCTGATCCTCAAAGAGCTGTCGAACAGGCTGATGGGCCGCATCAACCGGAACTACCGCTTCATAATCAGCTTCAACGCTGCTCTCATAGGTCTGGGCGTTGCAGGCATACTGCCCCCGGCCTCATCCGCCCTGCTGCATAATACATCGACAGTAGTAAGCGGACTGTACAGCATGACGAAGCTGCTGCCCGGGGAGTGAGAGCCTCCGGCATTGAACCGGCAAGGCAAACGCAAAAGGAGAACTGACAAGGGTGACTGACCCCTTGTCAGTTTTTTTCAAAGTGAGTATTATATAAAACAGTATTCAAACAGAAAGGATCAGAAAAATGAAAGCTGTATATTACATCTGCCACGACCCCGAATGGGGCCACGTCACGAAGCATGTCTGGGACGTTCTCAAAGAGGAAGGTTATCTTGAGACCCCGACGAATATCGAATGTGACGGGGACACAGTTTACAAATACGAAGACGGAGAGCACGAGTACTGGATGGTGCCCACGGATATCGCCATCTGCCGCGACTATGACAGATATCTTCCGTTCATGAACGAACACTTCGCTGACTTTGATATGGCCGGCATGGTAACATGGCACGAAGGCGCAGCCGCGATGGAAAACGTCCTGACATGTCACTCCATCGGAGACATGGATTCAGGATACTTTTCAAAAGGAGCTCCCCGCTTCATGCGCAATATCATGAAAGCGATGCGCCGTCATCTGGATGAGGCGGGCTACGATCACTATTCAGTATCGACTGAAGGCACGCACTGGTCCGGCGTTCACAACGGCGTCGGAGATCCCGAACTCATCGTAAAGTACCCCGTGCCGATCGTCGACATAGAGGTGGGAAGCGACCCCTCCAGCTGGGACGATGTCACTGCCTGCCGCGCTCTGACAAGATCGCTTTTCGAGATATTCAATGACGACGGGGCAAAGCTGCACAACCTGCTCTGCGTCGGCGGCGTGCACTTCGACCCGAATTTCGCTGCTGCCGTATTCACGGACTGGGACGGACCGGAAGGAAAAGAAAGCTTCGGCGTATCCCACATCCTTGCGAACCAGTGGCTCGTCACCGGAGATTACGGCTCCGAAGAAGGTCTTGCAAAGGCTATCAACTGCGTCGAGGCAATAGACGGCGGTATCGACGCCGTAGTGATGCACGACAAAGCAAAAGCGGACTTCAAGAATCTCGCCAGGACGATCGGCGAAAAATACGGTGTCCCTGTGTTCAAACATCAGAAGCTCCGCAAACCGGAAACACTCGGACTCTGATTTCCTTTGAATCTCTGCCTGACACACATCCGGAATTGTTGATAATACTAATATCATTACACCGGTAATAATATCGAACTACGACCGCAGCCGACATCGGCTGCGGTCTTCTGAGCCTAACTGCTCGTTCGTTAATCTTTTCCGCGTATTGAACGTATTGAAACAGACTATCATAGGCTTATACCAAATCGAATTCGCGTATCCTTTGATCGATCATTCTGTGCGTGAGCGGTAGCTCTTCAGTCTCCCATGTCAAGATCAGATTCTCTCCGACGATTATTCCGTTTCTTCCATACACGGTGATTTTTTTCAGATTCTTATATACATATTTCGGATCAGCGATCCTACCCAAATGCTCCCACCATATTATTTTCCGTATTTTAGGATGAAAGATCTCAAAATCAGGATAATAGTTCTCCCCTTCAAGTGTCAGTTTTGTTTCGTTCTTATAAAGGATTCCCCGGTCGAACAAAGAATCAGCTATCATAACTTCACTCTTAGACCTTACCAATACACCTCTTTTTGTGTCATGTATTCGCAGTTTAGGAAAAGCGGGATTCTGGTTTTCAGGTATCTTCATCCATTCACGCAGGCAAACATCACCATCTAAATAGTACTCTTTCCCTAAGAGGTCTCCGAATCGATAGTCAAGCGGGCTGTAGTTTCTGAGCCTTGGAGCGCACTTTTCCATTGCATCGATATTTCCTCTTAGAATTGGTAATCCGTGAGTCATCGCCTTTTTAGGCATAAGCTCCTTGATGACTTGCCTATGCAGATCCAGCGTTGGGTCCAGGCAGTTGTTCATATACTTCTTGTTTTCGCTTATCACCTGGTAGTAATAATCATCATTCTTAAGATGCTTGATCTGAAGACTCCCCGGTGGCAGCTTTTCCATTTGTTCCACCATAAAGCTTTGCAGCTGTTTTTCTCTCTTGATCTCGTCTTCCATCATTACTCTGATTTCATCAACACTCATCCATATATCCCCATCATTCTGATCTGTTCACTTCGATAGCTGGTTTTGATCGATTTCTTAATTGTAATATATTTCCATGTAATATTTTACCATTTATTACCTGCTCTGTCCATCAGTTTTCTGAAACTCTCTCTTTTCTAATCAAACTCTGCCCAATCGAAAATTGCTTGATCAACATTTGCTCAGGAATCATCCGGATCGATGCTTTGCACTTTGCTTCCCTCACTTCATCTGACTCTTACTATTCGATGCCCCCTCGCCTTCCTTCAAATGATAACCATAATAGTTACTGCATTTAATTTTGGTTATCATTTCAATGTTTTTTCAACGCACAATACGATGATCGCGTACTGTTATTCCGTTTGTGCACGATTCACTTTCTTTTTTGTTCTTTCCTTTCCCAAAACGTTAACCAAAATCCTATAGTTATTGGATTATTGTTATCATTGCAACATATTTCCTTTTCACTCGCAGCCCCTTTGTTGTTGGCGATAACTATGACTCTCAAAACACTGCATATCAAAAGACCCTCGCCGTTACCTAGGCAAGGGTCATAGTTTTAACTCATATAGGCAGTCTCTGTTTCTTCCGCCAGAGCCAATGTCACTGCGGCTCCGATACTAAGGTGTGCCCGGATTTCCCTGATCGACCGGCGTATCAGGATTTACCGGATCCGTTGGCGTATCGCCCGTACCCGGATCTACCGGTGTGCCCGGATTCTCAGGATCGGTCGGCGTTTCCGGAGTTCCCGGATCCACAGGAGTTCCCGGATCCACAGGAGTTCCCGGATCCACAGGTGTTTCCGGATCAGTCGGTGTCTCAGGTGTCTGCGGCGTATCCGCTTCTTCCTTCGCATCCGGATCACCAAAGAGATCGATCAGCACCTGTTCCGCGTTCATCTTCCTGTATCCGTCCGGATCCTCGAGGACCGAGGCATACCAGCTCATCCTTCCGTAATACGTCCTGTAGTTTTTCCGCGTATACACATTTGGATACTTTTTGTACCATGCCGGATAATACGCTTTCATATATTTGCGTGCAAGCTTCGCTGCTTCGCTGTTCTTCTTACCCGTCTTCGACGGTGTCCCTGCAAGTCTGACCCCCGGAGGAGAGCTGTGGATCAGCACCGTACTGCCGTCATCACAGTCACCGATCACGATCCAGACGTGACCGTTCGCGCTCATGACATCGCCCGGTCTGTGGCTCTTCACCTTGCTTTTCCTGGTCCACTTGCCGAACCCCTTTGTCGCCAGCGCCTTACCGGCCTTTCCGGAATAATATACATATCCCGCTTTTCCATTAGCAGTGTTCATCGTATTGTATACGCACCACCCGAGGAAACCCGTGCAGTCGAGTCCTTTCCCGGTCCTGAACAGATGCCTGTAATATTTGTATTTCTTCGTCTGCTTCGAAGCGAACTTGCGCCACTCGGGTGAAAGCCCCGTTCTCCTTGCCGTCTTCCCCGCAGCGTGCTGCCAGAGGTTCCAGCCGCCACCGTAGATATACATAGTCGAACCCATCGGAGCCTTTGCTGTACGCAGGAAATTCTTGATCGTGGACTTTGCCTTCCTCGGCACAGTCGTTTCAGCGATAATGCTCTTCTTGCTGTACTGTGTCTTGCCTTTCACTTTCCTGTAAGCGACTACATAGTAAGCATATTCTTTGCCCTTCTTAAGTCTGCTTCGGATGATCTTCCTCTTCGCAGTTCTCCTTACGCGTTTGAAATCCCCGCCGTTGACAGATTCATACACGACATATCCTTTTGCTCCGGAGACCGGTTCCCATGTCACGGCAGCTTTCCGCTTCACCGCGCAAGCCATTGTGCCCTTCGGCTTGTTGTTTTTGAACGAAACTGCGCTCGCCGGAGCAGCCGACGTAAAAATGAGACTCGCTGCTATCAAAAAGCACAGGGCCGCCTTTGCTGCTTTGATCGGTAATGATCTGTATTTTTCCATTCTTACTTCCTTGTTCTCAAACTTCCAAACTCCACGTATCATCAGCGGATCCGATGATTTATGATTCTACAATCGAAAGCACCGGCGCGCAATGGACGCCGGAGCACTTTTCTTCATATCTTCACAAAACTCATATGCGCTGCATCGCGCTGATCAGATAGTCCTTGAATCTTACCGCGACCTCCGAAGGCGAATTAGCCAGGAATATCCCCAAAGTCCTGGTCGGTACCGGATCCAGTTCCAGCATCGCCACTTCCTCCGGCAGTTCTTTTATGAACAGTTTCGGGACAGCAGTGACACCTACCCCTTTCGCGACCATATTGATGAGAGTACTGTCATCATCCGTCACGACGACCAAGTTGTCTTCAGGCTTCGGCTTGACCGACAGATTCCTGTCCATTGCATTCAGAGGAGCTATTATCCATCTGTATTCTGCGAACTCCTCCTGCGTGATCCGGGTCTTCCCCTCAGGCACAAGACTTTTCGGCATTATCGCGTAATATGGGTCTACCATCAGCGGATACCAGCGGAATCCCGTCAGTATATCCGACGTCCCAAGCACCATGTCGACTTCACCTGACAGCATCATATCCGTGAAGCCGATCGAGCCGACCCTTATATCGAATCTGACGTGCGGCATTTCCTCTTCGAATCCTGTAAGTATATCCGGCAGCCATGTGTTCGCGATACTGGAAAACGAAGCTATCCGTAATGGCTGCGCTTTTCCCTCTGCGACTGCTTTTGCTTCCCTCTCGAGTTTGTTCATCGCAGCATCCGCTTCCACGATGAAAGGGAGCAAAGCCTCGCCCTCCTCAGAGAGTCTCACCCCGCTGTGGCTCCTCTCCACCAGCCTCACTCCCAGTTCGTCCTCGAGGCTGTTCATAGTCTGCGTGACCGCAGACTGCGTGCATATCAGTTCTTCCGCAGCCTTGCTGAAGCTGCCTGTCCTGACGGCGGCAAGCAGTGTTTTCAGTTTCCTGTCATCCATACTGTTTCTCTCCTGCATATAAGCAAATCTAATATATGTATTATATTATCAGTCTTCTCTTATATCAATCGCAGGATTAATCTAGAGACGGAACCAATCGACGGAGGATCGGAAAGGGATAAAAATGAAACACAGCTACTCACTCCCAATAACAGTATTCATACTCTGGGGCAGTCTTTATGTCGTATCAAAACCCGCCATGGAAAACGTGCCGCCTGTCACACTTCTGTTTCTCAGATTGGCGATAGCGGTCATCGTCCTGGCGATCATCCTCAAAAGGAAATACGGCTCGCTTCCGCGCATGAAAAAAGAGCACCGCGGCCGCTTCGCTGCGATAGGCATCCTCGGCTACGGCGCCGGTCTCGCCTGCCTTCAGATCAGCAACGATATGCTCGATGCTTCACTGTCGTCGCTCCTGAACGCGATGTGTCCGATAGTTATATTCGTACTGGCCGGACTGATCCTCCGTGAACGTATAAGCGCAGGCAAGATCATCGGTATCGTCCTCGCGATCGCCGGCATCTATCTTATAGTTGGCAAAGGAGGCGGGGATATAAGCATCCCCGGAGTCATCATCGCGTGCGTATCCGTCGCGCTCTGGTCGCTCGGCTCAGTCCTGACAAGGGCAGTATCCGAAGGATATGACCCCCTTGCAGTCGCCTTCTTCAGCATGGGGCTGTCCCTCTTCCCGCTCGGGATAGGCTCAGCAGTCGAAATGTCTGCCCATCCGCCGGTCTTCACGCTTGCCGTGCTCATCTCGATCCTTTACCTCGGACTCGTTGCGACAGCGACCGCCAACATCATGTGGAACATCGCTCTGTGCACCACTCCTGCGAGCACCTGCTCCATGTTCTATCCGGTGCAGGCTCTCTCATCCGCAGTGATGGGCATAGTGTTCCTCGGCGAAGCCGTCACACCGGGCTTCATCGCCGGCGCTGCTGTGATCTCAGCAGGCATCGTCCTGGCCGCAGTAAGCGACGGCAGACAAACAAAAAGCCGCCCCGCTCTCCCGCGAAGCAGCTCTGTCAGTGCATTGGAACGGCCCTAGAACCATCTTGATCTATTCATCTGCTGCGTCAAAGGCGATGCCAACGATCTGATCAGTACAGTTCGGATAGTTTTTCCGTGACCCTTCCCGTGACCTTTGTATAGTAAGCATAATCGGCGGAGGACAGTTCGTCTTCATCTATCGCATCTATCTTTTCCTCAAACTTGCTGTATTTGTCGATCATGCTGCTGTAATCCTCAAGCATGCCTGATACATCGTCGCTGTTTTCATATTTCTTCATAAAGTCAACGTAGTCATTCATGAATGCCTCATATTCATCCATCGTTTTTTTGAAATCCGCGCTCACCGATGATCCGCTATCTGATTTGTCGCTTTTCTTTTTCTGTTTCTGTTCACTGTTCGACTCCTGCTTCTTTTCCTCCGGCTCTTCCGCATCTTCCTTTTCCTCTTCATCATCAGGAACATATAGTGAAAGATCCGCTATCTTCGTCGATGAATCGTAAGATATGCTCAATGAATACCCATCTTTGTTCTTCGCATCAAAGTAGCACGAATCATCATATTCCGAATAACTCTGCTCCTCTGTAAAACCTGCATCCTTGCACGCCTTGACATAGTCCTTATACTCATCTTCGCTCATCTTCAGATTTGCGTATATCGACTCATCGTCATATGAAAGATCCGTTGCCGACGCCGTCGTTTCAGGCAGCAGTTTTCCAAGTTCGTTATCCGGCCATTCGCATGCCTCGGCTGTCTCACTGTCGCCGCATCCCGTCAGCGCCATCGCCATCACAAGCGCGGCTGCCATACAAATCAATAGCAATCTTCTCTTCATCTTCTGTCTCCTTTCATTTATCGGTTCGATCCCCCTTCTCTGCGGCGGCACAGCAGTTTCTCTATCAGAGTTTTCCTGAGTTCTCCATCATCTCCGGCGATATCCTCTATCAGCTTCATCGCCTCGCCGCACGCGATCTGGCGATCGAGCTCATTCCGTCTTCTTCGGAGATCTTCCAGATGGTCTTCGAGTATCGCCTTTCTGATGTCCTCATCCTCACCGAACATCGCCGCGATATCCTCGACCGATAGTCCGATCCGCTTCAGCAGCAGGATGTGCTTCAGTTTTCTCACTGCTTCGTCATCATACAGCCATTCTCTCCTGCCCGTCTGACTCTTGACCGTCGGCTGCAGCAGCCGCTTTTCATCATAGTATCTGAGCGCGCTCTCCGTTACACCTGTCTGAGCCGCAAGATCCCTTATGGTTTTGTACGACATAGTTTCCCTCTTTTCTATGCTACATCTCGTCGCAGCAACGAGGTCAATGCCATATTTGAAATGTAAGCTTACTGTTTCTCTCCTTTCCGCATTCCCGATGCTGCGATCCATCTCATTACAGGAGCAGAAAAAATTACGAGGCGGAGGGGAGGTGTAAGCAGACAGAAACAGGGGCAGATCTGACAAAAAATAAAGAGCAGTATGCGCATATCGCGCACACTGCCTTAAATTTCGTTGCAAGCCGTATTTCTCGGGATCACCTGCTGATGAACTCCGCAGGTGTCATCCCATTGAACCGCTTGAAATATTTGTAGAAATTGTTGATGTTCTCGTAGCCCACTTCTTTCGCGATCTCTGAGATGCTCATCTCTCCGGTCTTGAGCAGTTTTATGGCGTGGTTGATCCTCACTGTGTGAAGATATGTAAGGATGCTCATCCCCATGTGCTTCTTGAATAGCCTGGCCAGACTGGTAGGCGTCGTATATATCTCCTTCGCGAGCTTCGATACCTCGAAACTCTCTTTATAATTCGCATTCACGTACTCGAGCACCTTGTTGACATCGGGGCTCTTCGTGAAATTCCAGCCTACTGCCCGCTCTATCGCCTGCCTGAACTGATTAGCCTTCAGCGGCTTCAACAGCAGATCCTTCGCCCCGAGACGAAGCGCCTCCTGGGCGTATTCGAACTGATCGTAGGCTGTGATTATTATATATTTGTGATCCGGTTTTTCCCTCATGACATCAAGTCCGTTCTTATACGGCATCCTTATGTCCATGAAGACCAGATCGGGGGCGACCTCATCGATCAGCTCGCATGCTTTTCTTCCATTTGATGCAGTACCGACTATCTCTATCGGCACGAGTTCTCTCTCAATAACACTCTTGACGATGACAGCCGTTGCCGGCTCGTCATCTACTACTATCGCTCTAATCATTCTGCCTCACAGTCTTCCTTTTCCATGTTCGTCGGTATCTTTATCGCCACTACCGTTTTCTTCTCTTCGCTCTTCAGGAACCTGAAGACGAATCTGTTGCCATAAGCCATCTGCAGCTTTTCATGTATCAGCGACAGGCCATGGCCTGAATGCTGCCGCAGCATGACGTTGATGTGATCTATCGTCTGGTCGTCAAGAACAGCTCCGTTGTTTTTGACGTATATCTCTACCCACTGACCCGCTTTTCTTATTACGATGCCCAGCCATTTGTCCTCGTCGCGCATAGGTGAGAGCCCATGCTTGAACGCGTTCTCCACCAGAGGCTGGAGAAAGTTGAACGGCACCGGCACTTCATCGGCCGCAGGATCTTTGTCGAAATCCACAGTAAGCGATTCCCTGAACCTCAGCTGCTGCATTTCGATATACAGATCAAGATACCCTATCTCCGATCGAAGCGGCACAGTTTTGACATCCGTCATCATCGACCGCCTGAACATCTCCGACAGATCGACAATGACATCATATACCTTCTCCCTCGGTTCGTCGAGCGCCATTCTCGCTATCATATTCAGTGTGTTGAAAAGGAAATGATGATTGATCTTGAGATCCGTAACACTGTACTGCGTGTCGTGGAGGTCGTCGTTGAGCATCATCAGCTCGTGCTCGGAAGCCTCCAGTTCCAGCTGCATATTGATAGCTTCGTTCCTCAGCGAAACATACTGGCAGAACGAAATGATGTTCCTCGTGATGTGGTGGAGCTGGTGCTTGATGCCCGGCGGAGAGCTGGCGTGATCAGGGATCAGGCTTTCTTTTCCCTCCAGCATCGAATCGTGTCCGAGCTCTATGATGCAACCTCCGCGTACCGCGCCTATGTCGTTGTTCATGAAGCGGATGGGATAGTGATAGACTGTAAGCCCATACGGACAGACGAATTCGGATGCCTCGCTTTTTTCAAGTCCGAGTTCGGGGTGCTCCTCCAGACAGTAGCAGCTTCCTTCGCCGCCCTGCATACACTTTTCACGGCAGATCTGCGGCCACTTGTCCCCGCGGTACACCTCTTTCCAATCGCTGTCAAAAACCACTATCGGAGTAGAAAGGTTCTCGGCGATCTGCTTTTCAAGAGCCCTTACCGCATTGTAAAGATTCTCGGTATAGTCGATCCCCTGGGCATTGTCCTCAGCAAAAGCCGGGACATCCTGGACTGCCGGTATCGAAATATCGAGTTCCTTCAGCGTAAAGTCGCCTGTATTGACCGTCCGGTGCGAATCACCGGATTCAAAGAAAAAGGCTGCTCCCGGGTAAGCAGGATGAGCCACGTCATTGATATAAACGTACCCTTCACCCTCAAGTATATATACGAGCTGTTCTGTCCCGTAATGCATGTGTTTCGGGAACTCACCGCCCGGATCGACCATCGCCACAGCGTAGCTCATCATCGATTTGGAGCCGCTCCGCTTGATCAGATCGAACCAATCATATCTGCTTGATTTTGTTACTTCTACCATTCTGTTCTGTCTTTCCCACCATACATACTTAAAAAAATTATACATTATCACTAAAAAGTCCGCCTATATCATTTTTATCAAATCATTTATCATTTTTTCATGCGGCCGGTCAGATCGCTGCACGCAAAAAGCCGCGGCCTGCGCCGCGGCTAAATGCATTATGTAAGGCGTTTACCTTGTTAGCTTTGAAGTATCGAAATGATCCTAAGCCTGGACTTCCTTCGATTTCTTGCTGATCTTGTAGACACCGAGCGTTACCATCGGGATGCAGTATGTGATGAACATGAGCCATGCACCTGCGCCATAGCCCTTCGCGATGAGGCCTGTCAGTCCGAACTGAGCAACGACAACGCCTATTACAAGGAATATGATGGCGATGATCATCGTCAGGTTCTTCGGAGCCTGTTTGCCCTTCTCGACGAACGATGTCTCGAATCTGTCTGTGATACCGTAGATCAGGCCGGAACCTGTCTCGATGAGTGTACCGAAGAGTACGATCTGGAAGATGTACTGGAACCACGGGATATTCATCTGATTGATCATGAAAGCGATCGGCAGTGTTTCTTCATTGATAGCCGGATAGAATGCGCACATCGCTACGAAGAGGATGATGCCCGGAACGATACCGATAAGACCTGCGATGATACCTGCGATACCTGCGGATTTCGCGCTGTCATTGTGCTTGACAGTGTATACAGTACCAAGGATAACGGCCATGTTGTAGAACGCATACATGAAGCCTCCCTTGATCCAGCCTGCGCCAACGTCTGTCGGCTGCGGAGCCGCGTAAGCTTCTCCGATCATGCCGTGCAGTTTAACGAAGCACAGGATAAGGAATACGATGTATGTGCCATAGAGTACGAACGACCATGCCGAAAGTACTTTCTCGATGAGGTCCGAACCACTGATGACGAGGAAGAATATGGCCAGTGCCATACCTATGATTCCTACCCAGTTGTTCCATCCGAACAGCGTGTGAACGATCTCACCTGCTGCAGATGTTACGACTGCCATGATGATCACAACGAGGTAGATATACGCTATCTCGTAAGCGATCGATACAGGACCCAGAAGTTCCTGCATAAGGTTTTTGTAATTGAATTTCTGATACAGCACTGCGAATGCATACGTCAGAGCTGCAACGATCGACCATGTCGCAAGCGTTACGATGCAGATAGCCATCGTGCCCTTGACAGGTCCGTAGCCCATGAAGTATTCGATAAGCTCACGGCCTGTACCGTAACCGCCGGCGATAACGCACGACTGGAAGACGATACCGGGAACTATCAACTTTTGGAACCAGTTGGATTTTGCTGCTACTTCTCCCATTAGTCTTCTCCTTTCTTAAAATAACTGAAAATAAATGAAAAATTGCTTTGATTCTTTTATACAATAAAGTACAAAACAGCCTCAAGGATATCAGTAAAATCTGATAAATACGATATGCTATTTGAAAAATCTGATAAGTGGTATTCGGCTTTTCCTATAATATACTGGAAGTCACCGTCCCTATATGCTAATCTGTGTACATGAAAGATCACAAGAAACTGTCAAAAGAATTCTTCGATATGCAGGCTTCGATCTACGATGACGTGGAGGAAGCCGGCGGCAACGCAAGATCTGTCTATCCTGCCATCATAAATATCATGGACGAGCACGGATATGACAGCGCCCTTGACGTTGGCTGCGGTACCGGAGGATTGATCGATGCTGCCCTGAGCAAAGACCCGGGAAAGTATTTCACCGGCATCGACATCTCAGAAGAGATGATCCGCATAGCAAAGGAAAAACTCGGAGAGAGGGCTTCTCTAACAGTCGGGGACAGTGAATCCCTTCCTTTCGACGACGGATCTTTCGATATAGTGATATGCAATCATTCGTTCCATCACTATCCCGCGCCTGAAAAGGTGCTCTTTGAGATCAGGCGCGTCCTGCGTGAAGGCGGTATGTTCATCATGGGTGAAAACTATCTCCCCGATATAGAACTGAAAAAAATGAACCGAAAACTCCGCTTCTCAAAAAGCGGCGACTACAGGATGTATTCCGGCAAAGAGCTTCTCTGGATGATGAACGGAGTGTTTTCCTGCGTCCATTACGAACTCGCAGGAAAAGGAAGCTGCATCGTCTGGGGCATACGCTGATAAAAGAAGCTCCATCAGATAAATCTGTTTTTTAAAGCGGCGCATTCATCGACGAATCTCTGCGCTATCGCTTTGGCATTGAAGTTTTCAGTCATGAAGGCCTTTGCTTTTCTGCCCATATCATTAGCCTGCACCGGATGCTTCATCATAAAGACCAGCGCGTCTCTCATCGCTTCCTGATCCCCCACAGGTACGAGCAACCCGCTCACACCGTCCTCGATCAGGTCCGACGGACCGTCAGGACAGTCAGTCGATATGCACGGAAGACCCGCGAACATCGCTTCCATAAGGGCGTTGGGTTGCCCCTCGAAATCGGAACTGAGTACGAACGCATCGGATGCGGCATACTTTTCCGGAAGGTCTTTAGTCCTTCCAAGGACAAAGATCCTGTCCTCCATGCCAAGCTTTCGAACAAGCCTCTTCAGCTTCTTCTCCAGCTCTCCGTCACCATATATCTCAAGCGCCGCACTTTCATTCTCTGTACTCCTCACCGCATCGGTGAAAGCACGGATCAGCATCTCGTGGTTCTTCTGATCCACGAGCCTGCCTGCCGTTATGAACCTTTTGATCTCCTCCTTCGGCGGGACCGAGATCTTAGTAAAGACCTCATCGGTGATATTCGGTATCACGAATATCCGCTTCTGCATGAAACCGGGAAAGTATTCCGCTTCACCCTCATTCTGCACATACACACCCTCCGCGAACGTATCGTAAATATTCCTGGCAAAACGATGGATCATACTTTTGGGGTGCTTCTTCGGGTTGCATCTAATAGTCTCGACGCAGCGGCTCTTTGAAAAACGTGTGTAAGCAAAGGCAAGCGCCTCCATCTCCCCGAGCATCGGCACAACGAAATCCGCCTTCTGACGCCGGATCGTCTTCCCGATATCCTGCATCCAGTGGTTCCTTATATACAGATGCTCTGTCACGCCGCGGACCGGTGAGGCCATCAAAGCAAAATAACCGTGCCGCAGTATGTACCTGAACGGCTGCGGCACATGCCGAAGCTTCGGATCTTCAGGCGGATCGAAACCAGGCACCGGGTCGACTACGATATGCCTGACCCTGGGATCCAGATCATAATCATCTTCCGTCACTACTCTCTGCACCATCGTGACATCGTGTCCCAGATCAGCCACAGCGCCCGCGAGCTGGGATATCGCCCGCTCAGCTCCTCCTCCGCGCCTGTACGAAATCGCAAAAACAAATTTGTACTTTCTGTTCTTCCGCTTTCTCATTTCCCGGTATCAGACTCCCTCGCCTTTCAGAACGGTCCCGATCGTCTTCAGGATTATCTTCAGATCGGTAGCTATGCTTCTGTCCTCAATATACTCAAGATCGAGCCTGACCCATTCATCGAACGGAAGATCGTTCCTGTCGTCTCTCGTCTGCCAGTAGCATGTCAGGCCCGGCGTCACCGACAGCCGCTTCCGCTGATGATCATTGAACTTCCTGACCTCTCTGGGAAGGCTCGGCCGGGGACCGACGAGACTCATTTCCCCTTTCAGGACATTGACCAGCTGCGGCAGCTCATCGATGCTGTACTTTCTGATATACTTGCCGACATGTGTTATACGCGGGTCGTCCTTTATCTTGAACATGGGGCCTCCCCGCATCTCATTCAACTCTCTGAGTTCCTCTATCTGTTCCTCGGCGCCGGGCACCATCGATCTGAACTTGTAGAATTCGAATTCTTTTCCGTCCTTTCCTATGCGCTTCTGCCTGAAAAGAACAGGAGACGACGGATCCTCCGCCTTGATCGCTACGACCGTCCCGAGCATAAGGGGAGAGAGCACGATAAGACCACCGGAAGAAAGCACTATGTCCTGCAGCCGTTTAAGACCGGGATACAGTGTTCTTCTGATCTGCTTATTCGTTCTTCCTTTCTTTCTTTTTCCCTTCATTCTTCTCAGTCACGCCTGAAAAGGTCTCTTGTATACACTTTATCTATCACATCATCGAGGACCGGTTCATACCTGTTGGCTATTATCAGATCGCTCTCTTCTTTGAACCGGTCAAGATCATCGATCATCTCCGCATCTATACGGTCTGTCAGGCCGCTGCTCTCCGGCAGTTCTTCCAGCAATGGTTCGAATGCTATGACGCGTATACCTTTAGCCCGGATCATATCCATGACATCGATCACAGCGCTTTGTCTGAAATTGTCGCTCTGCGCTTTCATCGTCATCGTCATCTGCTCTTCGCAGAAGAAGTTCAAGTCGATGAAGCTCATCCCCTTCATCATCGGTATCGGCGCAGGCTATGCGCTCGCTGCGATCTTCTCGATCTTCGGCTATGCTTGCAAG
>CAMKAM010000006.1 GCA_946410475.1 uncultured Bacillota bacterium
CAATAGCGCCGGGCAAAACAGATAAATGAAAAACTTTATTCCCGATAGCGTAAGCGATAAAGAAAACGTTTTCGACGTCCTCATGGAGCGCGGCTTCATTGAGCAGTGCACCCATGAAGAGGAAATCAGAGACCTTCTCGGAAAAGAGAAAATCAAATTCTACATAGGCTTCGACCCGACGGCTGACTGCCTTCACGTAGGACACTTCATGCAGATCATCATCATGATGTACATGCAGAAGTACGGCCACACACCGGTAGTCCTCATCGGCGGCGGCACAGGAATGGTCGGAGACCCGTCCGGACGTACTGACATGAGACAGGTCATGGACATCGAGACGATCGACTACAACTGCATGCAGTTCAAAAAGCTGTTTGACCGCTTCCTCGACTTCGACGACGAGTGGAAGTACGAAGGCAACGAAGGCGTTTACACACCGGGCCACCAGAACAAGGATCCGGAGCCGGGCAAGGCCATCTCGGTCAACAACGCTTCGTGGCTGAGACCGCTCAACTACGTCGAGTTCGTCCGTGAGATCGGAACACACTTCAACGTCAACACGATGCTTCAGGCTGAGGCCTTCAAGCAGAGGATGGCAAGAGACAACGGTCTTTCGTTCTTCGAGTTCAACTACATGCTGATGCAGGGATATGACTTCATGGTCATGGCGAGAGACTTCGATGTCAAGATGCAGTTCGGCGGCAACGACCAGTGGTCGAACATCATCGCCGGCGTCAATCTTTCGCACAAGGTCCTGAACAAGCAGGTATACGGAATGACGATGGCTCTTCTTACGACGAGCGAAGGCAAGAAGATGGGCAAGACGCAGAAGGGCGCTCTGTGGCTCGACGCTTCGAGAACATCCCCGTATGAGTTCTACCAGTACTGGAGAAATGTCGAGGATGCTGACGTCAACAAGTGCCTGAGGATGCTTACTTTCCTCCCGATGGATGAGGTCAACAGACTGTCTGCTCTCGAGGGACAGGAACTGAACCACGCCAAGGAAGTCCTCGCGTTCGAGGTAACGAAGCTGGTCCACGGCGAAGAAGAAGCCAAGAAGGCTCAGGACGGCGCAAGAGCTGCATTCGGCGGCGGCGGAAGCATCGAGAACATGCCGACGACGAAGATGGACAAGGCTCTCTTCGAAGGCGAAGGCTACGGCCTGGCTGCTCTTCTGAAGGACCTCGGACTCGAGTCGAGCAACAGCGAAGCTTTCAGATCGATCCAGCAGGGCGGCGTCAAAGTCGGCGGAAACAAGATCGAGGACAAGAAAGCGACGGTAACGGCAGACATGTTCGAAGAAGGCAAGCTCCTCATCGAAAAGGGAAAGAAGAAAAAGCACGTCGTAGAGCTCGGATAGTATCTGTCCGGAACTGATCCGGATAGATGCCGGATCGTGCTGAAACATGAAATCATAAGGGGATGACGGATATATGTCGTCCCCTTTTGTGTAAATCGAGTATTTGAGAGGTGCGGCGGAACGCCGGACTGAGTGAAGAGGAGGAAGCGAAATGAAGCAGAAATTAACAGTAAAGGACTTTGGACGCTACAAGAAGGAAGGACAGATGTACACATGGATCGTCTGCTACGACTATACTTTCGCCAGCATAGTCGATGAGAGCAAGACGGAGATGATCCTTGTCGGCGATTCGCTCGGCAATGTCATCATGGGCGAGAAGACGACGCTGCCTGTCACGATGGACGATATGATCCACCACATCAGAGCGGTCGTCAAGGGCGCGCCGAATACATTCGTCGTAGGCGATATGCCGTTCGGGACATATAACGTCAGCGATGATCAGGCGGTCATCAACGCGAACCGCATGATGCAGGAGGGCGGCTGTGATGCTGTAAAACTGGAAGGCGGAAAGAAGGTGGCTAGCCGAATCAGGGCTATCGTCGATGCCGGGATACCGGTAGTCGCGCATATAGGTCTCACGCCGCAGTCTATCAGCGCTATCGGCGGATACAAAGTGCAGGGCGTCGAGAAGGAAGTCGCTGACGGTCTGGTCGAAGACGCGATCGCAGTTGCAGACGCCGGAGCATTCTCGATCTGCCTCGAGTGCATGCCGTCCGTCGTCGCAAAGAAGATCACAGAGACTCTCGACATCCCGACGATGGGCATCGGCGCAGGTCCCTACTGCGACTGCCAGGAGCTGAACCTCTATGACCTCACAGGACTGTTCGGCGACTTCAAACCGAAGTTCGTAAAGCAGTTCGCAAAGCTCCGCCAGCAGATGGTCGACGCGCTCGATGAATTCTACGAAGAGTCGTGCGCGGGCACTTTCCCGACGCCGGAGTACAGCTACAATGCGAAGGTAGAGGGCTACGAGGAGTAAGCAGAAAAAGAATAAAGCAGGGCCGCCTGATCCGGTAGGAGAGGGCGGTCTTTTGAGTATTTCAAATGGAGCGGAAAATAGAGCGAAATGATGTAAGGAACAGGTGCTGTTTGGTGGCGGATCCAAGCAAAAATGGAATTATAATGGAATTGTGAAATGGAACTATGGAATTGAAATGGTTGACAACGGCGGCAGACATATGGTATAATTTGGAAACGAAAGACATGGCGGTCGGTTGTTGCTCGGCACTATGCTTTTTCGATCGTGGAGGGTGAACAATGGATAAAGATAAGAAAAGGGAACCGGACAGGGTCTGTGAGGCTGAGGCGGTTTACAGCGCAGATACGGGTCAGGATGTGTATAGTCTGAAGAAACAGGGAGAGTGGACCGTCGAAGACTATTTAGCGCTTCCCGATGACATAAGAGTGGAGCTGATCGATGGTGTGATATATGATATGACAGCACCGACGAAGGCTCATCAGCTCATCGCCGGAGAGGTGTACCGGCAGCTTGCGAATTGCAGACTGGAACATGATATGGAATGCTTTCCTTTTATCGCGCCTGTGGATGTGCAGCTCGACAAAAATGATAAGACAGTGGTGCAGCCTGATGTGTTGATCGTATGCCCTGATCCTGATGTAGAGGATAGAGATGGACGAGTATACGGTCCGCCCGCCTTCGTTCTTGAGGTGCTCTCCGATTCGACCCGCCGCAAGGATACGGTGATAAAGCTCCGCAAGTACAGAAATGCCGGCTGCAGAGAGTACTGGATAGTAGATCCAAAGAACAAAAGAGTGTCGGTATTCGATTTTGAAAAAGCTGATCTTCCGACGGAATTTGGATTTGATGATGTGATCCCGGTGGGGATATCGGATGGACTGTGCGAGGTGGACTTCAGCGGGATGGAAGGTTTGCTCGAAGACGGACGAAGGGCATTCGGTCCGATGTGGACTGAATGAGAAGTGAAAATGGATATTGAGAGACTGAAAAAAAGAAAAGAACAGCTGGGCTATACGAATGAGGAGGTCGCCCGTCTTTCGGGCGTGCCGCTCAGCACAGTGCAGAAGGTGTTTGGCAATATTACAAAACAGCCGCGTCGTGACACAGTGATCGCGCTTGCGAGGGTGCTCGATCCTTCTATGGCAAACAGGCTGCAGAGCGGAGCTCCTGTAGTAAGAGACAACAAGGTCCGTGAGGCCGAGTTCGCTTACAGAGTGGAGCGGGGCAGCATCGCCTCGCCTGATGAGTATGGAAAAAAGTTTGCCGAAAAAGAGCAGGGGGAATATACCCTGGAGGATTACTATCTGATACCGGACGATAGGCGTGTAGAACTGATCGACGGCAGGATATACGACATGACTGCGCCTCATGCGACACATCAGATGATCGCAGGGGAGATCTACAGGCAGCTGTCCAATTGCAGGATCGAGCATGGAGTGTCATGCCTTCCGATGATAGCTCCGGTGGATGTACAGCTGGATAGAGATGAAAAAACGATGGTCCAGCCGGACGTTCTGATACTATGTGATACGGACAAGCTGATAGGCAGATGTATATACGGAGCGCCGGAATTCGTGCTGGAGGTCCTTTCTCCGTCCACGAGGAGCAGGGATCAAATAGTAAAACTGAAGAAATACATGGAGGCTGGCTGCAGGGAGTACTGGGTCGTAGACAAAGAGAATGAAAAAGTCACCGTCTATGATTTCGGGACAGAGGACTGGCCGAAAGTCTGGTCTTTTGATGATGAGGTGCCGGTAGGTGTATCGGAAGGAATGTGCAGGATCGATTTCAGTATGGTCAAAGATCTGTTGGCCCGGTTTCCTATACGTGAAGAAGGAGAGGAAAAGTAAGGATGTTGACATTGGGATGCCATCTGACAGCGGCAAAAGGATATGCGAATATGGCGAAGGAAGCGATATCGATCGGCGCGAATACGTTCGCTTTCTTTACTCGAAACCCACGCGGCGGAAAGTCAAAAGAACTGGACGAGGCGGATGTCGTGGCATTTTACGATATCTGGACCGCGGAAAGAGAGGACGGGCTCGTGCCGGGAAAACTGGTCGCTCACGCCCCGTATACTCTGAACCCGTGCTCCGCCAAAGATTACGTGAGGGAATTCGCGCGGATGGCGATGAAGGAAGACCTCGAGAGGATGGAGCATACCCCGGGCAATTATTACAACTTCCATCCCGGCTCGCATGTCGGGCAGGGAGCAGAAGCCGGCATCGAAATGATAGCAGAAGTTCTGAATGAGGTCATGTGGGATGATATGCAGACAACAGTTCTTCTGGAGACGATGGCAGGAAAGGGCAGCGAGATCGGCGGTCGTTTTGAAGAGCTGGCGGAGATCATAGGAAAGGTCAGGCTGAACGGCGAGAATGGGGAGCCGGACCGCATCGGCGTCTGCCTGGATACCTGCCATGTCAGTGATGGCGGATATGATATAGTAAGCGACCTGGACGGGGTTCTTGAAGAATTCGACCGCGTGATCGGACTGGACAGACTGAAGGCTCTGCATCTCAACGATTCGAAGAACCCGTGCGGAGCGCACAAGGACAGGCATGAAAAAATCGGAGACGGATATCTCGGTCTTGAAACTTTTGAGGCTGTTGTCAGGCATCAGGCGCTGAAAGATCTGCCTATGATACTCGAAACACCGAATGATCTTGACGGATATGCAAAGGAGATCGTTCTGCTGAGGGAGATGGCAAAAAAACGTTGACATTCCAACGTGAAACGAATACAATATCTTCGTGTCGCGATTCAGGATGGTATAGCTGTCCGTGATGAGCGAGCTAAGTTATATTAGTCACGTCGAAAAAGATCTTCTCACGGATCTGAGTAGACGGTACCGAAACAGCTTCCGCCGCGTAGCAGCTAATGAAAACGACAGCGCATGTGGACGGAAACCGAGTAGGGAGAAAGGAACAGGATATGTCATCATTTATTCAGAAGCCTGCAGAGGTAGAGCGTAAATGGTACGTCGTAGACGCTGAGGGCAAAACTCTCGGACGTATGGCAAGTGCTGTAGCCGCTATCCTCAGAGGCAAAAACAAGCCGACTTACACACCGCACGTTGACTGCGGAGACTATGTCATCATCATCAATGCTGACAAAGTCGCAGTAACAGGCAAGAAGAGACAGGAAAAGATCTACAAGAGACACACCGGATATCCGGGCGGTCTCAGAGAGCTCACATTCGAACAGTTGATGGAGAAGCATCCGGAAGAGGTCGTAAGACATGCTGTCAAAGGCATGATGCCGAACGGCAAACTCGGACGTAAGATGTTCAAAAAGCTGAAGGTTTATGCCGGCCCTGAGCACGATCACGCCGCACAGAAACCGGAAGTTCTGGATATTTAAGGAAGGAGGAAAAATACTATGGCAAAAATGCAGTACATGGGTACAGGTAGAAGAAAATCCTCCGTCGCCAGAGTTAGACTCATTCCGGGAAAAGGCGAGATCATCGTCAACAAAAAGCCGCTGGATGACTATCTGGCAATGGAGATCGTAAAGCGTGAGGTCAGAAGACCTTTCGAGATCGCGGGCTGCGAAGGCAAGTTCGACGTTATCGCTACTGTTAGAGGCGGCGGTTACACAGGACAGGCCGGTGCTCTCAGACACGGTATCTCCAGAGCGCTTTGTCAGGCTGACAGAGAAGCTTACAGAGCTCCGCTCAAGGAGGCAGGCTTCCTGACAAGAGACTCGAGAATGAAGGAAAGAAAGAAGTACGGACTCAAGAAAGCGAGACGTGCAAGCCAGTTCTCGAAGAGATAATCTCGGAGGAGATCATCAAAAGCGAAACAAAAAAGCTGCTTTCCGTTTTATCGGAAAGCAGTTTTTTCATTGTCACGAATGATCTGCCGGTCCCGCCATGCTTTTGTATGCATTGCCCCAAGCAGCCATATCTTCGATGAGCGGCCGCAGGCTCTCTCCGAGTTCGCTGAGCGCGTATTCCACGCGGGGAGGCACCTCCGGGAAAACGGTCCTGATGATGAGCAACTTCCACTTGCTGCCTATAAGGCTGACTGTAGTCGCGACCGGGCAGTTCGGCAGTTCGTCTTTTTTCTTCATATCCTGCGCCTCTTTCATTTGCTGGTGTAACATGCAAAATAGAGTGTTACACTCAGATTCTAATGCGTGGATGAAAGCGTGTCAATCCAGTGGCCTTTCGTGGGATCCTCGTATCATTAAAAACTCGGATGCGGTAATGGTTACAAAAAGGTGCGTACTTGTGGAAGCCCGAATGGCCGATATAATAATGATAACGCTGATGTGATATAAGATCGGAGCAGAGATATGGGAATGGAAAAGAAGACGCATTTCACTGTTGACAAGTCGAAGTGCATAGGATGCGGAAGATGCATAGATACATGCTCGGGCATGGTGATAGAGAAAGGGAAGGACGGCTTCCCGGAGATGAAGAGTTTTGAACGCTTCGGGTGGAGAGGATGCTGGAGATGTCAGCACTGTCTCGCGGTCTGTCCTGTGGGGGCGATCTCCATATTTGATAAGAAGCCGGAGGATTCTCTGCCGAAGCCGCCTGCCGAGATGGGCGCTTATATGGAGAGCCTCGTCACGAACCGCCGCTCGTGCCGCAGATTCCTGGACAGGAACGTCGACCCGGACACGATCACGAGCATACTGTCTGCAATGGAGGCGGCCCCGACGGGCGGGAACTCCCAGGGTGTGGAATATACAGTGATCGATGACAAAGACAGAGTCCGTGAGATATGGAAGGTGGCTTACACGAAGATGGAAGCCGACGCGAAGAAGCACATATATACGCACAGCTTCGACGATTTCTTCTACGGCAAGATGAAACAGTCAGAGAAGACTGTGCGCAAGGACGACCTGCTCTTCTGCGGGGCGCCGCACCTTTTCATAGCACACGAGAAGTGTGCGGGCAAATGGGCAGAGGACAACAAGGTGAACTGTAATATCGCGACGGCTTACTTCGAACTGCTCTGCAATGCGCATGGCCTCGGAACGGTGATCATGAGCTACCCGGGAGAGGTTCTGAGCGAACTTGTGCCGGAAGCGAGGGCGATGCTGGATATCCCGAACGATCATTACACGAAGCTGCTGGTAGGGTTCGGATACCCTGAGATCGAATATGCCAGGGGCGTGCAGAAGGAAAGAAAGCGCAAGATCCACAGATATAGCGAGAGAGGGTGAACGAAGTGGCAAAACAAGAAGAGAGGCTGGACAGGCTGGTCGATGGGGATATCGGAGACGTGGTCTTGGAACTAAAGAGTTGAAAAGCCCGGCCGATATGAGTAAAATGTGCCCATGGATCTTGTAATAGCTTTCGGAATATTCATAGCTGCTGTCGTCGCCGCGCTCGCAAGCGGCGTCACAGTGATCGCGGCGCTGGCCATCGGCCTGGCCGCTTTTGCTGTGCTTGCAGTCAGAAGAGGCTTTGGATTCTCTGAGACTTCAAGGATGATCCGGAAGGGGATGAGGTCTTCGCTCATAGTCGTGTATGTCATGATAATTGTCGGGATCCTGACGGCTTCGTGGCGTGCGTCCGGAACGATCACTGTTTTCATAGAATACGGCGTGCGGGCTATATCGCCGCACATATTTCTCATAGTCACATTCCTTCTCACGTGTCTTCTCAGCTATGCGCTCGGGACGAGCTTCGGCGTAGCGGGAACGGTCGGAGTCATCTTCATGGCGCTTGCCAGGAGCGGCGGGGTCGATCCCGTGCTGACGGCGGGCGTGATAATGTCGGGGCTCCTCTTCGGCGACCGCGGCTCGCCCGTTTCATCGTGCACGATAACATGCGCAGCGGTCACAGAGACTGACCTGATGGATAATATCAAGAAGCTGATGATAACGGCGGCGCTGCCGCTCGCGTTAACGTTCATCTTCTGCGTAGTGGTCTCATGGCAGAACCCGATCGGGATGGTGGATACGGATCTGCTGTCGGCTATGCATGAAGAACATGTCATCTCGCTGTGGGCCTTCCTGCCGGCGGCCCTGATCCTTGCTCTGCCTCTGCTGAAGGTCGGAGTGGTAAGATCGATGCTGGCCAGTATTGCCGCTGCTGCTGCGGTCGCGTTTTTCGTGCAGGGTTTTTCCGTTGCAGAGCTGCTTCGATTTGCGTGTCTTGGGTATACTGCCCGTGTAAGCGAAATGTCCCGCATCCTTGACGGGGGCGGAATGATCTCGATGGTCAGTATAATCCTGATCCTGATAGTGGCCTGCGGCATTTCGGGCATATTCGAAGGAGCGGATCTGCTCGCTGGAGTCCATGAGAAACTGAAGGCGATCACGGAAAGGGTCGGATGTTTCCCGGTCATGACCGTTCTTTCGGCTGTAATGGCCGCTCTGTTCTGCAATCAGATCATACCGGTCATGATGAGCAAGGATCTGTTCGCGGATATCTATGAACAGAGGGGAGCGTCACGGACGGAGCTTGCGGTCGACATAGAAAATTCGGCGGCGATCATAGTAACACTGGTGCCGTGGTGCCTGATGTGCAGCGTGCCGCTGGGATTCATGGGCGTAGGCTACGGCGCGATGAAATATGCGGTATATGTATATGCTGTGCCGCTGTGCTATCTGCTTACTAAGAAGCGGTTCAAGTTCAATGTATAAAATGGAACGATAATGGAACGATAACGGTTTAAACGGTTGACAAAGATCTCTCCGTCTGCTAATATCAAGGCGGAGGTATTTTTATGGACATACAGGAAATGAGGCGAAGAAAGCGTTCGCTGGGGCTTACGAATGAACAGCTCTCGGAACTGTCGGGTGTTCCGCTCGGCACAGTCCAGAAAGTCATAGGCGGCACTACGAAGGCTCCCCGCAGAGATACTTTGGCCGCGCTCGAAAAGGTTCTTCGTATGGCGGATGAAGTAGATGGATCAGCGAGCCTGATCAGAGAGTCTTCTCCGGCATTCGATTACGGCGCGGTGAGAAACGTAGAAGATACAGATGCCGGACGAAAGAAAAAACAGGGCGAATACACTATAGAAGATTACCTTGCGTGGCCGGAAGACGAACGGATAGAACTGATCAACGGCAGGATCTATATGATGAGTGCCCCGGAGGTGATCCATCAAGTGATCGGTCTGCACGTATGGCAAAAAACAGCAAATTACATAGATGAGAAAGGCGGAGACTGCTTGCCTGCAGCTGCGCCGATAGATGTGCAGCTCGACTGTGACGACAGGACGATGGTCCAGCCGGATATGCTGATACTATGCGACCTTGAGAAGCTCAATAGAAAACGTATCATCGGCGCTCCGGATTTTGTGCTCGAAGTGCTGTCGCCATCCACAAGATCAAAGGACATAGTAGTCAAAACAGAAAAGTACATGACTGCCGGCTGCCGTGAATACTGGATAGTCGATCCGGAAGGTGAAACAGTGACCGTATATGATTTTGAGAATGAAAACTTCCCGATCTACTATTCATTTGATGATGCTGTTCCTGTGAATATTTATGATGGAGATCTGACGATAGATTTCAAGGTGTTAAGAGAGAAACTAAGGAAATTCTTTAGATAGAGTAAGGAGATAGATGATGAAACTGATATCATGGAATGTCAATGGAATAAGGGCGTGTGTCAAGAAAGGATTCCTGGATTTCCTCGCGGAAGAGCAGCCCGATGTACTCTGCGTACAGGAGACAAAAATGCAGGAGGGACAGGAAGAGATACCGACTGACGGATATCTTCAGTTCTGGTGTTCGGCAGAGAAAAAAGGGTACTCGGGCGTTTTGATGCTGGTGAATGAAATGACTATGGGCAAGCCGCTCTCGGTAACGACCGGGATGGGGATCGAAGAGCATGACAATGAGGGCCGCGTCGTTACAGCGGAGTTCGATGACTTTTATCTTGTAAGCGTATATACCCCGAATTCTCAGGATGGTCTGAAGAGGCTGGACTACCGGATGGAATGGGAGGATGCTTTCAGGGGATACCTGAAAGGTCTCGAAACGGATGGCAACGTCCGCGCAGCCGCGGACGGCGCCGCAGGTCCAAAGCCTGTCATAGTCTGCGGAGACATGAACGTCGCCCACGAGGAGATCGACCTCAAGAATCCGAAGACGAACAGGAAGAATGCGGGCTTTTCGGACGAGGAGCGCGCGAAGATGACAGAACTGCTCGGAGCCGGATTCATAGATACGTTCAGATATTTCTATCCGGACGCGGAAGGGATATATTCATGGTGGAGCTACCGCTTCAATGCGAGAAAGAACAACGCGGGATGGCGCATCGACTATTTCCTCACATCCGAAGACCTGGAGCCGAGACTGAAAGATGCGAAGATCCTGACAGAGGTATTCGGCAGTGATCACTGCCCGGTAGTTCTTGAACTGGACTGATATGATCGGCCGTATCTGCTTACGCATAAAAAGACCGTCGTCCGTAACGGATGACGGTCTTGTTTCGTCTTTTGTCATATCTACCTAAAGGGCCGATGAATCGAGCTCGGAATATCCGGAGAGGAATCCTTTCAGAGCAGCTGCTATCGCGTCGCAGCCGCCTTCCTGCTCCGCCTCTATATTCAGCGGCATCAGGGGTTCGTGCAGCGACTTCCTGAGAAGGAACCAGCCCTGATATTCGCCGTCATCGTAATCGACACGGACGCCTTCAAAGTTCGGTGAAATGACGCTCATCGACGGTGCTTCGTCGGAAGCGGCGAATGCCTGAAGGTCGTCAAGGACGCCGCCGGCGTATTCCGCAAAATCTTCGGCGGAGAGCTTCATCCTGACTTCGCGCGCCTCGGCCGGTGCTCCAAGCGTTTCGATGAGGCTGCTGATCTTTTTCTTCTCCATCGCGAGGAGGGCTGTCTTGATGACGATCTTTGTCGCAAGATATGCTCCGTCGTCAAGGAAGTAGTTCTCCTTGAACGCGCAGTGTCCGCTGGTCTCGATAGCGAGCGGGCTCACTTCGCCTGCCTCGTTCAGTTCCTTTGATTTATCTATTACGTTTTTGTATCCGCGTTTGAAACGAAGATGTTTCATCCCGAGCGTTCCCTCGAGAAAAGCAGTAAGGTGCGTCGATGTTATGCTGTCGGTGACGACGGTGGATCCGGGGTATTCTTCGTTTACCAGAGCCGCGGCAAGAGCGACGATGCCGTTTCTCGCGATCTCGTTCCCGTTCTCGTCGACTGCTGCAGATCTGTCGACATCCGTATCGAAGATGATGCCCAGATCTGCGCCCGACTCTTTGACACTTGAAGATATGGCAGCCATAGCTTCTTTGTTCTCGGGGTTCGGGATGTGGTTCGGGAACATACCATCAGGCTCAAGGAAAGTCCCGACCACGTCGGCTCCGAGCGGCGCAAGGACCTTGGTCGCGTAGAAACCGCCGCCTCCGTTGCCGGCGTCCACGCAGATCTTGAGTCCTGCGAGGGGCTTGGGGATGTCAGGGTCGATCCCGTCTTTTATGAGCTGCCTTAGGTGCTCCGAGTACACATCCATCAGCGACGATCCGTCATCCACATAGAAGACGCGGACCGATTCGGGAGTCTGGTCCTCGTCGTAGGAGGAAGCCTTCTCGAGTATTGCTTTGATGTCCGGTTTTCCCAGGCCGCCTTCTTTAGTGAAGAATTTGAAACCATTCCTGTGGTAGGGAAGGTGCGATGCTGTGATCATGACCGCTCCGTCGCAGCTGAAGTCTTCGAATATCGTCGACATGAACATCGCCGGCGTGCTGGCGAGACCGCAGTCTGCTACTTCAGCGCCTGCCGAAACGACGCCCAAGGCGAACGCTCTTCCGAGTTCTTCTCCGCTGATCCTCGGATCGCGTCCCATCGAGATCCGTAGTTCTTCGATGTCCGGCGCATCCGGACGGGCAGCGAGCCACTCCGCAAAAGCCTTGCCTATCCTGAATGCCGCAGTGCTGTCGAGATTTACTTCGTCGCCGGGTACTCCGTCGATCGCGATGCCTCTGATATCGCTTCCGTTTTGTAGCTTCATGTAATCCATAGTTAGTCTCCTGTCCTTTGCTTGTTCAGACTGCCCATCTCATAACCGCCGAGTTCGAGGACGGCGTATTTGAAACCGGCGTCTTTGATGATAGCCGCCAGTCTGTCCATCATTTCGTCATTTTGCAGTAAGCGTCTTTCCTCCTGGAGGACTTCAAGTCTTCCGATGTCGCCGTGGTGTCTGACTCTGACCTGTGTGAAGCCGAGAGCGCGCACGGCGGACTCCGCCTTGTATACCGCGGATACCTTTTCGGCAGTGACTGCCTCGCCGAAAGGCACCCTGCTCGCCAGGCAGGCGCATGCGGGCTTCGACCAGATCGCGAGCCCTCGTTTTTCGAGCTCCGCCCGTATCTCTGCCTTCGTTAGTCCGGCATCGCGCAGCGGACTTTTGATATCGAGCTCAGTAAGCGCTTTTATGCCCGGACGATAGTCGGACATATCGTCGAGGTTGCTTCCGTCCGCCAGGATGAATCCGCCGGGAAGCCTAGAAGTCTCTTCGAGAAGCGCCGTGAAGATGATCCTTTTGCAGTGATAGCATCTGTCAGGCGGATTCTTCACGAAGGGCTCGGCGCTCAGCAGATCGGGGTTTTCGATAATGATATGTCGCAGCCCTCTCTCTTTGCAGAAGAGTTTTGCTTCCTCGATCTCATCAGGCGGGTTGATGGGTGCGGAGACGGTCAGCGCCGCCGTGCTTTCCGTCCCCAGAGTCTCTTGGGCGAACGAAAGCAGAAAGGTGCTGTCCACTCCGCCTGAGAATGCGACGGCGACCTTCCCGTATTCCAGCAATCCCTCTTTTAGTTTTTCGAGTTTTGCGTTTGTATCCATAGATTGGATCAACCTTCGTATGCGTTGACTTCATCCTCAACAGTTCTCATCGCGAGGATCGTCTTCTCGAACAGCTCGTCGAGTTCCCAACCAAGCATTTCTGCGCCGCGTCTTATGATGTCACGGTCGCAGCCGGCTGCGAATTTCTTGTCTTTGAACTTCTTTTTGAGCGACTTGAGCTCCATGTCCTTGCAGCTCTTTGAAGGTCTCATGAGAGCGGCAGCTCCGATCAGACCCGTCAGTTCGTCTGTCGCGAACAGGACCTTTTCCATCTCGTGCTCCGGCTCGACATCGGAGCAGATACCGTATCCGTGCGAGCAGACAGCGTGGACGATGCTCTCGTCGGCGTCGATCTCAGCCAGCAGCTCCGGAGCTTTCTTGCAGTGTTCCTCCGGCCAGTTCTCGAAGTCCACGTCGTGCAGCAGTCCGCAGATGCCCCAGAATTCGGCGTCGTCGCCGTAGCCGAGTTCGTTTGCGAACCATTTCACTACGCCTTCAACTGTGAGAGCGTGCTTTACATGGAACGGATCCTTGTTGTATTTTTTAACGAGTTCAAATGCCTGATCTCTTGTTGGTATCGCCATTATTCAATCTCCTTTCACTTGTTCACTTTATATAGTTAAATAGTATATTAAGAAAAGACCGATTGCAACAAAGAGGGCAACGGTCTTTTTGCTTACTTTATCATTGACGCGGATCAAAGTGACCCGGCGCTTTTCTTCTCGGGAAGCTGAGCGAGGATGATCGCGCAGAACATGATGACGCATCCTGCAAGCTCGCGTCCGGTCATCATTTCGCCGAGGATGATCATGCCTGTGATGACAGCGAAAACGGACTCGAGGGACAGCAGCAGCGAGGCCACAGTCGGGTCGGTGTATTTCTGGGCAACGATCTGAAGGGTGTAGGCGATGCCGCATGACATGACGCCGGCGTAGAGTATGGGAAGCCAGCAGTCAAAGACCGCGGACCAGTCCACCTCTTCGAATATGGCGATGCACGGCAGCGACAGCACTCCGGTGACGAACAGCTGGACGGCTGAGAGCGCTACCGCGTTCGTCCGCGGTGAGAAGTGGTCTATGATCAGGATGTGGACTGCGAAAACGAAGGCGCAGGCCGTGATCAGAAGGTCTCCTCTGTTGATGGAAAGAGCGCCGCTCATCGTCAGGAGATATAGCCCGACGACAGCGAGGGCCACGCACAGCCATAGTATCTTCCTTACTTTCTTTCCGATCAGGATCCCGAGGAGCGGAACGATTATGATGTACAGCGCCGTGATGAAACCCGCCTTGCCTGAGGATGTATATACCATCCCCATCTGCTGAAGGCTTGAAGCTGAGAACATCGCTGCTCCGCAGCAGATGCCGCCGATCACGAGGCATTTCTTCGATTTTGCATCCGAGAGGGCATCCGGGATCGGGCTGCCTGTTTCGCCGGAAGCCGCCCTGGCTCTTTTTACCATGATGCAGATCACAGGAAGCAGGACCAGAGCTCCGATGAAGCTTCTGATCCCATTGAATGTGAAGGGGCCGATGTATTCCATGCCCGTTTTCTGAGCGACGAAAGCCGAGCCCCATATGAATGCTGTGATAAGCAGCAATATCGTTCCTTTGGTCTGCTGTTTCATTTAAAATCTATCGTTTAAAGATCGTTTAAAGTTCGTCCGGATCGATATCTCCGGAGAATACTTCTGTTGCGGGGCCTGTCATGAAGCAGTGCCCGCTCTCTTCGTCGTAGCGTATCCGAAGGTCTCCTCCAACGAGGTGGATCAGGACTTCGCTGTCGAGCTTTCCGGCAAGGAAGCCGGCTGCAGCAGCGGCCGAAGCTCCTGTTCCGCAGGCGAGGGTCTCTCCGGATCCTCTTTCCCATACGCGGAAGTTGACTTCCTGTCTGCTTACTATATCTATGAACTCCGAGTTCACCTTGTCAGGAAAACGCGGATGGCTCTCGAACGCCGGCCCTATCTTCTCAAGGGGAAGCGACGGGAGAAGGTCTCCGTACTTTTCGATAGTGCTCATGAGGACGTCGTTGTCTTCAAGGAAGTATACGGCGTGCGGATTGCCGAGGTCGATGCCGTAGAAGAGCAGGTCCATGCCGGCGACCGTGATCTTCTCGGGCATCTCGGAGTCGGGCCTTGCAACGCCCATGTCGACCGTCGCGCTCGCGACCTTGCCGTTTTCCTTTGTCAGATCTATCGTCTTGACGCCGGACTTCGTGTCGACGGTAACGGTGTCTCTGTCCGCCGGCACGATGCCGTGGTCGGATATGTATTTTGCGACGCATCTGATGCCGTTGCCGCACATGTTGCCTTCGGAGCCGTCGAGGTTGAACATGTGCATGTAAGCATCCGCTTTGTCAGAGGGCTCTATCAGGATGAGGCCGTCTCCGCCGATGCCGTAATGGCGGTCGGCGAGCTTCACCGCCAGCGAAGAGGGGTCAGACACCGTCTCTTCGAAGCAGTTGACATATACATAGTCATTGCCGCAACCGTGCATTTTAGTGAATCTCATTGTGTTGGTCTCCTTTGTGATCATCCTGCGAGGAATGCTGTGATCACGGCAGCGTGGACCGCCGCCGCAGTAAGCAGAGCCTTTTCCGTCGGCAGGAAGCTGCTGTTATGGAGCGGAAGCTCGCAGCCTGCTCCGATATGATAGAACGTTCCCGGGACTTTCTCTATGTAGTATCCGAAATCTTCGGTCGTCATCAGCGGCTCTTCTATCCGGATCACGTTTTCTTCGCCGAGCAGCTCTGATGCCGCTTTCTCGGCGAAGGCTGTCATCTCATCGTCGTTGGTGACGCCGGAGTAGCTGCCCATATAGTCTATATCTACTGTCACGCCGAATGATGCCGCGGCAATTTGTGCCTCTTCAAATATCTTCTCTTTGACCCTTGCTCTGTCCTCAGCTCCGAGCGTGCGGACTATGCCGCAGATCTTCGCATAGTCGGAAACGATGTTTCTGGCGGTGCCGGACTCGAATGTACCGACCGTGATGACGCATTTTTCCTCAGCTGCTTTTTCGGGCAGGGCAAGAAGCCTCGTTACTGTCTCTGCCGCCGCGCCCAGTGCGTCGGCTCCCTTTTCGCGGTCTGCTCCGTGTGAGGTCTTTCCGCGGAACTCCATGTCGAACATGTTCGACGCTGCGTAGAACTTGCCGTATCTGACACCGATCTTCCCGTCGGGGATGGCGGGATCGACGTGAGCGCCGAATACGGCGTCCGCCCCATCGAGGCAGCCTTCTTCGATCAGTCTGAGTGCGCCTCCGTTTCCCTCTTCATCAGGCTCGAAGAGGAAGATGACGTCGCCGGGCAGCTCGTCTCTGTGTGAGGAAAGCAGTTTCGCCGCGCCGAGGGTTGCAGCCATATGGACGTCGTGTCCGCAGGCATGCGTGATGCCCGGCACTTCGGATGCGAAATCCGCTCCCGTGGTCTCAGTAAGCGGAAGGGCGTCCATATCAGCCCTAAGGGCGACTGCCTTTCTTTTGCCGCCTGCCGCGCTGCCTGCGCAGGCTCCTCCGCGGAGCGTGCCTATGACAGCTGTGTCAAGGACGCGCTTCGTTTCGATGCCGAGTCCCTGAAGGGTCTCTTCGATAAGCCCGGCTGTTTTGTATTCGCTGTTTCCCAGCTCGGGGCAGCGGTGGATCCCCTTTCTGATCTCCGTGATCTCACCTGCTATCCCGAGGGCTTCTTCCATGTAATCGATATGCATGATCTTCTCTTTTTGTTTTGTTCGCTGCGCAGTCTGACGCTGCTTACTCGGCCTCAAGGCCGGAGAGGAAGCTCTCCAGTCTGTCCAGCCCCTCTTCAAGGTCGGCCATGCTGCAGCAGTAAGATATCCTTATATGCTCCTGCGAGCCGAAGGCTTCGCCGGGAGTTATCGCGACGCCCGCTTCGAGGATCAGCCTTCTTGCCAGATCCGATGGGGCGATGCCGAACTTTTTCATTGAGGGGAAGGCGTAGAAGGCGCCTTCGGGGATCTCGATCTCGAGTCCCATCGCCCTGAGTCTTCCTATCACATAGTCTCTGCGCTTCGAGTATTCCCCGAGCATCCCAGACGGGTCGTGGCCGAGCGCTGCGATGCAGGCCTTCTGGAACGGCGCCGGTGTCGAGACGACTGTGAACTGGTGGACGAGCTCGAGCCTTTCTTTGACCGAGGCGTCAGCCAGCAGGTATCCGACTCTCCATCCTGTCATCGCGTACGGTTTCGAAAAACTCTGGATGAGGAGGATCTGCTCTCTGAGGTCGCGGTATTCAGCGAAGCTGTGGTATCCGTCCGTGTAGCAGAGCTGTCTGTAGACGTCGTCGCAAATGACGAATACCGGCTTGCCGCTCACGGCGCGTCGAACGGTCTCGAGGCTCTCCTGATCGTATATGCAGCCCGTCGGGTTGTTCGGCGAATTCAGGATGATGGCTTTCGTCTTTTCTGTGATCAGTGGAAGCAGATCTTCCTCCCTGATCTGAAAGCCGCTCTTCGACGTGTCCAGATGCACTGCCTTTCCGCGGCACATCTTGACGATCTCCTCATAAAGCGAGAAGGCGGGTATGGGGATTATGACCTCATCGCCGGGTTCGATGACACCGAACAGAGAGGCGAAAAGCGCTTCGGTCGCGCCGGCTGTCACTATGACTTCGGCAGCCGAATAGTCCATACCGTTTTTCTCACGTTCGAATCCTGCGATCTTTTCGCGAAGCTCCGCGGCTCCGTTGTTTTCGATATAGTGGGTGTCGCCCGCCTCGACAGAGCTGCAGGCCGCTTCGCATATGGAAGCCGGAGTATCAAAATCAGGCTCGCCTAGGGTGAGCCTGATGCAGCCCGGCGTTTCCGCTGCGAGCCTTGAGAATTCTCTGATAGCGCTGCGCTTCAGTGTGTATACAGCGCTGTTAAGGTTTTCTTTCATTTCCATATATATCGATCCGTCAGATCACAGAGCGCGAAGATCGGCTTCGAGGGCTGTCTTCATCGATGTGTTCTCGTCCTTTTCCTTGATTATCTTTGCGGGGCATCCTGCTACCACCATGTTGTCGGGCACGTCGGCTGTGACTATCGCGCCTGCGGCTACGACGGCGTTCTTTCCGATGTGGACCCCTTCGAGTACGACGGCGTTGGCACCGATCATGACGTTGTCCTCAACGATGACCGGAGTCGCCGAAGCGGGCTCGATCGTGCCTGCGAGAACTGTACCGGCTCCGATGTGGCAGTTGTTTCCAACTGTCGCTCTGCCTCCGAGCACTGCGCCCATATCTATCATCGTTCCTTCGCCGATGACGGCACCGATATTGATGATCGCGCCCATCATGATGACGGCGTTGGCTCCGATCTCGACCTGGTCTCTGATGATGGCGCCCGGCTCTATCCTCGCTGGGATGTCCTTGAGGTCAAGAAGCGGTATCGCGCTGTTCCTCGAATCATTTTCGATAACGATGTCTTCTATCTTGTCAGAATTGGCTTCGATGACCGGAGCGAGATCCGCCCAGTCGCCGAACACGATCTTGTCCGCGGCTCCGAATACCTTCGCGCCGCCGAAGTCGATCGGCTCTTTTTCTTTAACATACAGTTTTACGGGTGTTTTCTTTTCAGCATCTCTGATGAATTGGATTATTTCCTGTGCGTTCATGTTTTTTAGTGTATGGCCGGCTTTGCGGTACATACTTTCCCCTTTCTGAATAATACAGACATTATAATAAAAAACCGTTTTTCAGTAAACAAACAAATCAGAACTAAAAAAAGCGCCCTTTCGGGCGCCTGCTTTTTTACAGATATCTCGCGACCTGCGGTCTGACTTTTTTGATCAGTATCGATGCGACTGCGATCTTCAGTGCGTCCCCCGGGAGGAAGACGACTACGCATGCCATCAGGATCTTGCCTATCGTCCAGCCTGATATGATATAGAACCAGATGGTCCCGAGGAGATAGCAGAAGAACAGGCCTGCCACCAGGGAGATAATGATCTTCGGGTAGGTGTAAGCCTCGTTCCTGCAGAGGATGCCGAGAAGCAGTGCGCTTACTGCCGCGCATACTATGTACCCTATTATATATCCGCCCGTCGGCCCGACGATGACGCCCGCGCCGCCCTTGAAGCCTGCGAAGACAGGAACTCCTATCACGCCGAGGAGGACGTAGACTATCGTGCTGATCGTGCCGTATTTCACTCCGAGGAAGCCCGCTGTCAGGAATACTGCCAGAGTAGCGAGGTTGATCGGTACGGGGGCGAGCGGGATGACTATCTGCGAGCATACCGCGATGACGGCGGCGAATATCGCCGCCAGGATGAGCATTTTTGTTCTTTCAGTTGATGAGCTTCTTTTTTCTGTCATAGTTATTTCGTTTGCCATTGTCATATCCTTGTCTGTCTGTGCTTTGTGTATATGCCGGACGTGATGCCCTGCAATGGAAGTATATCCTTGCAGAGGAAAGATGTCAACCTGAAAAGGGTAAAAAGATGACAACGTGCAAAAAGATCGATCTATGCCTGCCGGTCACATTTGTCAGGGAACAAAAAAGAACAAGCCCGAACACTTTATGAACGAACAGGAGGGTTTTGTGTGCACTTTTTGAAGGTTTTGTGAAGGCGTTTTATGACGGATTGCGGGGCAACTCTTCACCATGATAAATTATTTCCATCGGAGGAGAAAAATCTATATGAATATTATTGCAAATAACAAAAGGTCCATTTTAGCTGTTGTTTTGGCGCTCGCACTCGTACTTGCGATGGTCCCGCAGGGCGCATTCGCGAAGAGCAGCGGCAACAAAGGTTTCTCAGGGAAGCCTTCTACAGAAGCTGATGAAATCATCAAAGTCGCAAAGAGCAAGCTCGGCTGCCCGTACGTTAGCGGCGCGGCAGGTCCGTATGCTTTCGATTGCAGCGGTTTTGTTGCTTACTGCATGCACAGAGTAGGCATCAAGCTGACGAGAGGTTCGGCGGCTTCCTACTACAAAGCAGGCTACAATGTAGGCCGTAACATGAAGAAAGCCCAGAAGGGCGACATCATCCTCTACTACAGAGGCGGCGGCATCGGCCACTGCGCGATCTATATCGGCAACGGCAACGTTATCCACGCCACATGTCACGGCGGCATCAGGATCACGAAATACTACGGCACGCACCAGACTGTAGCTGCGATCATAAGAACATACACGCCGGCAGGCGCTGCGAAGATCACAGTCAAAGACAAGACGAAGAAGGTTGCCGGAACGAAGTACAAGATCATCGGCAAGGGCAAGATCAAGACTGTCAAAGCCAACAAGAAGGGCGTCGTCAAAGTAAAGAACCTCAAGGCAGGTACATACAAGGTAGTGCCCGTCAGCGTAGGCGATGAATATGCGGATGACATGACGAAGAAGATCAAAGTCAAGAATGGTAAGACGACAAAGGTCAAGTTCAACAACATATTCACTAAAGTCCAGGAACTGAAGGAAAAGGCGGAGCAGGCTGCTGAAGAGGCGGCGGACGACGCAGCATAAGGCATAAGGACAGCATAATATTCAGATGATAATAATTAAGCCCCGGAGAGGTCCGGGGCTTTTTGGTGTCTTTAGCAATGGAGACTGAATTGCGGCTGTTCTGCGTGATTAGTACATTTTGGGGTCAAAGTGTCCTTTGAAGTACTACCTTTGTCTTTGCGGCGCGGGTTGGTGCGTCTAAAGCAGGGCTGACGGGTGGATCATCTCGTTGAAGCGATGGTCGCCAGGTGGGTGAGGATGACATAACAATAGAAAAGCAGTCTTTATGGAAACCTGGGTCGTTTCCGCAAAGACCGGTCAAGCATGTGATGGCGTGGAGTTAGTACTTTTGCAAAGAAAAAACGGCGAAATATACTGGTTCGGGAGGTGAGCAGCTCAGCGGAGACGGAGTCTGTGGCATAAAAGGTGTCGGCGATGGGTGCAAGTGTGTCGGCGATGGCGGCGTTGGCACATTTTTGAGTAAAAAAGGTCTTAAAGTTCCAACTTTGATCTGGCAATGGGGAGAGAAGGGGTTGCGGATGGCGGAAATGATGGAGCTTGACCTTGTTCTCGGATGAAAGGGATGACATAAACAAAAGAAAGCGCTCTTTATGGAACCCCGGGTCGTTTCCGCAAAGACCGCGTTTTCTATGATGATGTAGAAGTTGGAATTATGGCTTGTTTTTTAGGGCAAAATGTGCCAATCGGCGTTTTATCTTGTATTGTTCTTTTTTCTATGGTAAATAAAAGACCGGAGAACTCTCCGGTCTTTCAGCGTGTGTGGCATCTTAAAATGGTTTTAGTTGGATCACCTAATTGGATTTCTTAAGAGCAGCTCTGACGGATCCCTTCGGGTCTTTTATCAGAAGTACGCATACCCATATAACAAGGCCGAGCGCTACGACTGCAAGCCCCAGAAACGCGTCATTCAGCATATCCTGCGCTGCCGGAGCGAAGTAGTCGGCTTTGAGCTCTGCGAACTCGAATATAGCATCTATCAGCCACATGAGCGATGCGCCCCAGTACATGAAGCAGAGCACTTCGATTTTCAGATCGTCATTTTTCCTGTTGTACCATGTGAGCGTCGCAATGACGGCAGCGAACACTGTAATAAGAAGTGTCATTTAGTATTACCCCCCTTAAGCAATTGTTTTTTCGGGCTCGACGACCGGCTTTTTCACAAGTGCATCAGCCACCTTACACATAACGAACCATACTGCAGTGATCAGTACTGCCATCGATACACCGACGGTCGCCATCTCATGAAGCATCTCCGCTGTATCCGCAGGATCCGACATCGCTGTCAGGAACGGGAACCACGGGACTACTTCTCCGTGCCAAACGTGCTCGAAAGCAAGAAGGACAGCTCCGCCGATGAGAAGGCGTGTGAGCCATTTGAGCTTTCTGCTCATCGGGATCTTCGGTTCGACTTCCGCTTCATTTACAGCAGATTCGCTGACTGCTGCCTGGGCTTCGACTTTCTCTTCGTGTTTTTCAACAGCCTTGACTACTGCTGCCTCAGCTGCAGAAACTAAAAAACATGCCATATCCTAACCTCCTTCAAAATATATGATTGCAGTTAGAAACATAACATGTTGAAAAAAGCGTCACAAGCCCCGTGGGGGGGTCTTTGTTAATGGCTTCGCAAGTTAAGCGAACTGGCTGTTATACAGTTTCGCATAGTATCCGTCCATAGCCAGGAGGTCGTCGTGCGTGCCCTGCTCGACGATGTCACCGTGATCGATGACGATGATGTGGTCGGCATCTTTGATCGTAGACAGGCGGTGGGCGATGACGAAGCTGGTGCGGCCCTGCATGAGGGCTGCCATCGCGGACTGTATCAGGCGCTCCGTCCTGGTATCGACGGATGATGTCGCCTCGTCGAGGATAAGGATCGGGTTGTCAGCCAGCATGGCGCGCGCTATCGTGAGGAGCTGCTTTTGCCCCTGCGATATGTTCGATGCGTCCTCGTTGATCGGCGTGTCGTAACCCTTCGGCTGCGTCGAGATGAAGTGGTGGATGTGGGCCGCCTTTGCAGCGCGTATGATCTCTTCATCTGTCGCGTCGGGTTTTCCGTAAGCGATGTTCTCGCGGATCGTCCCGGAGAACAGCCACGAATCCTGCAGCACCATTCCGAAAAGGTACCTCAGATCGTGCCTGGAGTATTCCGTTATATCGTGATCGTCGATGAAGATGTCGCCGCCGTCGAGTTCGTAGAATCTCATCACGAGCTTGACGAGAGTCGTCTTTCCGGCGCCGGTCGGGCCGACGATGGCGACCCTGGATCCGGGCTTGGCCACATAGGTGAAGTCTTTGATGACCGGTTCGTCCGGGTCATATCCGAATCTGATGTGGCGGAAGCTGACTTCGCCCTTGTGCGACGTCTGATCGAAATCGATCTTTCCTTCCTTGCTCGAACCGAAAGCATCCTCCTCTTCGGGTTCTTCTATCAGTTCAAAGATCCTCTCGGCAGCGGCTGCGGTCGACTGCAGGAGGTTCATCACGTTCGCGACGTTCTGGACCGGCTGGTTGAGGTTCCTTACGTAGAGAAGGAAGGTCTGGATGTTGCCGATGGAGATGACCCCGCCGAATGCGAGGTAGCCGCCGGCGACGCACATCGCAACGTAGCCCAGGTTGCCGACGAGGGCAGTAAGCGGCATCATCAGGCCGCTGAAGAACTGCGACTTCCATGCGGAGCCGTAAAGCTTTTCGTTGATCTTGTCAAAGTCCTCGGTCGTTTTTTGCTCGCGGCCGAAAGCCTTGATGATCGTGTGCCCCGTGTACATCTCTTCCACGTGACCGTTGACATCGCCCAGGAATTTCTGCTGGTCGTGGAAGAACCCCTGAGAACGTGAGATGACGACTTTGATGATGAGCATAGACGCCGGCAGTATGAGGAGCGCTATGACTGTCATCACCGGACTGATGCTGAGCATCATTGCCAGGATGCATATGACTGTGGCCGCGCTCGATATCGTCTGCGTGATGCTGTTCAGGAGCGTCTGGTTGATAGTCTCTATATCATTTATGAATCGGCTTTGGATCTCGCCGTGGGTCTTGCTGTCAAAGTATTTGAGCGGGAGCCTGTCGAGTTTCTCGGACATCTGGCGCCGCAGTTTGTATGTTATCAGCTGTGACACCCTCGCCATGATGAATCCCTGGAGGAACGAACACAGCCATGCCACTGCGAACAGCCCGATCAGGAAAAGGATGACCTTGCCGAGCCTGGAGAAATCTATTGCGCCTGCCTTCAGTCCGTCGACTATGACGTCTGTCGCGTTGCCGAGGATGGCGAGACCGATCGTGTTGAGGCACGTTGCGGCTATCGCGAAGATGAAGACGATGATGACGCGGAATTTGTATTCGGCAAGATAGCCGATCAGCTTTTTGATGGTCGGCCCGAATTTCTTTGCCTTTTCGCCGGGCATCATGGCTCCGACTCTGCCGGCGGGGCGGGCGTTCTTTCTGTTTTCTGCCGATTTGTCGACTGCTTTGTCAGCCATCACTCCGCCTCCTTTCCGTCAGTCGCCTGTGCGAATCTGCCGCCGAACTGTTCGGCGAGCTCTTCTTCGCTGAGCTGAGACATAGCGATCTCGCGGTAGACTTTGCAGGAATCGAGCAGCTCGCTGTGAGTGCCGATGCCGGCGAGACGTCCTTCATCGAGTACTATTATCTGATCTGCCCCGGCTATCGTATTGATGCGCTGGGCCACGATGATGACCGTGGCATCGCTGACATCTTCAGCAAGAGCAGCTCTGAGAGCGGCGTCCGTCGAAAAGTCGAGCGCCGAGAAACTGTCGTCGAATATGTATATCTTCGCGTCCTTGAGGAGCGCTCTGGCGATAGCGAGGCGCTGCTTCTGTCCGCCTGAGACGGTGCTTCCGCCCTGGGCTATCCATGTGCTGTAGCCGTCGGGAAGCTCTTCGATGAATCCTGCTGCCTGGGCCGTCTCTGCTGCCTTCCTGATCCGGTCCATCGAAGCGCCCGGATCGCTGAAAGCGATGTTGTCCGCGACCGTGCCGTTGAACAGTGTGCTCTTCTGAGGTACATAGCCGATCATCGCGCGCAGATCCTTCAGCGGTATTTTGCGGATCTCCTGTCCGTCTATCTTGATGCTTCCCTCGCGTATGTCATAGAACCTCGGGATGAGGCTGACGAGGGAGGACTTGCCGCTGCCCGTGCCGCCGATTATAGCGGTGGTCTGTCCGGGAAGAGCTGTGAATGATATGTCAGTAAGCGAATCGCCCGCCGAATCCGGATATCTGAAGCAGACGTTCCTGAATTCGATCTTTCCTTCGGGAACGGGTGCCTCGGCGTCTTCGGCGTCCGTTATCGTCGTTTCCATCGCAAGGACGTCATTGACCCTCTTGGCTGATACTGCCGCTCTGGGGATCATGATGAATATCGCGGTGATGAAGAGGAAGCTGAGTATGACGTGGGTGCCGTACTGCATGAACGCCATGACCTCGCCTACGTTCATCCCTCCTTTTGCGACCATCTTCGCGCCCGCCCAGATGATCAGTGTGCACGTAGCATTCATGATCAGCGTTACCGAAGGGAACATGAAGGCCATCGCGCGGTTGATGAAGATGTTGATCCTCGTAAGATCCATGTTCGCATCGTCGAAGCGATCTTCCTCCTGCTGCTCGGAGCTGAAAGCCCTGACTACGAGGAGGCCGGAGAGCCGTTCGCTTATTATCAGATTCAGACGGTCGAGCTTGTCCTGCAGCACCTTGAATTTAGGCAGCACCGCAAAGAACAGCGTTATCATCAGAAGAAGGATGACGATGAGTCCGAGAGCGAGCGTCCACGTCATGCCCGGCGAGAGGCTGAGAGCTTTGATGAGAGCTCCCGTGCCCATGACCGGAGCGAACACTGCCATCCTGAGGAGGAAGACAGTCGTCTGCTGCAGGTTCTGCACGTCGTTCGTCGAGCGGGTGATGAGGCTGGCTGTCGAGAACTGGCTGTACTCCTTCGCCGAGTAAGTCATGACGCGGCGGAAGAGAGAGCTCCTGATATCGCGGGCCGAGCCTGCGGCGACCCTTGCTGCTATGAGGTTCCCCGTGATGGCGCAGGCCACTGCGAGGAAGGAGACCAGGACCATCCTCAGCCCCAGTGAATAGATATATGGTATATCGCCCTTGACGACGCCGTTGTTGATGATGTCCGACATGTATGACGGCAGCATAAGCTCGCTCATCGCCTGTCCGAAGAGGAACATGACGACCAGCAGTATCATCGGGACGTATGGTTTGTATTTTCCTAATACTTCTTTCATATCAAAAGTATTCTAATGATATATACATTCAAAGTCAATCAAATGGAGGTGTGTTGATCGCATGAACAATGGAGCCGGGGAAGCGTTTGTGCTTGAACGGATAAGGCCCGAGAGGATATACTTATTGTATGAGATTGTTCATAGCGGTCAGACTGAATGAAAAAATGGAGAACGCCCTCCTTGACATGCAGGATGCGATGAAGTGGAAGGGCGTGCGCGGCAACTACACCAGGCCGGAAAACCTGCACCTCACGCTGGCGTTCATCGGGGAGTATCCCGATCCGTATCATGTCAAAGAGGTGATAGAGAGCGTAGCGTTCGAGCCGTTCACGATAAGGCTGGACGGAGCCGGATCGTTCCGCGGGCTCTGGTGGGCAGGTGTCAGCGCGGAGCCGGCAGGCGGGGGCGACCCTCTGCGCAAGCTGGTAAAGCGCATGAGGCATGCGCTTGCGGATGAAGGGATACCCTTCGACAGGAAAAAGTTCTCTCCGCATATCACCCTCGTAAGGCGACCTGATCCGGCGGATATAGCGCCGCCTGCGCCAAGGGGAAGAGATCTTTCGATGCGGGTGGATCATATCTCTCTGATGCGTTCGGACCGCGGGAAGAACGGGATGATATATACGGAGCTTTGAAACGGAAAGGATAAAAGGATAGATAGATGAACTTTCTTTACAGATTATCGGAATTCATGAGAGGCAGGAGGGGCTGGGACCGGTTCGGCTTCTTCCTTATGATAGCTTCTTTCATCATAGAGATCGCGGGCAACATACTCAGGATGAGGATCGTGTACTACGCCGGGCTCGCGCTGTTCTTCTA
>CAMKAM010000007.1 GCA_946410475.1 uncultured Bacillota bacterium
CGTCGACGGCACTTTCGCAACGCCGTATCTGCAGAACCCTCTCGCTTTGGGCGCTGACGTAGTTCTGCACTCCGTCACAAAATACCTGAACGGTCACGGAGACCTCCTCGGCGGAGCCATCTGCGCGAGCAAGGAGCTCATCCACAAGATCGACGCTGAGAACCTGAAGTTCTTCGGCGGCATCATGTCCCCTGTAGAGGCATGCTCGCTTTCGAAAGGGCTCAAGACTCTCGGCGTAAGGATGGAGCGTCACTGCGAGAACGCCATGAAGGTCGCAAGATTCCTCGACGATCATCCGATGGTAGAGCGCGTCCTTTATCCGGGACTCGAAACACACCCCGGTCACGACATAGCTAAAAAGCAGATGCGCGGCTTCGGAGCCATGATGAGCTTCGATGTCAAAGGCGGATTTGAAGCCGGCAAGATGCTGATGGATCAGGTAAAGATGATCAGCCTCGCAACATCTCTCGGAAACGTCGATTCTCTCATCCAGCACTCCGCTTCGATGAGCCACGCCACGATGACTCCGGAAGAGAGGGCTGCCGTCGGCATCGCTGAAGGACAGGTCAGATTCTCCTGCGGCATCGAAGATGTCGAGGACATAATCGCAGATCTGGACCAGGCGCTCTGCTTCGTACAGAAGGAACTTGGACTCTAAGGCTCTTTAGCCGGATCAGGGCGGACTATATACCACTAAAAAGGGGCTGCTCTGCAGATGTGATCTGCAGGTCAGCCTCTTTTGCTTACCGACTTTTGCTTATGTTCGCTTACTTTATGAACGAAGCGCTTACGACACGGTCGTTCCCCGCAAGGTCCTGAGTCACCTCCATATTCTCGAACCTGCCCGTCTCCTCGATCATCGCGCATACGTCTTCGGCCTGATCGTTGCCGATCTCGAATACCAGGAGGCCGCCCTTCTTGAGATGATCTACGGATCCAGCGACTATCTTTCTGTAGAACACGAGTCCGTCTTCGCCGCCGTCCAGCGCGGTCATCGGCTCGTAATCCTTCACCTCAGGCATCAGAGTCGGAATGACTTCGCTTCTGATATATGGCGGGTTCGAGATGATCATATGATACTTTTTCTTTCTGATCGGCTCGAACAGATCGCCCTGCAGGACATCGACCTTCGCGCCGTTGAGCTGTGCGTTCTCCTTCGTAAGAGCGCAGGCCTCATCGGTGATGTCGACGGCAGTGACCTTTGCATTAACTTTCTTCGCGAGCGCTATCCCAAGAACGCCGCTGCCGCAGCAAAGATCCAGCACCGTATCGCCCTTCTTCGCTTTAAAGAGCTCTATCGCCTTTTCCGCGACCACTTCGGTGTCGAGCCTCGGGATCAGAACACCTTCCTTTGTATTGATGTTGAGATCCAGGAAGGGCTGATTCCCCACTATATACTGCAGAGGCTCTCTCTTGGCCCTTCTTGCCACCATGTCGAAGTACTGCTCGCACGTCCTGTCTGCCGCAGGCTCGCCCCACTCCATGAAAAACTTGCTGCGGTCGACTCTCATAAGGCTGCAGTACATTGCTTCCGCATCACCCTTCGGGTTGTCGACACCCGCGGCGACGAGCTGCTTTTCAGCCATCTTCACGATATCCTGTACCAGTAAGCTCATATCAGTTCCTTTCGTCTTCGTCTTCTTCAGCTTTCTCTCTATCCTCTTCCCTATTCGTATAATCTATGTGTTTCAATATGCGTCCGTTCCTGTCGCATATGCCCATACCATAATCGCCTTCTTCTGCTACGACGGCCTGCATCGCGCATATGGCTACCTCGAGCTGCTCCTCATCCGGTTCGTTCGTCGTGATCTTCTGCAGCCACAGCCCGGGCATGGACAGCACCTTCACGAGAGCACTGTCACTGCTTCCCGCCCATCTGAGAAGTTCATATGACAAGCCGGCTATCACAGGCAGCAGCAGGACCCTCGACACTATCCTCCACAGCAGGCTCGGCCAGCCCAGAAGCGAGAACAGCGCCAGCGCTATTATCATCACGAACATCAGGAAGCTGGTCCCGCACCGCGGGTGGAGCGTATAGAAGCCCTTCGCGTTCTGCGGCGTCATCTCGAGGCCGTTCTCATAGCAGTGTATGGTCTTGTGCTCTGCTCCGTGGTACTGGAAAACGCGCTTTATGTCTTCCATCTTCGCTATCAGCGCGATGTAAGCGATGAAGATCACGATCCTCAGCACGCCTTCTATCAGGTTCAGCACGACAGCATTCTCAGTCACATGCTTTGCAAGGTTCACGACCAGCGTCGGAGCTATGATGAACACCAGCACGGTGAATATTATCGATAAGAACACCGAGAAATATATCATCACGTTCCATGCGCCCTGCGCGCCGAACTTTTTCTCGAGCCAGAGGCTTACCTTGTCCTCTTCAAACTCCACAGCGCCTTCTCCGTCGTATCCCTCCATGACGTCGGCTGAGAACATCAGAGTCTTCATCCCCTGCACCAGGGAGGCCACGAATACGAACACTCCTCTGATGAACGGCAGGCTGTATATCCTGTTCCTCTTCTTGTTCTTTTCAGTTTTAATGTAAAGGTCGCCGTTCGGCAGCCTAACGCATACCGAAGTCCTTTCGTCCCCCTTCATCATGACGCCTTCCAGAACGGCCTGGCCGCCCACTTTCGTAGGACAGGCGTCTTTGATGAATATCTTGCTCAGATCCATCCTACAAGCGTATCCTCTTTATTATATTCACGAATTCCTTGTTGTTTCTTGTAACAGCAAGGTTGTCTATTATCGTCTCCGTCACTTCCTGCACATCGCTGTTGCCGAGCGCTCTTCTCATGTACCAGATCGCTTCCATCTCCTCCTGATCCATGAGGAGGTCTTCACGCCTGGTACCGCTCGCGTTGAGATCGAGCGCGGGGAAGATCCTCTTTTCAGACAGTCTCCTGTCGAGATGGAGCTCCATGTTGCCCGTGCCTTTGAACTCTTCGAAGATGACATCGTCCATCCTGCTGCCGGTTTCAACGAGAGCTGTTGCCAGTATCGTGATGCTTCCGCCTTCTTCAAGGTTTCTCGCAGCTCCGAAGAACTGCTTCGGTTTGTAGAGCGCCGCCGGATCTATACCACCGGAAAGCGACCTTCCCGATGCAGGGACTACGAGGTTGTAAGCCCTCGCGAGCCTCGTGATACTGTCGAGCAGTATCACCACGTCGTGGCCGTGCTCGACGAGCCGCTTCGCTCTCTGCAGCATCATCTCCGCGACCTTGACGTGATGCTCCGGTCTTTCATCGAAAGTGGAATAGAGCACTTCGCCTTTCCTGAGCGAGCGCTTCATGTCCGTTACCTCTTCCGGTCTCTCATCGACAAGGAGGACAAATAGATCCACTTCCGGATATTTCTTTTCTATGCTGTGGGCAACGCGCTTGAGAAGCACAGTCTTTCCCGCCTTCGGCGCCGCCACTATCAGTCCGCGCTGGCCCTTACCTATCGGCGCTACGAGATCTATCAGTCTCATCGACAGTTCTCTCGGACTGTCCTCGAGCGAAAGCCTCTCGTTCGGGAATATCGGCGTCAGATCGTCGAAGTCCGGTCTGGTCCTCGCCACTCCGGGCTCGTCACCATTCACGCTTCCCACGAAGAGCAGCGCGCCGAATTTCTCCGACTGGCGCGGCTTTCTCGCTATGCCGTTTATCCTGTCACCTGTTTTCAGATTGAATCTCCTGATCTGCTGCGGCGCTACGTATACGTCGTCATCGCTGGTAAGGAAGTTGTCGAATCTGAGGAAACCGAATCCGCCTTCGGCGATCTCAAGGATGCCGTCGACCTCATACTTGTTATCGCTGTCGATATGCATCTGGCGGGGCTTTCCCTTCTTGTCAGCCTTTTCATCTTCATCCGCCTGATCTGCCGCTTCCGCATTCTCAGCTTCCTTTTCCGCCGGTTCAGCTTTTGACGCGCGTCGCTTCGGTCTTGCAGCAGCCTCTTCCGATCCCGCTGTCCTGCCGTCGAACTCATTTACCTGTGCAGTTTCTTCCTCTGCAGCATTTTCAGCGTCTTTTCCGGTAGCTTTTTCTGCGGCCTTCTCCGCGCGTGCGATCTTCTCCGCAAGTCCGCTTACTTTCGATGCCTTTGCACCTTTGGAAGTCTTGACCGTACTCTTCTTTACGGTACGTTTCTTTTCTTCAGAAGCGCCTTCCTCTTTTTTCTTTGCGGTCTTTCTCCTTGCGATCTTCGTCTCGCTTTCCTCCGGCTTTCTGACCGGTGCTTTTTCACTTTCAGCAGTTTCGCTTACTGCAGCGATAGCGTCGATCAGTTCAGCTTTTCGTAACGAAGTAGGGGCCGAAACGCCCAGCGCTTTGGCTATCTCTCTAAGATCGGCAACTTTTTTTGCCTTGAGTGTGTCTTTATCCATAGTTTGAAAAAATAGATCCTTTCCGAATGGTTTGACAGAATTGTCCTTTAGATACCTGATCAATATGATCCTAACGCAAAGTATTATATACCAGCGCCACTAAAAAAACAACACGAATACATCGTGGGCGCGGTCATCCGTTCTGCTTTTTTGCCATTTCCATTACGAGGTCCATCTTGGCCATGACATGGTCGTAACCGCCTTTGCTGTGCGGCACCATGCATCCCGAGCAATCCTTGATCCCGTAAGGATTGTCGTAACTGAAATTCCCTCCGCAGTCCTCTTTCAGCATATACAGAGGACAGTAGCAGAACAGGCAATTGAACGAGTCCGGATCCTTCGTCTCATGACAGGGAAAGAATTCGCAGTCCCTGTGCTGGTTGAATTTGAATCTTTCAGTATCCATAGTCGTTTCCCTTCTTATCCTAACGCACCGTATTATATCTCATGTATCTCAAAAAAACAAACTCAAACAAAAGAGCAGCGGACGGATCCGCTGCCCCTTTTTAGTCTTTGCTTAAGTTCGTTAAAACTTTATCTCTTATTTGTTTGCGAGGATAGCCTTAACAGACTCTGTCAGCATCGGGCCTACGCTGAAGAGGTCGCCTACGATACCGTAGCTTGCAACTTCGAAGATCGGAGCATCTTCGTTCTTGTTAACAGCGATGATGCACTCCGAATCCTGCATACCAGCCTTGTGCTGAATAGCACCCGAGATACCCAGTGCGATGTAGATTTTCGGGTGTACAGTTTTACCTGTCTGACCAACCTGGTGATCCTGCGAGATGTAGCCGGCGTCTACGCAAGCACGCGACGAGCCTACAACACCGCCGAGAGCGTCAGCCAGTTCCTGAGCGATAGCGATGCCCTTCTCAGGATCCTTGCTGATACCACGACCAACAGATACGATAACGTCTGCGCCGATGAGGTCGACCAGCTTCTTAGCTGTCTTCTCAACTGCCTGAACGTCAACGTGGATATCGTCAGCTGTAAGTTCAACTGCATAGTTTTCGATCTCGACCTTTGCAGCCTGAGCCTCGTCGAAGGCCTGTGTCTGCATAACGCCCGGACGAACTGTCGACATCTGCGGTCTGAATCTCGGGCAGATGATCGTAGCCATCAGGTGACCGCCGAATGCCGGACGAGTCATCTTAAGGTTCGTGTTCTCTTCGAACTCTGTGTTGTCAACGTCGATAGTCGATGTTGTCTTCAGGAATGCCTTGTACTTTTCAACATCTACGTCGAGGTGAGTACAGTCAGCCGTCAGACCTGTGTGCAGTCTTGCTGCACATCTCGGAGCGAGGTCACGTCCGAGTGTCGTAGCTCCGAAGAGTACGATCTCAGGCTTTTTATCCTCTACGATATCACAGATAGCCTTTGTGTAGCCGTCTGTTGTGTAAACTTTCAGAAGCTCGTGATCGATGTTGTAAACTTTGTCAGCACCGTATCCGCCGAGAGACTTGATGTCTTCTTCAGCGAGACCGCTTCCGAGGAGCACTCCGCAAAGGTTAGCTCCGAGGTCGTCAGCCAGCTTTCTTCCTTCGCTCAGAAGCTGGTGGCTGATCGACATGATTTCTCCATCTCTCTGCTCGCAGAACACCCATACGTCCTTGAAAGCAGCTGTATCTTTACTATCAAAAGCCATTTTTAACTCCTTTCCTTAGATCAAATGTTTGTCTGCGAGAATTCCCGTCAACTTATCAACTGTAGCTCTGTCAGATCCTTCGAGCATAACAGCCTCGCCCTTGGGTGGGGGTGAGAAGGATTTGTATACGTTTGTCGGTGAACCCAGGAGTCCGATCGTGTCGGGATCGATGAGCGGCTCGTTCTTAAGAGCTTCGTAGTCGAAGATCGTAAGCGGCATCTCATAGCAGTCCTGAATACGAGCAACGTGCATGTATCTCGGATCGTTGAGTTCTTTAACGCAAGTGATCAGGCACGGCTTGTTCACTTTGATCATCATGTGTCCGTCCTCGAGCAGACGTTTGATCGTCAGCGAATCTCCGTTGTCTGTGATCTCAGCTGCATAAGTTACCTGCGGCAGACCGAGCTTTTCAGCGATCTGCGGGCCAACCTGAGCTGTGTCACCGTCGATAGCCTGACGTCCGCAGAATACTACGTCGTCAGCATCTACGCCGATCTTGTTAACTGCTGCAGCGATGATCTGGCTCGTTGCATAAGTATCGGATCCGCCGAATTCACGAGCGGATACAAGGTATGTCTCGTCAACACCCATGGCCAGCAGCTCTCTGAGCATTCCTTCTGCCGGCGGGGGTCCCATCGATACGACGATGACCTTGCAATCTGTCTGGTCTTTGAGTTCCAGAGCTGCTTCAACGGCAGCCAGGTCGTCATGGTTGGTGATCGTTGCCATAGCGGCACGATCCATAGTGCCGTCAGCTTTGACGGCTACTACGCCCGAAGTATCCGGGACCTGTTTTACACATACAATAGCTTTCATGTGGTCTCCTCCTATTAGAATATTTGTTACGCCACTATATATACAATATCGATAATATTATCTCTTATTGCTCTTGCGCCAGATTCCCATAGTCTCAGCCTCTGCGATGAGCTCATCTCTGAACTCCGGTGCAGCGATGCTGATGAGGGCCTCTGCCATCTGCCATGTCGACATTCCCGCGAGTTTGACCTTACCGTACTCTGTGATGAGGTAATAAGCCTGGCTCCTCGGGTCAGTTACGACGCTGCCTTCGGCGAGACGCGGTCTGATACGCGACTTCTTCGTGCCGTCCTTCATCGTGAATGTGGAGGACATGCAGATGAGGCCTTTGCCGCCCTTGGACATGTGAGCGCCTGTGAGGAAGTCGAGCTGTCCGCCTGTACCGGAGATCTGATTGTATCCGGCAGCTTCGGAAGCTGTCTGACCAAGAAGGTCTACTTCCAGTGCATTATTTATCGACATCATATTGTCGTTCTGAGCCATTACATATGGATCATTACAGTAGTCGATCGGTGCGCTTACGAGGCCGCGGTTCTCATTTGTCCAATCATAGAGTTCCTGGCTTCCAAGTGCGAATCCGAATACGCCTCTGCCGTTGTCGATCTGCTTTCTCTTGTTCGTGATCTTTCCGGCCTTGTACATCTCGAGGTAAGCATCTACGAGCATTTCTGTGTGGATACCAAGATCCTTGAGATCTGACTCGGCGATCATCGTTCCGATGGTGTTCGGCATGCTGCCGATACCAAGCTGGATGCACGATCCGTCAACGAGTTCTTCCAGAACGAGCTTTGCTACGGCTTTGTCGACCTCTGAGGGTTCGCCAGCCGGCGGAAGCGTCGGAAGTGCAGAATCGCATTCGACGATGTAATCGACTTCTGAGATGTGGATGTTGCCATCCTTTGCATCGTATACGTTCGGAAGGTTCTTGTTGACCTCGAGTATTACGATGTCCGCATTCTCTGCTATCGCTCTTGATGCGGAGTTCGACAGCGAGTAGGAGAAATATCCTTTCTCGTCCATCGGAGCTACCATCATCATTGCAACGTCAACGTTGATGTTCTCACGATAGTGATACGGTTTGTTCCTGTACAGAAGCGGTGTAAAGAAGACGTTCTTGTTGCCTGCCTTTTTGTACTTTCTCGTGAGGCCCGTCCAGTGCCAGTCCATATATGTGAAATGGTCACCTTCCTTATCTACTTCGAGGACCTTTCTCGGTGTCGAAGTGATTCCTGCACGGATCTTGACATCTTCAAGTTCATCTACTCTTCCCGCCAGCGCCTCATCGAGGGCTACAGGGATGCCGCAGCAGAGTGAATAGTCGACCCACATGCCGGATTTGACACATTTGACCGCCTCTTCTGCCGTAACAAGCTTTTGCTGATATTCTTTTGCAAAATCCATATCTTGCTCCTTAACGATTGTATATTTGCTTCAACTTCTTTAAGCGACTTTACTATCTGAGGATAGCTCCGGAAACGATAAGTTTCTGGATCTCGGATGTTCCTTCGTAGATCTCCATGATCTTTGCATCTCTGAAGTATCTCTGGATCGAGTAGTCGTTGATGAAGCCGTAACCGCCGTGGAACTGTACGCCCTTTGTAGCCATATCCATAGCGATCTCGGACGCGTAGAACTTAGCCATTGCTGACTGTGTTCCGCAGGGAAGACCCTTGTCTGCAAGATCAGCAGCTCTCATAACGAGCAGTCTTGCAGCTTCGATCCTTGTGTAGAGTTCTGCCATTGTGAAAGCAGGATACTGGAACTTGTTGATAGTTTTTCCGAACTGTTTTCTCTGACCCATGTACTCTTTTGTGATCTCGAAAGCGCCCTGAGCAACACCTACGCCCTGAGCAGCAACACCGATTCTAGCCTTTTCGAGTGTGCCCATAGCGATCTTGAAGCCCTGTCCTACCTGTCCGATAAGTCTGTCCTTCGGGATCTTGCAGTCTTCGAAAATAAGTTCTCTTGTGGACGAGCAACGGATACCGAGTTTGTCTTCCTCAGCACCTGTCGAGAAGCCTGGATCGTCCTTGTCGATGATGAAGAACGAAATGCCGCCTCTTGTGCCCTTCTTCTTGTCTGTCATAGCTGTGATACAGAAAGTATCTGCATAGCCGGCGTTTGTGATGAAGATCTTGGATCCGTTGATCAGCCAGTGATCTCCCATGTCTACAGCTGTTGTCTGTGTAGCACCGGAGTCCGAACCTGCATCAGCCTCTGTAAGACCGAATGCACCAAGTCTCTCACCCTTTGCCAGCGGAACGAGCCACTCCTGTTTCTGCTCTTCTGTACCATAGTAGTAGATCGGGCCGGAGCACAGCGATGTGTGCGCAGCAACGACTGTACCAACTGCAGCGTGTGCAGCTGTAAGTCTCTCGATTACTTCGCAGTACTGGACGTAGTCGCCACCTGCGCCGCCATACTCTTTCGGCCACATGATGCCCATCATTCCGAGCTCACCCATCTGTTTTACGATGTCGACGGGGAATTCGTGAGCGACGTCCATGTCATCGGCAGTGGGAGCAACTACCTCTTCGCAGAACTTTTCAACCATTTTCTTGGTCAATGCCTGCTCTCTGGTTAATTGGAAATTCATTTAGCAATTCTCCTTTCGTTTTGCTGTATATCTTACGCCGAGATATCTATTTTCATAACGCCCGAAAAGTTACTGCCGGAAGCAGTAACTTTCGGGGGTTATAGATTTCAGCGTTTTAAGCTTAGCACTTTTCCCAGATGATAGCACAAGCCGGGCCGCCGCCTACGCACAGCGAAGCGCATCCGTATTTAACATCCTGCTTGATCATCTCGTGGATCAGACCAACCTGGATCCTAACGCCTGTGCAGCCTACCGGATGTCCGATAGCAATACCGGAACCGTTGCGGTTGACCTTATCTCTCGGGATCTGGAGAGTTCTTTCGCAAGCGATGAACTGAGCTGCGAATGCTTCATTGATCTCCCAGTAACCGATGTCTTCCTTTGTCAGACCTGCAAGCTTGAGTACCTTCGGAATAGCTACGGCCGGGCCGTATCCCATTCTCTGAGCCTCAACGCCTGCCGAGCAGCTAGCTACGAGCTTAGCCATCGGCTTCAGGCCGAGTTCCTTAACTTTTTCGCCGCTTGCAAGAACCATAGCTGCAGCACCGTCGTTGATGCCGGAAGCGTTTCCTGCTGTTACGATACCGTCTTTCTTGAATGCCGGTCTCAGCTTAGCGAGTTTTTCCATCGATGTAGCCTTCGGGTGCTCATCTCTGTCAACAACGATGTCGCCTTTTCTTGTGTGGATCGTTACCGGAACGAGTTCCTCAGCGAATCTTCCCTCTTCGATAGCCTTAGCAGCTCTCTCGTGGGACATCATAGCGAGCTCGTCGCACTCTTCTCTTGTGATGTTGAACTCTTCAGCAAGGTTCTCAGCTGTAACACCCATGTGATATCCGCTGATCTCGCAGTTCAGGCCGTCATGTGTAAGACCGTCGCACAGTTTAACGTCGCCCATTCTGATCGTTCTAGCCTTGTTCAGGATGTAAGCAGCGTTACTCATGCTCTCTGTACCTACAACAATACCAACGCCTGTTTTACCCAGGATGATCTGCTGCGACAGGATCTCTGTAGCTCTCATTGCGGAACCGCAGAGCTGGTTAACAGCGCAAGCGATGCTTTCCGGTTTGCATCCAGCTGCCATCTGTATCTGTCTTGCCGGGCCGCCCTTGGAACCACCCATGTATACCAGGCCGCATGTAAGCTCTTCAACCTGATCCGGTGTGAGTCCTGCTCTTTCGATAGCTTCTTTAGCTACGATAGTTCCGAGTTCGACATCTGTCAGCGAGGAAAGGCTTCCCATAAAGTCACCAACAGCCGTTCTGCAAGCAGATACTACATAAACATCATTCATAATTCTTTTCTCCTATTTTGCTTTTGCTTTAACTTGCTTCACATAAACTTTTGTTTTTGCATTAACGTTTTAGATGCTTAGATATCATTTAGACTAGGCAGCATTATTTGCTGTAGTCATAGAAACCTTTACCTGTCTTCATGCCGAGGTATCCTGCTCTTACCATCTTCTTGAGCAGCGGAGCCGGTCTGTACTTGCTGTCACCAAACTCGTTGTAGAATACTTCGACTACGGCCAGAACTACGTCCAGTCCGATAAGGTCAGCGAGCGCGAGGGGTCCCATCGGGTGGCCTGCGCCAAGCTTCATAGCTGTGTCGATAGCTTCGGGGCCTTCTGCAAGGTTCTCACCGAGTACGAATACAGCTTCGTTGATCATCGGTACGAGGATCCTGTTAACTACGAATCCCGGAGCCTCTTCTACTTCTACAGGAACTTTGCCCATAGCCTTAGCCAGCTCGATGACAGCGTCCTTAGTTGCTTCGCTTGTTCCGAGGCCCTTGATGATCTCTACCAGCTTCATTGCCGGTACGGGGTTGAAGAAGTGCATGCCGACAACTTTGTCCGGTCTGCCGGAAGCAGCTCCGATCTCTGTGATCGACAGCGAAGATGTGTTTGTTGCGAGGATGCAGTCCGGTCCAACGAGCTCGTTCAGCTCTGCGAACAGTGCCTTCTTGGCTTCCATGTCCTCTGTCGCTGCCTCTATGATGAGGTCGGCGTCCTTAACGATCTCGATGTCTGTCGAACCCTTAACTCTTCCGAGTATCTCGTTCTTCTCATCTTCAGTGATCTTTTCTTTGGCGACCATCTTCTCAAGGTTCTTCGTTACCTTGGCGATGCCGCCGTCTACAGATGTCTGTCTTCTGGCTCTGAGGACTACTTCATAGCCACTCTGCGCCAGTACCTGGATAATGCCGGCACCCATTGTGCCTGTGCCTAATACGCCGATTTTTTTCATTAATATGTCCTCCTTATTAATGTAAATATATGGGTTTGTTAAAAAATTAACCTATACAGTAACTTCATTATAGCACTTTGTCAAAAAGCGTCAAGGTGTATTTGTTCGAAAACTAACATTTTTTGTTCATTTTAAGCCATATTCGGCGCCCTTTTTCGTGTCGTTTTTCCATGAGTATTCTATATATAGCGGTGTAAAGCGTCCGACGCCGCCCGATACCGCATTTTAGCCGTCTATCCGGGCTATCTCGTCACGCATCTCCTGCTTGTAAGCCTCTACGCCGGGCTGGTCGAACGGGCACACGCCCATCACATATGCCGAGATCGCGCACGATGTCTCGAAGAAGTAGATCAGCTGTCCCATGTTGTAAGCGTCCATCACCGGAACGTGCACCTTGATCACCGGCACGCCCGCCTTCGTATGCGCCGCGATGACGCCCTTGATCGCGCAGTCGTTGATCTGCTCGATGCTCTTTCCGGCCAGCGGAGCGCCTGCGCTCTCCGGTATCATCAGATCGTCATTCCTTTCATCTATTATAATGACCGTTTCGAACAGCATCGGTTTGCCCTGCTGGATGAACTGCCCCATGGAATGCAGGTCGCGCGAGAACATGAGCGACGCAGGGAATATTCCCTTCCCCTCTTTTCCTTCGCTCTCGCCGAACAGCTGCTTCAGCCACTCGCCGAAGAAATGCAGTTCGGGATGGAAGTATTCGAAAACCTCTATCCACTTGCCGCTCATCGAGAGAGCGACCCTCGTCAGGGCGTAATCAACCTCGGCCTCTTTGCCGGCCTCATCGCTCATCAGGTCGACCGCGCCTTTTGTTAGAGCTCTGATGTCGACTCCCGCAACAGCCAGCGGCAAAAGGCCTACCGGCGAAAGGACCGAATACCTTCCTCCTATATCATCCGGCACGACGAAACTCTTGTAGCCGAGCTCGTCCGCTTCCTCGCGCAGACGGCCCTTCTCCTTGTCCGTTATCGCATATGTCCTGGAAGCCGCTTCGTCGCCGTACTTCTCTTCCATCTTTTCTTTGAGGATGCTGAACGCCGCCAGAGGTTCAGTCGTCGTTCCCGATTTCGATATGACGCACAGACAGCAGTCGCGTCCGTCCATCTTCTCGAGCAGTTTCTTGTGATACGCACCACTGATATTGCAGCCGGCAAAAACCACCTCCGGTCCGTTTTCACCGTCTCCAGCGAACAGCGCATCCATCACCGACTGCGCGCCGAGATACGATCCGCCTATGCCGATCGCAATGAAAAGATCGCACTTCGCGCGGATCTCCTCCGCAGTTTTCTCTATATCATTCATCTCCTCGGACGTAACGATGCCGGGGACGTCGACCCATCCCGTGAACGCCTCTTTTCCCGAATCGAGTTTTGCGAGAGCGTCATTCAAGTTGTCTGTAAATGTGTTCCTCTGTCCCTGCGTTATCCCGCAGGTAGTCAAATCAAGTCTTATTCCCATTGTTTTCCCCTTCTTTCTCAGTTTTCCAACTATTATATTATATACTATTTCCTTTTTCTAAAAAAGGTCTGCGCCTCCTGTCAGACAATCAAAAATGGGCCCTGCGGGCCCGCGTTCTTTTCGCTTACATCCCGATGCCGGCTCAAACAGGTATCAGGACCGATATGATCTTCAGCACCAACGGAAGAGTACCGACCGAGAGGATCGTCGACAGGAGCAGCGCTCTTCCCGCCTGACTGTAATCCAGACCTTCCTGCTGCCCCAGCATGACGGGTATCGTCGCGCAGGGGAAAGCGGCGCCCAGCACGAGGGTCGCTTTGAGCAGCGGCGAGATCGGCATCCAGATAAAGATCAGACCCATGATCAGCGGCATCACGATCAGTTTTACAAAAGATATCTCCCAAAGATCTCTGTCCTTGAACGAAGACAGGAACCCCCTCTCTCCGATCGCGGCTCCGACATAGATCATTGCAAGAGGCGAAGCCATCTCGCTGATCGCCGAAAGATATTTGCCGAAAAGATTGTCCATCGGTATGCCCAGATACATTATCAAAAGGCCGGCAGGGATACTGATTATCACAGGATTCGTGATCAGATGCGCTATCAGTTTTACAAATTCCATCCTCGTGAATCTCCGCTCGGGGTCCTTTTCTTTCCTGATATATGTGATGCCGTATGTGAACACATAGATATTGAAGGCGATCGCCCCGTGTACGATCATCATCAGAAGGCCGGGCTGTCCGTAGACCGCAAGCGCAACCGGGTAGCCGATAAAGCCGTTGTTCGGCATTATCGTTGACAGCACCGCGCACCGCGTTATACGCTCCTGCATCCCCCTCGCGCGGTAATAGCAGAACGCTATCACGGTGAACAACACAAAGGACGCTCCGGAGAGGAGCGTCATCACTAAAAAATCGTGTCCGAGAGACGGGTCCATTTCCATCGTCCCGATCTTATAGGTTATCATGCACGGGAACGCGAAATACAGGGTCATCCTGTTGATGCCCAGATTCACGGTTTTGTTGAGCACGCCGATCTTGCACAGGCCTATCCCCGTGAAGATCAGCGCAAACAGTAATGCGATCTGCGTATACATTTTTCTTATTATCCGTAATACAGATTCGTCGTTTCGTACTCCGGATCGCACGTGATATCGATGCCGATCGACTTGAGGGACATCTCGTCCTTCTCAGTCAGGATAGCCGTCGAATGAGCCTTGCAGCCATCGAGCTCGGTGAGCTTTTCAACAGCCAGCTCCGCCATCGGATTCGTCGCTCCGGATATCGTAAGCGCCGTCAGTATCTCTTCGACATTGAGAGCGCTTCCTTCCTGTTTGAGGACCGTAGTCTTGAGGCGCTTGATGTCTTCCAGTATATGCGGCGATATGAGATGGAGCTCGTCCGCAAAACCACAGATCACCTTTACCGCGTTCAATATCGCCGCGGCCGGCGCGACCATCAGATCGGAACTCTTTCCGGTCACAAGTATGCCGTCATCAAGTTCAAGCGCGACTGCGGCTGTGTGCTCGTCGTTTTCCGCATCCTTCAGGCCGTGCTCTTCGACATATTCGTGGGCCATCCTCACGACGACCCTGTCGTCCGGCGTGATATCGAGCTCGTCCATCAGGAGCTTGCATCTTGAAACAGGCTCCGCCGTTATCTTTCCCTTTTTATAGTCACACTCGGCGATCAGATATCTCCTGATCACTTCCTGGCATGCGGCTTCACGGCAAACCTCGTCATCAGTGATGCAGAATCCCGCTCTGTTGACGCCCATGTCTGTCGGCGACTTGTACTCGGCCTCTTTGCCGGTGATCTTCTCTATTATCCTCTTCAGCACCGGGAAGATCTCAAGATCGCGGTTGTAGTTGACCGCTGTCTCGCCGTAAGCCTCCAGGTGGAAGGAGTCTATCATATTCACATCCTTCAGATCCGCAGTAGCCGCTTCGTAAGCTATATTGACCGGGTGCTTAAGTGGCAGGCTCCAGATCGGGAACGTCTCGAACTTGGCGTACCTTGCCGTGACGCCTCTCTGCTTCTCATGATAAAGCTGCGAAAGGCACGTCGCGAGCTTTCCCGAACCGCCGCCCGGCGCATTCACGACAACGATCGGCTTCGATACCTCTATGTACGGGTTCGCACCGTAGCCCTCTTCGCTTACTATCGTATCGACGTCTGTCGGATAGCCCTTCGTGAAGCTGTGCTTGTATGTTCTGATCCCGCGGCGCTCCAGCCTGCTGATGAACATGTTGACAGCCGGCTCATCCTCGTATCTCGTCACCACTACGCTGTTGATCGACAGCTCGTAGCGGCGGAACATATCGATGATCCTCAGGACTTCCATATCATAAGTAATGCCGAAATCCTGGCGGGTCTTGTTCGTGATGATGTCACCCGAATAAATGCAGATGACGATCTCCGCCTTGTCCTTCAGTCTGTGGAGAAGCTTGATCTTCGCGTTCTCATCAAAGCCGGGCAGGACTCTCTTCGCATGCTTGTCCTGCACGAGCTTTCCGCCGAACTCGAGATACAGTCTCTCGCTCTCGTTCTCGTTGATCCTCTCAAGGATATATTTCGACTGTTCCTCAATATACTTTTCCGCGTCGAACCCGATCTTCTTCATTCACAATCTCCTTCCTAGAAAAAGTTGACGACCAAAAGCGCCGATGTCGCGACCATCGCGATGCATATCGCCCAGGCGACCACCCTGACCCATCTTTTGTTGGTATTCACTGCAAACTCCCTTCCGTGACTTCTATATTCAGTCTGCTGCGGCCTTCGGAGAGACCCTTAAGACTGATGTTGTAGTCAATATCGATAACGCCGTTGCCGTCCTGATCGACCGTGCTCGTAAGATCGTTCGTCAGGACCTCCATCTCTATCGTGCCGTATGGTGTGTCATAGTAACCATTGTAACGCTTGCCCTTCTCGAAACGGATCTCCGTATCGATCCCGACAGCGCTGCCGCTCCTCGTCATGCTGACTATACCGTCCGCCAGCGTCAGGCGCGTGCGGCACCCTTCAAGACCCGTGAAGCCGCTCTCGTCGTATGTCAGATAAATTGCATCGCCCTTTTTGTAGAGCTTTCCCTCCGTGACGAGCTCGAGCTGGTCTTCTTCGACGTCCTCATATATGTGCTTGCCCACTATTTTCAGCGTGATATCTTTCATATCTTTACCTATCCGATCCCCTCATATATCTCTTCAAGTTCATCTGCGTCGAACCGGTACTTCGAACCGCAGAAATGGCAGACGAGCTCGGCCTTTCCGTCCTCGTCTATGATCTGGCGAAGGTCGTCCTTTCCTATCGTTGCAAGGGCGCTCTTCATGCGCTCTCTCGAGCAGTCGCAGTGCCAGCGCGTATCTTTGCAGTCCAGCACAGTAAGCGAATACTCCTCCGGAAGACCCGCGAACATATCGTCCATCATCTCCCTGAGCATCGTCTCTTCCGTCTTGCCGGCGGATGCGACCTGCACCTTCTCCGCATAATATGTCACAGGCTTCATTTCGCCAAGGACAGCCTCGAGAGCATCCGCTGCCGCGTCCTCCGCACCCGGGAGCATCTGCACGAACATACCGCCCGCACAGATTATCTGATTCTCTGTCCCGACTTTGACGCCGAGCGCTATCGAGGTGTTCTGCTGCTCTGAGATGTAGTAGTAAGCAGTCAGATCCTCAGCGATCTCACCGGACACGAGAGCTATCGTACCGGAATACGGCTCTTTCAGTCCGATATCCTTGATGACCGTCAGATCACCTATGCCGAGAAGCCCGCCCACGTCGAGCTTCCCGTTCTTCAGCGGAAGATCCGCGTACGGATCCGCTATATATCCCTTGATGTCACCGCTGCCGTTCGCGCATGCAAGTATCTGCTTTGCCGGCCCGTCGCCTTTGAACTGGACCGTCAGTCTGTGTTCCTCCTCCTTCAGCTGGGCTCCCATCAGGGCTGCTCCTGTGAGCACCCTTCCCAGAGCCGCGCTTGCTGTCGGCGAGGTCTCGTGTATGCGCGCCGCTTCGGCGCATTCTGCTGTCGTGATCGTGAGGTAGACCCTGAACGATCCTGATCTGTCTGTTGCTGTGAGTACTTTACTCATTTTCTATTATTTCCTTCATTCTGTTTTCGTTTTCTTCGACGAGCCTTACCGCCTCTTCACGGTCTTTTCCGTTCGCGAACAGGTATACCTTGATCTTCGGTTCTGTTCCCGACGGACGGACGATCACCTTGGAATCGTCTTCGAATACATATTCCATGATATTCGACTTCGGCAGCTCATCCTGCTCGAGGTAGTCGAGTCTCTTTATGATCTTCTTGCCCATGAAGTCGGTGCTGCTTCTGAAGTACTCCATTATCTCCTGCATCTTGGCAGCGCCTGCGCTTCCTTCGAACTCGAAGCTCTTGACGCTCTCCTGATAATATCCGTACTTCTCGAACAGCTCGTCCATCACTTCGCCCAGATCCTTGCCGCGGGCCTTATGGTAAGCGACCATCTGCGCCACCAGCATCGATGTCGTAAGGCCGTCTTTGTCACGGACATAATCTCCCGGAAGATATCCGTTGCCCTCTTCGAATCCGAAGACATATCTTTCACCGAGCTCGTTGATCTTGCTTCCTATCCACTTGAATCCGATCAGCGTATACTGCACATCGATGCCGTAGTCGGCCGCGATGCGGTCGTACAGCGGTGTCGATACGATCGTCCTGATAGCGACAGGATCCTTCGGCAGTTCCTTGTGTCTGCAGATATAGTCGAAAAGGAGGACTCCGATGTGGTTGCCCTTCGGGTTGATATATCCGTTCTTCGTCTTCTGGCAGATGCCGACTCTGTCAGCATCCGGGTCAGTCGCGATGATTATATCAGCATCCTTCTCTTCGTTCAGCTTCTTCGCAAGCTCGTATACCGCGTGCTCTTCCGGATTCGGATAAGGACATGTCGGGAAGTTTCCGTCCGGCATCTCCTGCTCGGGCACTACGAATACGTTATTGACTCCGATCCTCTTCAGGATCTCTCTTACCGGATAGTTGCCGGCTCCATTCAGCGGTGTGTAGACGACCTTGAGGTCCGAGACGTCCGCGTCAGGAAGCGAATAGCTGAGCGCCTTTTCGATGTACTGCTCTTCAAAGCTCTCCGGTATGATCTCAGCCCCGTTCTCCAGCGCCTCTTCAAATGTCATGCTCTTTACATCTTTGAAGATGTCAACTTTCTCGATCTCGGCGAGGATGTCATCCGGAACGCTTCCTATGATCTGGCATCCGTCAGCGCCGTAAACCTTGTATCCGTTATATTACTTGGGATTGTGGCTGGCCGTTATCATGATGCCCATGTCGCAGCCGAGCTCACGGATAGCGTACGAACACGCGGATACCGGCATCAGCTGTCTGTACATATGCGCCTTGATCCCGTTTGCCGCCAGGACGGCTGCCGTCGTCTCCGCGAATCTTCTCGATCCGTTCCTGCTGTCGTAGCTGATGGCGACGGACGGATCATCGAACGTCTTGTTCATGTAATTGGCCAGACCCTGGGTCGTACGCCTGATAACATATATGTTCATGCGGTTCGTTCCCGCAGCCATTACTCCACGCAATCCCGCCGTGCCGAATTCCAGATCACGGTAAAACGCTTCATATATAGCTTGATCGTCATCCTTCATAGCCAGGAGGTCAGCTTTGAGGTCATCGTCCATGTCAGGAACCGCAAGCCATTCTTCGAATCTTTTCTTGGCATCTATCATTTTTGCCCTCCATATTCTTTTTTCACAATCAAACACGTAAAAACTCTTCTACCTTTAAGGTAAATTTCAATTTTGTATTTTATCATAAGTCATACCAAAGTAAAAGGAGACGGGATAAATGTATGAAAAGAAAAACTACTATTACGATCCGTCAGGCGGCTACTACACATCCCCGTCCGGCAGGGGGCAAACGGACAGCGGAAGCAGCAGCTCTTTCAGCAGCGGATCGGAAGGCGGACAAAGCAGCGGACCATACAGCGGACAAAATGTCAGTCCGGATATGAACAGCAGGCCGCGAAGGTCCCGCCCGAAGAAAACAAAACAGCCGAAAGTAATAGAATGGACGAAGACGAAGCTCGCATGCCTGCTTCTCGCCGTACTCCTCCTGGCGGGAGGAGGCGGATATGCAGGAAGCATGCTCGCAGCCGGCCAGAACACCGGAACACCGAGCGCAAGCTCACAATCAGGTTCCACACAAACCGGCTCGAGCGAATCCTTCGACCTCGCATCCGCAACCGGCAGCAAGATGACTGTCCAGCAGATCTCAAAGACGGTCAGCGATTCCGTCGTAGAGATAAGAACGGAAAGCGTCTCGCAGGGCATGTGGATCCAGGAATACGTGACTGAGGGCGCAGGAAGCGGAGTGATCATCAGTGAAGACGGATACATAGTCACCAACAACCACGTTATATCCGGAGCCAACAAGATCTACGTCACTCTCGACGATTCAGACAAGGAGTATACCGCAAAGCTCATAGGCACAGACTCGGCCAATGACATTGCAGTCCTGAAGATCGACGCCACGGGACTCACCCCGGCCAAACTCGGTGACAGTGACAAGGTCACCGCAGGCGACATGGCGGTCGTCGTGGGCAACCCGCTCGGCGAGCTCGGTGACAGCGTCAGCGCAGGCATCATCAGTTCGACAGCGAGAAAGATCACTCTCGAGAACCAGGAGATGACCCTCATGCAGACCGACGCTTCCATCAACCCCGGAAACTCCGGCGGCGGCATGTTCAACGGCAGCGGACAGCTGATCGGCATCGTAGTCGCGAAGTCCTCCGGGACAGGCATCGAAGGTCTGGGGTTCGCTATACCGGTCAATACTGTATCCAAGGCTGTCGACAACATCATGAACGGCGGCGGCGATGACACTTCATCCACGCAGGAGGAGCAGAACAGCCAGAACTCCCAGGATCAGTACGGCAGCGGACAGGATCAGTACGGCAGTGGACAGGACCAGTACGGTCAGGACCCGTTCAGCCAGGATCCGTTCAGCGGCAGCGACATATTCGAATTCTTCGGATTCTAAAGCGCCGCAGGGCGGAGCAGATGACCAAGCCTCTTCTTCTTGATACATACATATATGATCAACACTAAAAAAGGACCCGGCAACGGGTCCTTTTACTATCTGAACGATCTCCTTTAAAAATCGAACTCCGTGACGATTTCTTTCAGTCCCTGTATATGGTTCCTCGTTTCCGCTATCGTCTTTTCAACGTCACCCGCAAGGATAGCGTCACATATGTTCCCATGCTCTGCTGCTACATTGGCCGCGCTTTCCGTCGTCTCATAGAACATATATCTGAACCTGAGAACCAGTTCCTGCAACTGGGCGATGAAGTTGATCAGCGTCTTGTTCCTGCTTCCTTCGACGAGCAGTTCGTGGAATTCCGTGTCGTATTTGACCATCTGCTTATATACATTGTTCGCAACAGCCTTTTTGTGCTTCTCGCATATGCTCTTCAGCTTGTCCCTCTGCGCCTTTGTCATGCGCTCGCACGCCTGACCCGCAGCCATCGACTCGAGGCACTCCCTGATATCAAGGATCTCCATCAGATCCTTTTTCGCTATCTGTGTGGCGAAAGCTCCCCTTCTCGGCTTGATGATTACGAGGCCTTCCTTTTCAAGTCTCTTGAACGCCTCTCTGACCGGCGTCCTGGAAACGCCGAGATCTCTTGAAGTCTCCTCTTCCATCATCCGCTCTCCGGCGGCGATCTGACCGGTAAGGATCCTCATCTTCAGCTCGTCATACACAACCATCCTAAGCGGTCTTTGATCCTTTTTGTCGATATCAAGCATTTAGCAACCTCCTATCCTGTTATCGTCCTGGTCAGAAAACAAGAATCCCCCTCTTCGGACATTATCTTAAATATCTCATCCGCTTCTTCCGAAGACGACGCCGCAGCGAAAACAGTAGGGCCGCTGCCGCTCATCAAAACGACGCTGTCACCTGAGACGCTGCGCATCTTGTTTTTCTTTTTGTACACAACATCGTACACGCTCAGAGTATAGTTTTCAAGTACATTTATCATGTTTTTTTTCACGTTTGTCTCATCATTTTCCGCAAGCGCGCGGACAAGAGCTTCGTTGTCCGGCCGTTCGGATATCTCCATCCTGTCGATGCCCTCATACACCTCTTTCGTGGACACCGCCACCGCCGGAGTAGAAAGGACTATATAGCTGTCCAGAGGGCTTACCGGCGCAAGCTCCGTCCCCGTCCCTTCAGCGAGCGCGCAAGTGCAGGCGGCGGGGCCCTCGGCAAGTCCCAGGTCCCCGTTCATCTTCATCTGCGCCATCATCTGGAACGGCACGTCAGCGCCGAGCTTTCCTCCTGCTTCGAGCAGGTCCGCAGTAGTCACTTTCTCTGCCGCCGCGGGATCTATGCAGCGGAGCATATCATAGAGGGCGAGCACTGCCGCAGCGCCGTCGGTGCTGCCTCCCGCAAGGCCTGCCGCCGCCGGTATCCGCTTCCTGATCGTGATGACCGTATCCCCCTTTACGGCAGGGAATCTCTCCATCATCAGGGCCGCGGCCCTGTAAGCGATGTTCCTCTCGTCTTCAGGCACGGCCTCTCTCTTCTCATCCGCCTCGTCCTGGATCACCTTTATCCTTATCACCGGCTCCCTGCCCGCTTCCGCGGGCGACCAGCGACATGTCACGTCGTCATGCAGATCTATCGACTGCAGCACCATGCTGACATCGTGATATCCGTTTTCTCTTTTGCCCAGCACATCGAGCGAAAGATTTATCTTCGCGTACGCCTTTATCGTGATCTCCCTTGCATCCGCCGTCATCTTTCCTTTTCCTTTCTATACTCTTCCTGCCTATACCTGCGCTGCCTCTTTGCAAAACGAGCGGCCATTTCCGGCCGCTCGCTGTAATGATCGTTATTTCTTCTTTTTCTTTTTCTGCTGCTGTTTGCTGCCCTTCTTCTTTCCGCCGCCCTGGTTGTTCTTCGGAGCGTCTTTCTTTGGAGCGGGCTTCGGCTTCAGTGCTTTGTAGTCTACGCCTGCTGCGGACACCGGCTGCCTTTTGCTTACGCGGATATTGTCCGAAGCGATCTCGACTTTCTTCTCTCTTTTCTGTCTTGCCTTCTTCGCCTCGCGTTTCGCCTTTTTCTTTTCCTCAGCCGCTACGACCTCTTCGACCGATTTGCCCGTTTCCTTGGCGACTTTGTACGGATTGACCTTGGCGTTCTCTTTCTTTTCTCTCTTTTCCTTCTCTTCGCGGCGCTTGTTCTCGTCAGTCAGTCCGCGCTTGGTCGCAAGTACCATTACGACGACCATGACGCCCATCATAGCCATACTGATCTTCATGCTGGTCGACGGGTTCAGCGTCGTGAACGACGACTCGTATTTCTCAGCAAGAGTGTTGCCCTTTGCAGAAACGAATTCGGGATCTATCTGGACAGTATACTTTGTCTTTCCCTTGATCTTCGTCTTCTTGTTGTTCGTATCTGCGAGCACCATCACGAGGTCTTTTTCCTTCGGGCTGAAAAGGACTATCGAGGGGACTTCCTTGCCCTTGTTGTCGAGGATGCGGCAGTGCTTTGAGTTTGCTTTCTTGTTCTCGTTGCTGTATACCTTCTCGCTGAAGTATACCTTGAAGCCCATGTTGTCCATTGCCATGTTTTCAGCGTCGCTCTTCGGCGATATATCTACGACCTTGAGATTCGTCGCCGCCGATGCAACGCCCATCGTCATCGTCATGATGAACGCTGCCAGACATATTATCGCGCCTATACGGCTGATACGTTTCATCTATTCCTCCGTTCCCTGCGCCTCTGCGCAAAAAAATCCTTCATTATTCCCGCACACTCGTCAGCGAGCATGCCGCGCCTTATGTTCACCCTGTGGTTCAGTCGTTCGTCCTCGGGTATGTCCATGAGAGATCCGCACGCGCCGGCCTTCGGATCCATCGTTCCTATGACCAGCTCTTCGATCCTCGCCCACACTATCGCTCCCGCGCACATGGCGCATGGCTCCACCGTCACATACATCGTGCATCCGGTGAGGCGGGCCCAGCCCAGCTTCGATGCGGCCTCGCGTATCGCGAGCACCTCGGCGTGAGCCGTCGGGTCATTCAGCGTCTCTGTGAGATTGTGCGCCCGGGCAAGTATCTCGCCGTCCTTCACGATGACGGCCCCGACCGGGACTTCGCCTTCCGCCGCGGCCTGCGCGGCTTCTGAAAGCGCCGTTTTCATGAACTTTTCCATAAGCCTTGATATAATATCACGATTTCACGGTTTGTTCAACAATTTTGAATGTCTCATTCAAAAAAGCGCCCTTTGTCCGGTCCGCATGCTCTTGCTTTTGTCAGCGCGCTTTAGTAAGATTTATGATGACATAGGAGTAAGCAGATGATTTTTGATATAGCTATATTGATATTGATACTGATCTTTGCGATCAACGGATTCAGAAAGGGATTCGTATACACGCTGATAACATCCGTCGGCTGGGTGGCCGCACTGACAGGAGCGGTCTTCGGAGTCATGTATCTTAACGACTTCCTCAAATCCCACGGGATACTTTACGACAGACTGACAGAGATATTCAAGATCCGCTTCAGCGCCGAGACAGATACCCTGACACCGGCGGTCAACAGCATGCCGAAACCCATAGGGGCCGTCCTCGACTCGATGATCGACGGCGTCTCGGACACGGTCGCTTCCGGTTTCGCCGGAGTCTGCTACACGGCGATCCTCTTCGCAGCGTTCTTCATAGTGATAAAGATCTTCATGTGGCTCGTGCTGAGGATATTCTCAAAGAAATTCAATGACGGATTCACCGGCTTCTTCGACGGGATCTTCGGCACCATATTCGGGATACTGAAAGGCGCCGTCTTCATCTGCGTACTCATGCTGATCCTGATGCCGGTCGTGAACATGATATCCCCGGATCTTACCGAACAGTTCGCCCTGCAGATGGACCAGTCGATAATCGCGAAAATGATATACGACAACAACCCTGTTTCCATCCTGATCCAGACGTTCTACGGACTGTCCTGACCTGCACGGTATTTCATTCAAGCTCAAATATAAAAGCAGCCCCTGCGGGCTGCTCTTTTGCTTACTGCCTTTTCTACTGTATCTTTCGGCCGACCATCGCGAACCTGCCGTTGTCCGTATGGTAAGCGCATGTCGACAGCGTCACCAGCTGCTCCGGCCACACCGGCTGCACTCCCGTCTCGAACGGAGCGAGAGCCTTGATCCCGGCCACATACTGCTCGAAATCTTCGCGATCCTCGATGTCTGCATACTCGTAATATTTGAAGACATCCGCATCTTCTGCGGAGATCTCGCTCCTGAAGAAGCATACCACTTCGTATGTGCCGTTCACCTGCTTCCCGTTTTTCAGCTCGTCATATGTGAACGTCTTGTGCTCCTTCCAGAAATCCTCGTCCTCGAATTTGAGGAGCTGGTGGAACATCGTTCCCGCTTTGATATTGTGACCATATATAAGGTAGTTTTTCGATTTCCCTATTTTGCTCGCCGCATCCATGAACGGTGTGCCCGCGACGGAATCTTCCTTGTTGAAATTCCTGCGCAGATAGTACTCCGGCTCGTCAGGCGTCTGCATGACCGGATAGTCTATCCTCGTCCCCGGCACCGTGATCCATCCGACTATATCCGGATTCTTTTTGTGGAGGGCGACCAGATCGTGCCCGTTCTCCGTCTTCAGTTCCGCGAATTCGTTCGACTGATGGATCGATGTCAGATAGTAGTGCGCAAGGTATCCCCCTGATCCGAGGAATACGAGCAACGCTATTATGAACACTATTCTTCTTACCGCTTTCATTCTTTTCTATCTCCTGTCTTTTCCTTATATACACATGTTTGCTTCCTGCATATATCTGCTTACTGCAGCTCCGGATGCCGGCTCTGCCATATCATCCAGATCGACGTCGTCACGATTATCACCATGCCGCCCGCGAACGCGTATATGCCCGGCACCTCACCATAGAATATCGCGACCCAGATAGGATTAGCGATCGGCTCCAGCATTCCTATCAGCGAGCACGCCAGCGGCTTTAGCCTCTTGGCCGCGTACGGATACAGCAGGTACGGCATGCCCATCTGTACGATGCCGAGCACGAAGATGAAGAGTATCTCCGTCGGCTGCGGGCTGAACCCTCCCTGCGTAAGGCCGGTCAGCCCGAACAGGCACGCGAGGACCTGTCCCAGTACGAGGCCCGAATACTGCACCTCGCTGTCTTTCGCAACACCATTCGTGACCATGACGATCGCGAGCCCGACGCCCGATGCCAGCGCGATAAGGTTGCCAAGCATGTTGCCCGGGGTGATCTGATCAAAGAAGAACAGAGCTATTCCCAGCACGCATATGACGACGACCGCCGCGTCCACCTTGTTGACCCTCTTCCTGAAGACCATAGCTGAGATCAGCAGCACCCACACAGGGCACGTATACTGTATCACGATCGCGTTCGCCGCCGTCGTCATCTTGTTGGCGAACACGTACAGCGCCATCGTCGACGAGAGCGCGACGCCTATGATGATCGAATATTTGTTTATCACAAAGCGCATCCTGCTCTTCTTCATGTAAGCGAAAAGCATGGCGCCGGCTATAAGCGACCTGAAGCCGATGATCACCAGCGGATTCCAGCTGATCATCTTGATGCAGATACCGCCCAGGCTCCATCCAAGAGCGCAGATCAGCATCACTATCGTCGCTTTTCCTCTATCTTTTCCTTCCATTCCGGCGACCCCTTGTGGCGCGCCCCTCTTCCCGCCTTCGCAGCTTCGGACACGCAGCCTCTATCGCGCATACTCACATTTCTCTTCTTCAAATTATATTGTCAGCCCACGCGGCGGTCAATACGGTCAGCGAAAAACCGCCTCCGGATCAGGATCCCCGCCCTCCGCCGGCCGTGGGCCCG
>CAMKAM010000008.1 GCA_946410475.1 uncultured Bacillota bacterium
CTCGACAGTTCCGATATATTTCTTGTCCGCGTCCGTGACGAGCAGGGAGTCTACGCGCTCTCTGGCCATCATCTCCGCGCACTCGTGCAGTCCGCTGGTCGGTCTCACCGTCTTGATATTCGTGCGCATGTAGTCCTCGACCTTAGTAAGCGCCTGAGCTCCGTAAAGATGTTCTCCGAGGAACTCCGTTACGAGATCGTTGGCCGGATTCTCCAGGAAGCCTTCCGGCGTATCCATCTGGACGATCTCGCCCTCGTCCATGAAGATGATGATGTCAGCCATCTTCAGCGCTTCGTTCATATCATGCGTGACGAATACTATCGTCTTGTTCAGTTTCTGCTGCAGGTCCTTCAGCTCGTTCTGCAGGCCGTCCCTCGTCATCGGGTCGAGCGCGCCGAACGGCTCGTCCATCAGCACGATGGGAGGGGAAGCCGCAAGAGCTCTCAGAACGCCTATCCTCTGCTGCTGTCCGCCGGACATCTCCGAAGGATACTTGTCCCTGAATTCCTCCATGTCGACCATCTTCAGCATCTCTGTAACGATCTCTTCGCATCTCGCCTTGTCGTACTTCAAAAGCTTCGGCACGACTGCGATATTCTGCGCCACCGTCATGTTCGGGAAGAGACCTATCTGCTGAATGACGTATCCTATGTGTCTTCTCAGTTCGGCCTTGTCCTTTTTGCTTACATCCTCGCCGTCGATAAGGATCCTGCCCTTGTCGATGGGTATAAGCTGATTGATCGCCTTCAGCGTCGTCGTCTTCCCGCAGCCCGACTTTCCGATGAGGACGACGAACTGTCCGTCCTCTATCGTGAAATTCAGGTCCTTGAGGATCGCCTTGTTTCCGTATGTCTTTCTGACATTTTCAAACTGTATCATGACCTATTCCGCCTTTCTTCCAACTTCATTTCTACGCCTGCTCCTCTATCATCCGCGTTGCTCTCTCCACGCACGACGGAGGGCCGACCACCAGCACGCCGTCTCCGGCAGCCAGCTGCTCGTACGGACCGGGGGAGACGATAGCCTCGCCGCCTCTCTCCACCGCAACGATCGTGCAGCCCGTGACGCCCCAGAATTTCAGATCGCCTATGCTCTTACCGATCACAGCAGAGCCTTCCGGGATGATGATCTTGTAATTCGGAAGAGGAGCGTTGACCGAGATCATGCTCATCCTCCTGTCGGCGAACGTATCGATCGCCTTCATCATTGCCTTATTGAGTTTGTCGTATTCATGCATCAGATCGCAGATCTTGTCGTAAGTCTTCCTTACCTCGACATCCTTTTCGAAATAGCTGATATATTCGTCAGCACTATCGACCGAAACGACTCTCGTACCGCTCTGCGGTCTTACCTCCACGACGCCCATCTCCGCCAGCAGTCCGAGCGATCTCCTTATCGTTTCAGGCGATGTCTCGTACTGTGACGCAAGAAGAGAATTCCCGGGAAGCGACTGCCCCTCGCCGAATTCTCCTGCCGATACCCTTCTGGCTATGTCTACTGCTACCGCCAGATATCTCGGCGGCTCCGATGAATGTTTCACCTTTCTTCCCTTCTTTCCATATTTCGGTATTACACACTTTTCTTGCTTCTATTGCCTTTCCGTCTTCATCTCGCATTATCAAATAGTGTTATCAAACAAAACTGCTATTCGGAAGACAATATGATTATATACTGCCAACTCGCAACTGTCAAGTAAGATGTTAGTTTTGAATGCGCTATTGCGCCCACGCACCATCGCAACCCACTCGGCCATTTTGTTTCACGGATCTGAAAAACCAAGATCGCATAAAACACCCGCCGGATCCACGAATCTAAACACGCAAAAAGGACCATCCGCATCTGCGAATGATCCCTTTTTTCTATGTTACTGATCTATGTACTGACTTTTCCGCAGGATCCGCCACGGGCTCAGCCTTCGCTTCCGCCCATATATTCCTGCTTCTTTTTCTTGTCGATCACATGACGACGCGCCAATTCCGCTGTCACGTCTTTCAGCTCGATACCGGCCTCTACCATCATCGTCATCACGTGGTAAGCAAGATCCGCCACCTCATAGATCGTCTCCGCCTTGTCTTCCTTGGCAGCCGCGATGATGACCTCCGTCGACTCCTCGCCGACCTTCTTCAGGATCTTGTCCATTCCCTTTTCGAAGAGGTACGTCGTGTAGCTTCCTTCTTTCGGATCCGTCTTGCGGCCCTTGATCAGATCGTAGAGTTTCTCGTACGAGAACGGGTTTTGATCCTCCGCCTGCCAGATCTCGTTGAAGAAGCAGCTCTCCGCTCCTGTATGGCAGGCCGGACCGTCCTTTATGACCTCGACCACGATCGCATCCGCGTCGCAGTCGGCCGTCATAGTCACGACCTTCTGGCGGTTTCCGCTCGTCTCGCCTTTTCTCCAAAGTTCCTGGCGGGACCTGGACCAGAAGCAAGTATATCCTTCGTCCATCGTGATCCCGAGGCTCTCCTCGTTCATGTAAGCCACCGTCAGCACCTCTTTCGTATAGAAGTCCTGGACTACCGCCGGGATCAATCCCTTTTCATCGAATTTTATAGTTACGCCGTTGATTTCCATTGTCGTCACCTCACACGCGCATCGGAACGCCCTGCTCCGAGAGATATCTCTTAAGATCCATTATATCGACTTCCTTGAAGTGGAAGATGCTCGCTGCCAGTCCCGCGTCCATTCCCGGATGCTTGAACAGCTCCGCGAAGTCCTCCATGCAGCCCGCGCCGCCGCTTGCAACGATAGGTACGTTGACCCTTGCCGCAACAGCATCCAGCATCTCAAGGTCGAAGCCCTGCTTGACGCCGTCCGTGTCGATACTGTTCACAACGATCTCGCCCGCGCCGCGGTTCACTCCGTCGACAGCCCACTGCAGAGCATCGATACCCGTGTCGACCCTGCCGCCGTGGCTGAAGAGATGGAAGGAGCCGTCGACCCTCTTCACATCCATTGACAGTACCACGCACTGATCGCCGTACTTCATAGCGCCCTTCTCGATTATCGTCGGATCTTTGATCGCTCCGCTGTTGACGCTTACTTTGTCAGCGCCGCACTTCAACACGCGGTCGAAGTCCTCGAGCGTGTTGATGCCGCCGCCTACAGTAAGCGGTATGAAGATCTGGGAAGCCACCTTCTCCAGAACATCGGAGAAGAGCTTCCTTCCCTCGAACGTAGCAGTTATGTCATAGAAAACGAGCTCGTCCGCGCCGCTCTCGTTATAGAAAGCAGCCATCTCAACGGGATCCGCCACATCGCGTACCCCTTCAAAATTCATTCCTTTTACGACTTTGCCGTCTCTTATATCGAGACACGGCACTATCCTCTTCGTTAACATTCTTGTCTCCTTATATCCATGCCATCCGGCTTTCCGCAGGCTCTACTGCTCGCCGGCCAGTCCTATGCACTTTGAAAGATCGAGCACTCCGTCATACAGCGACTTTCCGAGTATCGCGCCCCAGGTGATCCCCGAAAGCTTCACGATCTCATCCTCGGAACTGATGCCGCCGGATGCGACTATGTCCAGGCCGTCTATCTTCGCCAGCTCTTCGTAAGCCGCGATGTTCGTTCCCGTCATAGCGCCGTCCTTCGAAATGTCCGTATATATTATCGACTTCACGCCGATGTCACGCATCTTCCTGCAGAATTCGAAACTGTCGAGTTCTGTCGTTTCCAGCCATCCGGATACGGCCACCTTGCCGTCCCTGGCATCGACTCCGACGGCGATCTTCTCTCCGTACTTTTTCACCATCTCCTCGACGAATCCCGGATCCTTCGCTGCTATCGTTCCGAGTATCACTCTGCCGACGCCTGCGTCTATGTAGCGTTTGATCCTTTTCTCGTCGCGGATCCCTCCGCCGACTTCGACGAACATATCCGCCGCCGCGATGATGCGGCTTATCAGATCGAAGTTCGACGTCTCGCCGTCCTTCGCGCCGTCAAGGTCTACGACATGCAGATACTTCGCTCCGCACGAGCTGAAACCCTGAGCGACCGAGACGGGATCGTCGTTGTACACCGTCATCTTGTCGTAGTCTCCGCGTAGCAGCCTGACCGCTCTGCCGTCCCTTATATCTATAGCCGGTAATATCTTCATCGCTTCACCTCACGCGTTCTCAACAAAACCCTTCAGTATCGAAAGTCCTACGTTGCCGCTCTTCTCCGGGTGGAACTGCGTGCCGCATACGCTGCCCTGTCTTACGATCGCGGGCACCTTGACATCGTAGTCCGTGTAAGCGACTATAGCGTCTTCGCACTCGTCCGCATAGTATCCGTGGACGAAGTACACGTGGTCGCCGTCCTTGATCGGAGCCGTCAGCACATCGTCCTTAACTATATGGAGCGCGTTCCATCCGATCTGCGGCACCTTCGTATCAGGCTTCACCCTCTTCGCCGGATCTTCCGCCTCTCTCATGGAGATTACGCTGCCCTTGATGTATCCGAGGCCGTCGAACTCGCCGTACTCGTAGCTCTTCTCGAACAGCAGCTGCATCCCGAGGCAGATGCCCATCAGAGGCTTGCCCTTCGCTACCTGCTCGTCGAGCGTGGATACCAGGCCGGTCGCTCTCAGTTTCGCTATCGCGTCTTCGAAAGCACCGACGCCCGGAAGGATTATCTTGTCAGCGGCTTCGAGGTCTTCAGCTTTTCCTGTAACTATCGCGTCGGCACCGACGTGCTTCAGCGATGCCGTCAGAGAAAACAGGTTCCCGACGCCGTAGTCTATAACTGCTATCATTTCATCTCTCCTTATGTCGTCCTTATGATCGTCCTTCAAAGCCTGCTTACAGCGAGCCCTTTGTCGAAGGCACCTCATCCTTGAATCTTTCGTCTATCTCACAGGCCTTGGCAAGAGCCCTCGCCAGACCTTTGAACGTCGCTTCTATTATATGATGCGTATTCTTTCCCGCAAGCTTTTTTACATGCAGAGTCAGACCCATCTCCCTGGAGAACGCCATCAGGAACTCTTCCGCGAGCTCCGAATCGAACGATCCGACCATCATCTGTCTCATCTCGTTCGAGCCGTCCGTCACCTTCATCGACGCGAACTCCACGTCATATCCAAGATAGTTCCTTCCGCTGATGTCGAGGGCTACGAGGATCAGAGCCTCATCCATCGGCAGCAGCATCTCGCCGTACCTTTTGATCCCTTTCTTGTCGCCGAGGGCTTCCTTGAAGGCCTGCCCCATGACGATGCCAACGTCCTCGACAGTGTGATGCGAATCCACCCATGTGTCTCCGTCGCACCTTACCGTCATGTCGAATCTGCCGTGTCTCGTGAACAGCTCCAGCATGTGATCGAAGAAACCGACTCCCGTCTTGATATCATAGACGCCGCTTCCGTCGATGTCGAGCGAGAGACTGATATCCGTCTCTTTCGTCTTCCTGACTATTTCGCTTTTTCGCATAGGATCTCCTCCGTTACTTCTATCAATCTTTCCATATCTTCATCGCGGCCGATCGTGATCCTGACATAGTCCCTGATCGGGTCCTTCTCCCAGTGTCTTACGACCACCGCGCGTTTTCTCAGTTCGTCAAAGTATTCCTGTCCGCTGATCTTGTCCGAGCGGCAGAACACGAAGTTCGACTTCGACGGCAGGACCGTGAATCCGAGATCCCTCATCTTCTCGCTGAACCACTCGCGGGTCTCCATGACCTTCGCTCTCGTCTCCTGAAAGTACTCGTCGTCCCTGATCGCCGCCGCGCCCGCCTTGATAGCAAGCCTGTCGAGGTTGTAGGGATTGAAGCTGAACTTCATCTTGTTGATGTCTTCGATGACCTCTTCGGACCCGATGGCGATGCCTATCCTCATGCCGGCGAGAGATCTCGATTTCGAGAGCGTCTGCACGACGAGGACGTTGTCGTAGATCTGAGTAAGCGGCACCGAAGTCTGTGTGCCGAAGTCCGCGTAAGCCTCATCGATCACGACCAGATGATCGGCGTTCGTCTTTATTATATCCTCTATCTCGCCCGGCGTCAGCGTCATGCCCGTCGGAGCGTTCGGATTCGCGAGTATTATCGTCCCGTCAAGTCCGATGTAGTCGTCCGGTCTGATCGCAAGACCCTCGTCCAGCGGGATCGCCTTGAAATCACACATGAATGTTTCGGCGAATACGGGGTAGAAACCGTAGCTTATCGACGGGAAGTACACTTTCTCACCAAAGGCCATGTATACGAAGGCGAGTATCTCATCAGAGCCGTTGCCTACAGCGACGCACTTTTCCGGAACGCCGTAATACTCTGCCACCGCTTCCACGAGTTCCTTCGCCTCCGGATCCGGATATCTCAGAAGATCTCCGGTATTCCCCTCGAGGATCGCGTTTATCACTTTCGGTGAGGGCGGATACGGGTTCTCATTCGTATTCAGTTTGACGAGGTCCTTCATCTGCGGCTGCTCGCCCGGAGTATACGGCTCCATGTCCATGTACTTTTCTCTAAGAAATCTGCTCATAGCGTTCTGCTTCTTCCTTTCACTTCATATCTGATATATCACTATCCCTGGATGTCGCGAAGCTTCGTGACCATCTCCGTGATAGCGGCGTTCTTGAATTTGAAGCTCATCTTGTTCGCGATGAACCTCGCGCTGATATCCTTGAACGCATGTACTATCTCGAGGTTGTTCTCCTTGATCGTCGTCCCTGTTTCCACAATATCGACGATGACGTCCGTCAGTCCGAGGATCGGTCCGAGCTCTATGCTGCCGTTCAGCTTGATGATCTCGATGTTGCGGTTCTTTTCGGTGAAGTACTTTTTCGCGGAGTTCACGTACTTCGTCGCGACCCTCAGCGTGCGGTCCCTGTCATCCTCGAATCCGACCGGAGCCGCGACGCACATGCGGCACTTTCCGATATCGAGATCCAGCAGTTCATATATGTCCGGCTCGTTCTCCATGAGGATGTCCTTGCCGACGATCCCCACATCGGCCGCTCCGTGCTCGACATATACGGCTACGTCGCTGGGTTTGACGAGAAGGTATCTGAGCCCCGCCTCGCGGCTCTCGACGATGAGCCTCCTGTCGTTGTTCGCATAGTCCGGGCATTCATAGCCGGCCTTTGTAAGCATATCATAGACCTGATCTCCGAGCCTTCCCTTCGGCAGCGCGATGTTGATCATCTCGTGTTCGCTCGCAGCTCCGCCTCCCGCGGCACTTTCCGCAGAAGACATCTGGTCTATATATTCGAGTTTGTCTATCTCATCCAGATATATCGCGAAGCCGATGGCTCCTACGTTCTTTCCGAACAGCCTCATAGCGCGGTCGTACTGCCCTCCGGACAGGACGTTCGCCGATATGCCATCGACGAATCCGCGGAATATCACTCCGTTGTAATAATCTATATCATTGACCGTTGACAGGTCTATCTTTATGTTCCCGGAGACCCCTCTCTCATCGAGACCCTTACAGACATCCCTGAGGACGTCGAGCGCGTCCGCCATAGCGGTATTGACTACCAGCTTTCTCGCCCGGGCTATCGTATCATCCGGAGATCCGTACAGTTCCGGGATCTTCTCGAGGACATCGATCTGCTCTTTCCTCAGCTTCGCCTGAGCACCGATCTTCCTGATGCCGTCGATGTTCTTCTGTCTGATGAGCCTGAGTATGTGGACATAGTCGTCGTAAGCCATGTTCATCGAGCCCAGCAGCTCCGTCACGAATTCCATGTCAGATATCTCGAGGATGTAGTCCTCCGATATCCTCTCCAGTGACTCGGCCGCAAGGGAGACGACATCCGTGATCTCATCACGGTCGACGTTTCCTATCGACTCGAGACCCATCTGCGATACTTCCCTGAAGTTGTTGCTCTCTTTATCTTCTCTGTAAACGTTCTCGATATAATAAAATCTCTCGCCGGCTTCGAGCGTCGCCTGCGAGTTCTTTATGATCGAAAGAGTAACGTCCGGTTTGAGAGCCATCAGTCTGCCGTCAAGATCGGTGAACGTGATGACCTTGTCACCCTTGAGGAAGTCTTCGTTCGCCGCGTACAGCGAATATTCCTCGAACCGGCTCATCTTGAATTTTTTGTAGCCGCGTTTCTGATAGATCCCTCCAAGTATCAGTTTCAGTTCCTCTGTCGGTTTCAGGTTCAGTTCTTTTATGTCCATTTTCAGCCTTTCTGCGATCGTTCTCTAACTTTATTGCTCTACCACTGTATCACTGCATCACGGTAAAGCGACTGCGTCATTATATCATATCCTCATGCTATGTCAACAGCTTTGAGGATATTTCGCTCTTCCCGGGTGTTTTTATGCCGAATACTCAGGATCGTACTTCTCTTTGATGAACTTTCTGAACGATTCCGCATCACCGTATGAGAATTTGTCCTTTACAGCGACTATCGCGGCATACTTCGCGATCATGAGGATGAACAGGTTCTTCGTCTCCATCAGTTCGCCAAGCTCTCTGTAGTGGAACGTCTTGATCTTCCCCAGTTCGGAAATGACGACATCCTCATCCGAGAACTGGATGATCGTCTCGGGAATATTGCCCTCCATGTTCTTTCTGTCCTGAGCCATGGCGATCATCGCCGTCATCCTGTAATAGAGATTGAGAAGTACACCGAGAATCATGCATATGATCGATATCTCCCAGAAGATCGTCGCCTTGTTCTGCGAGATGTGGATAAGGCCTGCCATGCCCAGCAGCATGAACAGCGCCGATGCGATCGCTATTATGATGCAGGCGAGCCCTATACGCCTCTGCGGTCTGCAGAGAATGTATTTGTGGAACTCTCTGACTATCTTCTTGTTCTCAGTGTACCTGTTCTCAAATTTGACTTCATCCATGTTGTTCTGTCTTTCTCCCTCCTCTGATCCGGCGAGTCATGTCCGGATCGGTTAAATCATATCCTTATTAAGGATATCATCTATGCTGATTCCCGCAAGACCCTGTTTCAGCTGCTCTTCAACAAAATTCATGTTCTCATGAACTTTGCATCCGTCATGCGCGCTGCGATACTCGCACGAGTAATCCGCATCGAGACACGGCACGAAAGCCTTTTTCGACTCTATGGTGCCTACGAGCTCGAGAAGCGTCACTTCAGTCGGATCGACCGCGAGCCTGCATCCGCCCTTCGCGCCCCTCGTGACATTGACATAGCCCGCTTTTGAGAGTTTTCTCAATATCTTGTAAGCGAACTGCTGCGGGATCATCTCTCTTTCTGCTATCTCACTGACGGGATACTGTTTGCCGTCCTGAAGCGTACGAAAGAAGCGGATCGCATAATCTGTTTCTTTTGTAAATAACATATCTCTTCTCCCTTGATCGAATAAAAATAAACCACAAACCCAAGACCAGATAATCCCCCCGTTTTCAAGTCTTCTGTAAATAATACTTTAATACCTCAAACAATGTCAATCTAAAACTCATATTGATGAAAATGTGAACTTTTTGTGTGAAAATGAAAAAGTGCCTTCTGTTCTGATATACTTACCCGCAGCATATATAGTTGAAGACAAGCAACGGAAAGGAGACGGTCCTTATCAGGACCCGGTACCTGTAAAAATGAGAAACAACAAGCCTTTAAGGATCATCATCTGCGCAGTATGCGTGATAGCGCTCACAATATCGCTCGGAAGCTTTGCTTCCTTAGAGAAGGCTGCAGCAAAAGAGAAAGCGCGCCCAAAGATCGCGATCGAAGCAGGCCACCAAAAGCATGCCAACTCCGGTCTCGAAAGGATCGGACCCAATACTTCCCGGAGAAAGATCAAGGTCGCCGGCGGCACCACAGGCGTAGTCACGAGAGTGCCCGAATACAAACTGAACCTTACGATAGCGAAAAAACTCAAGAAGGAACTCGAGAGCCGCGGATACAAAGTCTACATGGTCCGCACAAAGAATAATGTGAACATCAGCAACAGGATCCGCGCTATCAAAGCGAACCGCAGCGGTGCGGATATCTGCATAAGGCTCCATGCCGACGACGCAGGCGCTTCCGGTCCGTCGGGAGCCAGCTGTCTCTACAAGACCAAGGCAAACAGATACGCGACGGCCAAAGTCAACAGAAAGAGCAAGCGCCTCTCAAAATGCGTCCTTACGAAATACTGCAAGAGGACAGGCGCGAAGAACCGCGGTCTTTCAAAGAGGAACGATCTTACCGGCAGCAACTGGAGCAAGATCCCGACCACACTCATCGAGATGGGCTTCATGAGCAACCCGTCTGAAGACCGCAGGATGCAGAGAGCATCGTATCAGAAAAAGATGGTCAAGGGCATAGCCGACGGCATAGATGCTTACTACGGATACAAGTAGATCGGATATCGACAGAAAAAACAGGACATGGCATAAGGGCCATGTCCTTTTGCTTTCGCATATATCTATTTCGCTGCTATCAGCTCCGGCATAGTCGCCTCGAAGTCGACCCCGTACCATGGCTCCGCCGGATTCTCAAGCGTCACCTCTATGGTGTGCGCCGTGTGGTCGGCAGCTATCCTTACTGCATCTCTCCAGTCCAGACCCTTCATGATCTCTCCGATGACCGTGCTGGAGAAAAGATCGCCTGTGCCGTGATATGCCGCATCTACCTTGTCGTTCTGGTAGAGGTAGTACTCGCCCGTCTCGCGCTCGTAGCCCATCACGCCCGTCTTGCCCTCTTCGAGCGAGACGCCTGTCAGGATGCTTACTTTAGCTCCCAGATCGTTCAGCCTTCCGAGCATCTCCTTCACATAGGCCTCGTCGTACTCTTCGCGGTATTCCATATCCGTCATGAACGCAGCCTCTGTGATATTCGGGACGATGATGTCTGCGCAGGCGCAGAGCTCAGCGTTCTTCTTCGCGTAAGCCATATCGAAGGCGGGATAGAGTTTTCCCTTGTCCCCCATGGCCGGATCGACGAATATCAGTGTGTCCTCTCCGCCGAAGTCTTTGAAGAGCTGCTTCATCTGATCGATCTGTTCGATCGTTCCAAGGTAACCCGTATATATCGCATCGAATTTCACGTCTTCGCTCTTCCAGTGTGCCGTGATCGGCTCTATCTGGTCGGACAGATCTTTGCATGTCCAGTTGTCGAACATCGTGTGCGTCGAAAGAACTGCCGTCGGCAGTATCACCGCCTCCACTCCAAGCGCCGAGATCACCGGGAGGGCTATCGTGATCGAGCACTTTCCGAGACATGATATGTCCTGTATCGTTAAGATCCTTTTCATTTCTGATATCCTTTCTGCTTACATAATATTATGAGCGGCCTTCATGCGGCCGCCCGTCTATTCTACCACAGCAGTCAATACCATGATATGCATTTCTTTTATCATTTGGAGCACAGATCATTCTTTGATACTGCCCTTGTCGATATTCTCCCTGATGATGCGGTCGACCACTTCAAACAACTCCTCAGATCCGAGCGCCGTCTTCCGCTGGCGTCCGTAGATCTGCTCCGCAGTGACGCCGTGCTCCTTCCAGTCTCCTCCGCCGTTGCTGTTGTTCAGTATCACCGGCTGGAGATTGTCCATCGCATGGGCGAACTTCGATTCCGGCGTTTCATACGCTTCGAACTCCTCGAAGATCTCCGTCAGCTCCTCCGCCTGATCCTGCGGAAGCATCGAAAACAATCTCTCCTTTGCCTTGTCCTCTCTCTCCTGCTGGGTCGCAAGGCTCGCTTCATCATACGCGTATGTATCCCCCGCGTCTATCTCGACGACATCGTGGATGAGACACATGAGCATCACTCTCGCGATATCCACGGGCTCGTTCGAGTACTCCCGGAGGAGGTAAGCCATTATCGCCATATGCCAGGAATGCTCGGCGTCATTTTCGTTTCGCCCGTGTCCCGAAAGATGCGTCTGGCGAAAGACGTTCTTTTCCTTATCTATCTCAAGCGAAAACTCCAGCTGTCTTTTCAGTCTTTCTTTCATTCGATCGCACCTCCTGCTCATCCACTATCATATCTTCATCAATTGTAGCGTATTCGCCGGTGCAATTCAATTCAGTACCACAACTGAAAAGGAGCGCCTTCCGGCGCTCCTTTCTCATTTCTTATTCCGCTGTGAGGCGCGGATACTATCACCTCAAACGGCTCATTATCAGTTACTTGTCTCTCTTATGCTGTTATCATTTCCTCCTCGTATCTTTCTTCCTCTTTCTTATCTCTTGCGAAGAGCATCAGGGCTGCCTGTGCGATCGCGATCACTGCCATGAGGATCGTCCATTTGTCTGTCAGTACCATCGGGAGACTCATGTCCTCTGTGATGATGAATGCTATCAGAGCTGCGATTGCCGGAACGATCGTGAGCGATCTCATTATGCGGCGGCGTTTCTTTGTTTCAAGTGTCTCTTCGTCTTCGTTCTCTTTTCTTCTTCTGAGATTTCCGATCATCATTGCCAGGCTTCCCAGGATAGTCACTATCGTGAGTATCAGGTTTACGAGAGCCCATGCTCCGAATCCTGCCATCGGGGTTTCGCTGTCTTCTACCATCGCGAGCGGAGTTGCACCGTCATTGATCGTTTCCGTCTTTCCCTGATCTTCGCTGCCCGGAGCTGCAGGTGCCTGCGGCGTATTCTGATCTGTGATCACCATAGCGGGTGCGTTTGTGTCTTCTGTTTCGTTGCTGCTGTTTCTATCGTTTTTGTCGGACTTGTCGTTTTTCTCGGACTTATCATTTCCCTCGTGCTTTTTCGTGTCTTCGGCTTTCTTTTCATCGTCCTTGTCATCAGCAGGGATGACAGTTTTCTCTTCAGTGGACTCAGGTATTTCGCCCGGCTGCTCCGGATCGGGTTCTTCGACCGGTACTTCGATTCCTGCGTAGAGATCTATCGTCTTCATGGAGTCTGCATCCTTTGTGATCTCCGGCGCGCTGTAGCTCATGTCTTCCGCAACTTTTTCTGCGTCTGCTTCTTCCGATGCGTACCATCCTGTGAATGTGCCGGCTTCGAGTTCCGGAACGAATCCGTATGCTTCTATTGATTCATCGAAGCTCTCTACCGATTTGACCGTCTCGCCGTTGACATGGTAGTTGACGATCACCGAAGGCTGCCAGTAAGCGTACATTTTGACTTCTGTCACAGTTCCTTCCGGAAGGCTGCTGTCGACTTTGTATGTGAATGATTCGCCTGCTTTGTAGATATCGCCTGTCTCGTCATTCTTCCAGTATTCGAAGTTGTAGTGGTCCTGCGGAGTGCCGTCTTCCGGATCCTTGAATGTGTGTGTCAGGGCCGAGAAGTCGCTTCTTACTCCTTCGCTGTTTCTGTTCGACCAGGAACCGGAACCTGTTGAGATGTTGTCGATGTAGAAGTAATCGAGTCCCTGGATCATCGTCTTGTCGTAGATCGGCATGAAATACAGATCTGTGTCTTCGTTCAGATAGTAAGTGTTTCCACTGCTATGTCCGTCCTTGTTCCAAAGAGCTATCGAGCTCGAGGAATCTATGATGTTGTCATTTGCGTCGATCCACTTTCCTGTGTAGGTATATCTGTAGCCTTCGTATGTGAACGAGTCGCCGCTTCTAAGTCCTGTAGCATTCTCAAGCTTTTTCTTCGTGAAGCTCCATCCGCCGTTTCCGGATATGTTGTTGGACTGCTCTGTGTTGATGATCGTACCGTTTGTTCTTCTCACTTCGTTGAAGTGGAGCGTGATCTTTATCTGGGATCTGTACTGAGCATAGAGCTGGATATCTGTCGTCGTTCCGTCTCCTGCAAGATCTGCTATCTCATCATATGTCCTTGTGAGCGGGAAGCTGACTGTGTTCCCTGCAGCGTCCTTCCAGGATGTCACATAGTTGTAAGTTTTTCCGTCTATCACTACTGAGCTGGGTTTTACATAGCTTGTGGCTGTTGTGAGCGCGATGTTGGTCGTCTTTGCGCCGCTCTTTACGCTCTGTGTGTAAGCCTTCACTTCTTTGTATTCCCCATCTTCTCCGAGGATATTGAAGTGCCATACGACTTTCAGAGTTTGGGCTGCTGTAGAGCTTCCGAGAGTCTTCTTAGCTGTACTCTTTACAGGAGCCGCATCCGGAGTCGTCGTTTCAGTTTTTTCCTGCTCCTGTGCTTCCGGCTTTATCTCCTCTGAGACCTGATCATTGTTTTCAGTCGGGGCTGTTTCAGTTTCTGCTTCTGCCTTTTGAGGTGCTTCTTCTTCAGCCTTTGCTTCCATAGAAGGTTCTTCCTTCGCCTCTTCGATCATTTCTTCCTGCTGCACGGCTGTCTGGGCCGTATCTGTAGTTTCCTCTGCCTCCGTCATGGCAAAGACCGGCATAGTGTTCATTATCACCGCTAAGGCCAACGCCAGAATAAGTATCCGTTTTTTCATTTTGGTTTCCCCTTTCTTTTTTTGTTTTGATCTCATCCTCATTCGGGTCATTGCCTTTGTTGCTGTATCTTAATGATAGCGGAGATACCGTCATAAAAACCGTCACAGATTCGTGCGCCGAGTCGAAAAAACGTCACATAGATCGTCACACACCCGCTAAAGTATATGTAGACACACCAAAAAAGGAGTGCCGGGCACTCCTTCTCCATTCTTGTTTTCTCATTCGCCCGAACAAGCTGCTACTCGAACCAGGCTACTGCCCTCGCTGCTGCGCCGTCGCTGTCCTTGATCTTTATCGGAAAACAGCTGAACCGGAACAGTTCGGACCCGCATTTGTCCAGATTGCAAAGATTTTCGATATTGATGATGTCCTTGGTTTTGAATAGTTTGTAATGCCTGGGATGCTCCGTTGGAGACATGGGGTCCAGACTGTATGTATCAGAACCGATCCCTTTGTAGCTGCCTGCAAGGATATATTCCAGCACTTCTTCATCTACGCATGGATAGCCTTCAAAGTACGATGCATCCTTCCACTTTGCATCCCACCCCGTATTGAACAGAAGAAAATCAGCCTTCTCAAGCTTCTCTCCATAAGGCTCGAGGTGTTTCATAGTGATCGCCTTCTCTTCACTTCCATCAGCTTCCTCTGCCACCCTCGCGTCTATCACAAGCGCCTTGCCTATGAACTGCGACACCGGGAACTGATCTAAAGAAGTCCGGTCCGCATACATATGCCGGGGCGGATCAACGTGAGTCCCCGTGTGAGTGAACAGCCTGATGATCGTTTCGCTGTACCCGTCTTTTTCGTGTGTGCCAGCCGCCTCGAACAAGGGCGCCTTCTTTGCGGGAAAGACCGTCATCTCCGGTTCAAATGCCCGAGTAAGATCTATTACTCTCATATCTGAGCCTCCTCTTCATCATTATCATTCACATCAGCGCTTATGTGTTCGATTCGATTATACCAGCGGAGATACCACTCTTTCCACGACTATTTCACTTTTTCTGAATAAAGTTCTAAATTATTCGGGGACTATTTTCTTTTTATGTATCTATATTATTGAGATATTCCAATTGATGTATCATCAATCATCAAAGCACAATTTTGGGGAGGGCAAGGTTATGAGAAAAAAGATAAACAGACCGGCCGACGTGCTGAAAAAAGCGCTGTGCGTCCTGACTGTTGCATGTATGGTGGCAGTCGGGGCTCCGCAGTCTGCTTTTGCAACGAACGAGCAGCCGGCCGAGATCCCGGACAACTATGCTGTAGACGGGGTGAATTACTTCAAAGTCAACACTGATAAATTCGCCGAAAGCGATTTTGTATTTTTCGAGAATATGTTAAGCGCCCGGAACAGTTGTTTAGGGGAACATGCTAACAGCATCATCAACTTACACATAAAATACAGTTCGAAAGAACACTGGGACAATATCGGACGGGCGATCTGGAAAAGCAAAGACAGCCATCCCGGGATGGAAGCCGTCATCCCTCGTTTGACAGAGGCAGTAAACGGCCACTATTCACCAGATGATAACCCGGCGGAGTTTTATAATTCAACGAATCTTCAGAGTGCAAATTCGATGAAGCAGGCAGAGCACGATATGCTGAAACTGGTCTCAGAAGAAAACACCGACAATCCGTATGCACAGTTTTATCCTGCAATGAAAAAACTTCTCGATTATTCGTCCAGATATCAAGAAGATACAACGAGCGGTCCGGTCTTCTACTACTGCTATTATGCCGGAATCAATATGTTGACGCCTAATCCTGTAAACCTTATGGCAGTCGTATTCAGTGACTTCAAAGTCAATCCGATACTTCCGGAAGACAAGGACGGAAATTATGTTTCGACGACCGTCAATGACGTAACTACGAATCAGGGAGCTTATGCCAGCGACGCAAGGAACAACACGGCGCTGACGGCTGTTATCTCACAGAATCTGACGATGACACAGAGCGCGTCTGTCACCAGTGAGGTAAACGGAAGCAGCAATTATTCGTACGGCAATACGATCACAGTCGGAACTGAGCCGCAGATCCCGCTTGTCGGAAGCATAAAATTCGAGAATTCTTTCACCATGAGCAAAGAAATACAGAACGGCTGGTCGAATTCTAAAGCAAGATCTGAGGAATTGAGTACGGGACATGAGGTGTCTGTCGAGCTTCCTCCGTACACCGGCGTTATGCTCAAACAGACTGAAAAAACAAAAGAGATGGTAACGAGCTATAATTGCCCGGTCTCCATATCCTACAGAGTCAGGGTGCTCGACTATGGATATTACAAAAGTGAGGGCGAAGCAAACGTAATAGCGGACTTCACGCAGAATTCGCAGGCAAACCTCAAGAAAAGAGCTGTCACCAATGCGGGATATGCTGATCCGGAGGGGCTCGACTGGAATGAGATCAAGGATATCGACGACGCGAACAAATCGATCCAGGCTATGGCCGGCAATGTGCCTATGGCATCAACTAATGCTTCCTTTACAGAAAAGCTTTCAACCGTAGAAAGCGTAGTAGACCGCCTGATGCCGCTGCTGCCTCTGAAGATCGTTCAACTGAAAGGCCAGAGCGATGACATAACGATGAGACAGGGTGACACGCTCAGAGTCGATACCATTGCACTTGAAGGCCTTAATGCGAACAAATGCAAATATTATGGTTTTGATGAGGACTATGGAAAATGGACTGTATCGGATGAATCCGTCGCATCGCTTACAAAGAACAGCAGCACAGGCAAGATGACAATGACGGCTAAGGCGCCCGGAAAAGTATATCTTAAGTATCTCATCAACGAGAACAGATACAATACGCTGGGCAATCCGAAAGTTTACGCGACTAATGCGAGCCTGACGAAGCCGGCGGTGATCGAGATCACCGTTAAGAAAAAGGATCCCGCAAACAGCGTGGGACCCGGAGTAAGCGACAAAACTGCTGACAAGACGATAACGAATATGAATTCGGAGAAAGACCCCTCCGGTTCGGAATTTAAGAAGCTCATGCTCAAGTCGCCAAAGCAGACAAAGAAAGCGATAACGCTCAAATGGACAAAGGTAAGCGGAGCCAAAAAATACGTCGTCTATGCGAACAAGTGCGGAAAGACCAACAAACCGAAGAAGCTCGCGACAGTGACAGGAACGTCGAAAACGTTCAGCAAAGTCGCCGGAAAGAAGATCAAGAAGGGAACATACTACAAGTTCATAGTCGTCGCACTTGACAGGAACAGCGACGTAGTATCGACATCGAAGCTCATCCACGTCGCGACGAAAGGCGGCAAGATCGGAGACCACAAGAGCGTCACGATCAAGAAGGCTGTAATCAAAAAAGCGAGAAACCTCAGGAATGGAAGCAGCCTGAAGCTCGGAGCAAAAATGGTGCCGAGATCCAAGAAGCTGAAAGTGCAGAAGCACGTTGGAGTGAGATATGAGTCGACGAACACGAATGTCGCGACAGTATCGTCCAAAGGAGTAGTCAAGGCAAAGCATAATGGCAAATGCTATGTATATGCCTTCGCTCAGAACGGCATCTACAAGAAAGTAACGGTCATAGTCAAATAGATCATTCCCAAACGCCGGCAAGGGGCAGGCCCCCTTGCCGGATTTTTTAAAAAAAAGGCGGGGAAACTCAGCGTTTTCTGTATCTACTATAGTAAAGCGGTGTAAAAACCACGAATCAAAAGTTAAGGGTTGGAAAATGTAAGAGAAAAGGAGAATACAGAGTTAAAGTAAAAAAGAGATGACACGGAGAGTGTCCTCCCACCAAATCCAAAACCATCGTGAGCTGACAAGGGCTGTGTTCCTTGTCAGTTTCAGTTATATGCCCTTTCGGGTTCGAGTCCCCGGCGGCATTCCGATATGGCATGTTCGGCCTGCTGCTACTTCACCAGACTCTCCAGTGTCTCGAACAGGGCTTCAGGCTCTACCGGCTTGCTCAGGTGGGCGTTGAGTCCGGCCTGCATGCTCCTCTGCACGTCTTCGTCGAAGGCATTCGCAGTAAGCGCGATGACCGGGATCGTCTCCGCGTCATCATGGCCGGAAGAACGGATCATCTTCGTCGCCTCAAGGCCGTCCATTACAGGCATCCTCATATCCATGAGGATAGCGTCGTAGTAGCCGACCGGATTCTTCATGAACATATCGACTGCTTCCTGTCCGTTGACTGCAAGTTCAACTTCGATCTCGCGGGATTTCAGGATCATCATCACGATCTCGGCATTGATCTCGACGTCTTCAGCCAGCAGCACGCGGCAGCCCTCGAGGTCCGCCTTGCTGGCGAGAAGGATCCTGTTCTTTCTGACGAATGCTTCTTTGAATTCGTCCATGACGGTTCCCGCGAACAGCGGCTTTGGAACGAAGCTGTCCACTCCGGCCTCTCTCGCCTCATCCGCTATATCGTCCCAGTTGTATGATGTGAGTATTATTATCGGAGTTTTGTGGCCTACGATCTCCCTTATCCGCCTCGTTGTCTCGACGCCGTCCATATCCGGCATCTTCCAGTCGACGAGGACAAGATCGTAATTGTCCATCCTCGCGTGGCGCACGCTTACCATATCCAGAGCTTCACTGCCCGACTCAGCCGTATCGCAGCTGACTCCGACCTGGCCGAGGACGATCTTCGCGTGCTCACACGCAACAGGGTCATCATCGATCACGAGAACGCTCATCTCATGCGGGGCTATTTCGGCTCCATCCGCGCTTCTCAGACTCTCCTTCACCTTGTCGAGCGTGATCGTGACAGTGAAGGTCGATCCCTTGCCCTTTTCGCTTTCGACATCGATCGTGCCGTTCATCAGCTCTACGATGTTCTTCGTGATCGGCATGCCAAGGCCCGTGCTGCCCAGGCTGTTGGCGGATGACGCGTTTTCCTGCGAGAACGCATCGAACAGGTACGGTATGTAGTCCTTGTCCATTCCGATGCCCGTGTCTTTGATCGTGAACCTGAGGGTCGACTTGCTGTCGAGCTCGGCGATCTCCTCGATCCTGAACAGGACGCTGCCTCCTTCAGGCGTGAATTTCACCGCGTTTCCAAGGATGTTGATCATCACCTGGCGCAGCTTCATGTCATCTCCGATATAGCAGTCGGCGATGTCTTTGCTTACTCTGCACTCATAGTGGAGCCCCTTGTCGCGGCACTGGCCGCTGATCATCGTGTTGACCTGCTCGAGGGCCTTCGGGAACGAGAATTCTTCGTTCTTTATTACCATCCTTCCGGACTCGATCCTCGACATATCGAGGATGTCATTGATGATGTTCAGAAGATGCTTCGCCGATGTGTCGATCTTGCCGAGGTATTCCTTCGTGCCCTCCGCCGTCTCCGGATCGTTCATCGCGATGCTGTTAAGGCCTATGATGGCGTTCATCGGCGTTCTGATCTCATGCGACATGTTCGAGAGGAAGGCGGTCTTCGCCTTATTCGCCTGCTCCGCCGCGGCCAGAGCGTCGTTCAGAGCTTCGCTCTGCTCCAGCGACTCCCTCGTCTCGGCATCGACATCGGTGAAGCACGCTCCGACTGCATGGACGATGTGATCGTCTCTGTCCTCGGGATGGCGCACTCCGGCGAACTTGATCATCTCATAGGTCTCCCTGCCTTCGCCGCGGTCTACCATGTATCTGAACGAGATGACCCTCTGGTTCTTCAGCCCTTCACGTATATTGTCAGGCTGGACGAACTTCATGAACTCGCCCCTGTATTTGTCCGTTATATATCTGTCGGCGTACGACGTTACCGCCTCCATGTACGGGAAGCGGTCTCCTACGCTGAAGCCATCATTGATGCCGGAATGCGACTGATAGCACACGCCCTGGTTCTTGTCGAGCTCGATATGGTAGACGCTCCAGTAGTCGGACGAGAGCGCTGTGATCAGCTGCGTCTGCTGCTCCCTGCTCTTCTCCTGCTCGATGAGCTGCTCGTGCAGTTTCAGTTTTTCGTCGAGTTCCTGCTGCTTGACCCTCGCTTCCGCCTCGGCGGCCTTGGCCCTGCTCATCTCCGTGACATCGACGCACATGCCAAGGGTGCACAGCCTTCCCGTGGAATCTGTGAACTTGAGCTTTGTCGTCTGCAGGTATCTCATGTTTCCGGCGGCGTCCGGCACGTCTTCGAAGAAGATGTACGGCTCGTCCATAGCAGTGGCCTTCTGGTCGTCCTCGACGAAGTGGTCCGCCGTTTCCTTGTCGAATATCTCATGGTCGGTCAGACCTATGACCCCGTCCGGATCAGCCTTGTAAGCGTACTCCGCAAAGGCCTGATTGCAGGCGAGGTACTTTCCGGTCTGAGCGTCCTTCGAGAAGCTCATCGCCGGCATGTTCGAAAGAAGCGAAGCGACCGATCCCATCAGATCGGCAAGTTTCGCCGCTGACTGCACCTCCTCCATCAGCTTGTTTTTTTCCTGCTCCGTCTTTTTCGCTTCCACAAGCGCTTCCTGGACGGCCATGCTCTCCCTGACGTCCTCGTCCACATCCTTGAATCCACAGACCACGCCCATCTTTCCGTTCGGCATGTCGATCTTCGCGAACTCGATGCGGAAGTATCTGCTCGGTCCTTCGCCCATGAGCCTGAGATAGTTGATGTTGAACTGCGGCTTTTCGTTGAGCCTGCTGACTATGCTGCTCAGCGAAAGCTCTTTCTGCAGGCGCTCTCTGTCTACCGGGTCGACCGTAGTGTCGATGTAGAACTCTTTCGCCTGAGAGTATTTCATCTTAGTAAGCGCATCCCTAATGGGAGCGGCGTGCGTCGTCTCTCCGGCTATATCGCCTCTGTAAAGCGAGAACGATTCCGTTTCCACATCGTTGATAAGCCACATGGTATGGTACGATCTTCCGAGCGCTTCGATCACGGCGTTCCTCGCTGCGATGTCCTCTTCCATGCGCTCCCTCTTTTCGGTTATGTCCGAAAGGAAGACGTAGAAGACGGGGCCGTAAGCGTCCGTTTCGGTGTAGTTGCCGAAGTCATCGACCCAGCGCTCGCTTCCGTCCTTTCTGATTATGCGGTACTCGACATGGTCATTTTTCTCCACGCCCGCGGCTGCTATCTGCTGCACGATAGCCGCAGACACCTGCGCGTAATCTTCCGGGTGCACCATTCCTTTGAACGTGTTTCCGGTAAGCTCCCTGAACTCCTCCGGATCCCCGCAGCCGAACATAGCGATCACAGCGTTGTTCACGTACAGGATCTCTTCCGGCTCCTCGGCTTTGTATATGAAAAAGCCTCCCGGCATGTGATTCCCTATTTCTTCAATAACCGGAAGGGTATTGTCGTTCAGCTCAAAAAGTTTACCAAACATAATTTCGCTCCTTACATCACGCAGCGCGAACTACGCTTCTCAATTGTTTCCATATCGTCATTCTAAACGATTATCACAAACTTTACAATGTTCGTACAATATATAGTTTTGCTGTACACCGGCGGATACGCTGATATACTATAAATCTGCGCCGTCAACCCGAACATTCTGCATGACGCAGGGATGGACGCAAACGCAGTCCTTCTGGCAACGGCGCTGGCCCTCATCATGGTCGGCTTCCTCATGTTCGAAGGCATCTCGATCGGCTGCATATCGTACGTAGTCATCAACCTGCTCTGTGGAAAACGCGACAAGCTCACGCCGCTCATGTACATCCTGGCTGCGCTGTTCGTCTGCAAATACATTTTCCTGTAAGCGAAAATCCAGTAAGCAAAAGCCGCCTGTGCCTGAAAACACAGACGGCTCTTTTTCTGCAATCTTTCTTCTGCCGTTTCTCTCCCCTGACGGATCATTCCTTTCCATACTCCTTCGGATCGTATATGACCGGTCCGGGCAGAGTTTCTATGAGATACCCCTTACCTCGCAGCATTTCCTCTATCTCTTTCAGAACGACCTCGGATCTTGCCTGGACCGTATGGAAGTGATATCCCTTTGTGATGTTCATCAAAGGCGAGCTTGCGCTGCTGTTTATATCCTCGAGGAATCTTCCCACGTCGCGCCTGCTGCTTATCTCGAGCGGACGCCTGATCGTCCCGTATATCCTGTGGTCGACGTAGACATCAAGTATCTTCCCGCCAAGTTCCACTATGGCGTTCAGTTCGTCCTCCGTCTGCTCCTCGGTGTGGAAGACCTTGAAGACGCATCTTCTTTCATCGGAGCGCATCATTATATAGCCCCGCGCCGTCGAAACAAGATCCGGCATGCGGCTCTTCAGGATCGCTATATCTGTTACGATCACCTGCCGGCTGACTCCGAAGCGCTTTGCCAGCGCGCTCCCCGAGACCGGCTCTTCGCTCGTCTCCAGGATCTCCTGAATTCGGTTTCTCCTCTCTTCAGTCTTCATCTTTTCCAACTGTTCTCCTGTTCTTATCCATCTTTTGCGTTCGCCCCTATTCAGCGACCGGGTGCAGGTTCTTCATCGATATATCCAGGCACCCCGCCGAATGAGTCAGCGCGCCGCTGGAAATATAGTCGACTCCCAGATCGCGGAGAGCCGCCACGTTCTCTTTTGTAACGTTGCCCGAGCATTCCGTCTCGGCCTTTCCGTCTATGATGCGGAGCGCCTCAGCTATGGTATCGTGATCCATATTGTCGAGCATGATGATGTCGGCGCCTGCTTCGACCGCTTCTCTTACCATATCGAGATCCTCCGTCTCGACCTCGATCTTCCTGACAAAGGACGCATAATCTCTCGCCATCTCAACAGCCTTCGTGATGCCGCCCGCGGCTCCGATGTGGTTGTCCTTGAGCATGACTCCATCCGACAGATTGTATCTGTGGTTGTGCCCTCCGCCTACCGTCACGGCATACTTTTCAAATATCCTGTTGTTCGGCGTCGTCTTCCTCGTGTCAAGGAGTTTCGTACCGCTGCCTTCCAGCAGCTTCGCCACTGTCCTGGTGTATGTCGCGATGCCGCTCATGCGCTGCAGATAGTTCAGGGCCACCCTCTCGCCCGACAGAAGCACCCTGATGTCTCCTGTCATGCACGCCAGTTTCTGTCCTGCCTTCACATCATCGCCGTCGGCAGCATAGAATACGATCTCGATATCATCACCGAGCAGCCTGAACACCTTCTCGAATACGGGAAGACCGCATATCACGCCGTCCTGTTTCGCGATCAGATCGACCGTGCCTCTGACAGATTCCGGCATCACTGAGTTCGTCGAAACGTCTTCGCTCGAGATATCCTCCTTCAGCGCCATCCGTATCAGTTCTTCCGCGTGGAGGTCCATCGTTATGCTATTTATTTTCATGTCTTTTCCTGTTCCTTTCGATCTCTGCCAGTATGTTTTCTCTGTATGAAGCGAACAGAGCCGCAGGATCTTTGTATGCCTCAAGGTCAAGCGCATCCGCAGCCTCGCCCCTCTTCACTGACGAAAACTCTTTTCCGATGCGCACCGCTGCCCTCTGCGCGAACACAAGGCTTTCAAGAAGCGAATTGCTCGCCAGACGGTTCGCCCCGTGCACTCCGTTGCAGCTGGTCTCTCCTACAGCGTACAGCTGCTGCATATTCGTCTTGCTGTCGCTGTTGACATCGACGCCGCCCATGAAATAGTGCTGTGCGGGGACGACGGGTATCGGCTCCTTCGTCACATCGTAGCCTTCTTCAAGGCATGTCTCATATATATTCTGGAAATGATGCCTGATCACATCTTCCGGAATGTTCTCCATCGACAGCCACACGTGCTTTGCTCCCGTCTTCGCCATCTCGTCGAAGATGGCTTTGCTTACTACGTCCCTTGGCTGTAGTTCATCAGTGAATCTTTCTCCCTGCTCATTGAGGAGTATGCCGCCTTCGCCGCGCACCGATTCGCTGATCAGGAACGAACGCCCCTTCTTCTCTGTATACAGCGTCGTCGGATGGATCTGCACGTAGTCCGGGTCTCTCAGCCTGATGCCGTGCCTGAGCGCTATGCCAAGAGCGTCACCTGTCAGATGCGGAAAGTTCGTCGAATGCTCGAACAGACCGCCTATGCCGCCGCATGCCCATACGACCTCCGGGGCCTCCATGATGCATATCTCTCTTCCGTCATCTG
>CAMKAM010000009.1 GCA_946410475.1 uncultured Bacillota bacterium
TGGCGAGAGGCGAGCTGGTGCTCGTATCCGACGACGAAGACAGAGAAAACGAAGGTGACCTGATCTGCGCGGCGGAGTTCGCCACGCCGGAGAACGTCAACTTCATGGCGGAGTACGGAAGAGGCCTCATCTGCATGCCGATGTCGAGCTACTATGTCGAAAAGCTCAACATCCCGCAGATGGTAAGCGAAAACACCGACAACCATGAGACGGCGTTCACAGTATCGATCGACCACAAGGACACGACGACGGGAATATCCGCAGTAGAAAGATCCTACACAGCGATGAAGTGTGTCGAAGAAGACGCAAAGCCCCAGGACTTCAGAAGACCGGGCCACATGTTCCCGCTGAGAGCAAAGCCGTTCGGCGTTCTTGAAAGGAACGGCCACACAGAGGCTACAGTAGACCTTCTGAAGATCGCAGGCCTCAAGGAGTGCGGTCTCTGCTGCGAAGTCATGGCAGAGGACGGCACGATGATGAAGATGCCTCAGCTGATCGAGATGGCTGAGAAGTATAACCTCAAGTACACGACGATCAAGAAGATCCAGGACTGGAAGAAAGTCAGGACAAAGCTGGTATCGTGCGAGGCGGGCCCTGTAGACATGCCGACGAAGTACGGACACTTCAAGGCTTACGGCTACATCAACGTCATGAACGGCGAGCATCATGTAGCCCTCGTCAAAGGTGAGATCGGCGACGGAGAGAACATCCTCTGCCGCGTCCACTCGGAGTGCCTTACGGGAGACGCTTTCGGATCGATGAGATGCGACTGCGGAGACCAGCTCGCTCAGGCCATGCAGCAGGTCGAAAGAGAAGGAAGAGGCATCATCCTCTACATGAGGCAGGAAGGAAGAGGCATCGGCCTCATCAACAAGCTGAAGGCTTATGACCTTCAGGACGGCGGTCTGGACACTGTCGAGGCGAATCTCGCCCTCGGTTTCGCAGAGGACCTCAGAGAGTACTATATCGGCTCGCAGATCCTAAGAGACCTTGGAGCGAAGACGCTCAGACTGCTTACCAACAACCCGCAGAAGATAGACGGCATCGGCGACTACGGCCTCGAGATCGTAGAACGCGTGCCGATCGAGATCCCGGCTACGGCAGTCGACGCATTCTATCTGAAGACGAAGAAGGAAAAGATGGGACACATGCTCCACGTCAGGATGGCAAAAGAGAGCAACACTGACGGCGAGTAAGCAGAGAACAATACAGGAGGAAGAAAAATGAACGTTTTTGAAGGAAAATTAGTAAACACCCAGATGAGGATCGGCATTGTCTGCGCAAGATTCAACGAGTTCATCACGAGCAAGCTGCTCGGAGGAGCTCAGGACGCTCTCGCCCGTCATGATGTTCTCGATGAGGACATCGATGTAGCATGGGTACCGGGCGCTTTCGAGATCCCGCTCGCTGCAAAGAAGATGGCGGAAAGCGGCCGCTATGACGCAGTCATCTGCCTCGGCGCAGTCATCAGAGGAGCTACATCGCACTATGACTACGTATGTAACGAAGTTTCGAAGGGCGTTGCTCAGGTATCGCTTCAGACAGGGATCCCGGTAATGTTCGGCGTCGTTACGACGGAGAACATCGAGCAGGCCGTTGAGCGCGCAGGCACAAAGGCCGGAAACAAGGGCTACGACTGCGCACTGGGCGCTATCGAGATGGTCAACCTCATGAAGCAGCTCTAAGCATATACGGACCAAACGATCTTAACGAAAAAGCAGGCACGGCCGCTGAGGCTATGCCTGCTGTTTTTCTGCTTTGCTATTGCGCCAGTCTGTACATGTCGCGGTGGACATCATCGATCAGCCTGGCGAGTTTGCGGAGGCTCTTGTGTTTGCCGTTCGCAGTCGTCATGACGGAGATGATGTACGGTGAGTATTCACCGTTGTATTTCGCCATGACTATGCCGGCGTCGTTCTGGACGTTGAGTCCGCCGCCCGGATACCAGCCCGGTTTCGTGTGTACGACGGCTCGTCCCTTCAGTCCTTTACAGATGAACGACTGGGTGCCGTGAGTGTACATCTTTCGGCATTTTACTGAATTGGCGTTCTTGTCACGGTAGAAATACCAGTATGTTCCGACCCATAGTCTTGCGAGGTCGCGTGTCCTGATGTATGTGTATTTCCAATCCGGATCGAAAGAGGAAGCCTTCGTAAGGGCGCGCAGTTTTCGCATCGGACCGTGACCGTATTTCCTGCGCAGAGACGCATATGTGTCGTTGTTTGAGACTGTGACGGTCCGGCGCATCAGGCCCTTTGATCTTCTGTAGCTGCCGGGCTTGTATTTGCAGAGCGCAGCAACATAAGGTCCTTTGAGGCAGCTTGCCGAGTACATCTTCTTTTTCGGATTCGCTCCGAATCCTTCTCCGGTATTGACGTCTATGACGACGAAGCTGATGACGCTGTGTTTGCGAAGTTTTTTGACGTATTTGATCAGAGCTTTGCCGGAGCTTAGTTTTGAGATATCGGTATCGCTGTTGAATGACCTGACCTTATTGCCAGCTGCCTTTCCGAGGTCGTCCACGAGCTCGCTGCATGGAAGCGGCTGTTTCACCTTTGTTGCAGCGTTCGCCTTCGCGGGGCCGGAAATGTCCGCCGGGATGCACGCAAGGAGGGCGATCGCCAGTATTATGATTGCTGTTCTTTTGATCCTATTTGTGTTCATGGTTGTATATCCGGTCATGCTTTTGACCATATGCCAAAGGTATCTGCTTACTCGATCACGGCAGGGACATCGGATATCCCCACTGATATCGGGATAATAATAACATCACACTTTCGCCGGGGTCAAATGAACATATTGTGAAATATCGACAGCAGTTGAAAACAGGGCCTCAAAATAGTAAAATACATACTATCCCTGACCATGTTTTTTAGCGACAAAAAATATGCGTCAGGAAGTGTTAGATCGCAGTTCGGGATGCCGTGTGCATCGGGCACAAGGCTGCGGCTTTAAAAGGGAGAAGAAATGTCAGGATTCAGCGTCAAAAGACCATATCTGGTTCTTGTGTGCGTACTGGCTTTACTGATACTCGGAGCAACGAGTTTCGTAAAGATGCAGACGGACTTTTTGCCGAACATGAATCTTCCGTATATGGCTGTCATCACGGGTTACCCCGGAGCTTCGCCGCAGAAGGTCGAAGAGGCGGTCACGACTCCGATAGAGAACAGCATCGCTGTGATCAACGGCGTCAAGCGTGTACGGAGCCAGTCGAGCGAGAATGCAGGGACAGTATTCCTTGAATTTGAGAACGATACCGATATGGACAGCGTCATGGTAAAGGTATCCTCGGCTCTCGATCAGGTGGATCTTCCCGAAGACGCGATGAAACCGGTCGTCCTGGAGGTATCCATGGACATGCTTCCCGTCATGTATGTCGGAGTGGACTGCAAGGGGAAGAGCGGAAGCGAACTGTCGCAGTACATCGAGGATGAGATAGTTCCGGTGATCAAAAGGCAGGATGGCGTCGCGAGCGTCCAGCTGTCCGGCATGATAGAGGAGAGCGTAGAGATCTCTCTTAACAGTAAAAAGGTCGATTCACTCAACGAAAAGATAAAGGACGAAGCCCTCAGCCAGCTTTCAGAGGCCGAGAGCCAGCTTTCGAGTGCCGAAGGCGCGATAGCGAATGGAAAGTCGCAGCTCGCAAAGCAGAAAAAGAACCTGAAGAAGCAGCAGGACAGCACATCGAAGAAGATGGCCAAATACACGGAGCTGATGAACAAGGCTCTTGCGACGGAACAGGCATATGATGCTGATTATAACGGCGTCGTTATATATGAGAAGGCGCTGAAAGCAGAAAAGGCCGGATATCAGAAGCTCGTGGATGCCATGAAGCCTGCGGTAGACAGCGGTTTTGCGGACGCGGAGACGATGGCCAAATATCAGGTCGCTGTGGACAGGATCGCAGAAATAGACAGGGAGCTGCCTTCAGTTGCGACGAGGAAGGCAGCAGCGAAGGCCGCAAAGGACAAAGTCTCCAAGCAGGTCAAGAAAGCAACGAAGAACTATGCCAAGGTAGAGTCAGGAAAGATGACTGCGGCGGCAGCCTTCGGTTCGGGCGCGGCGCAGATCGCCCAGGCGGAGAGCCAGCTCGCATCGGGCAGCTCTGACCTTGCCAGCAGCAGGGCGGAGTTCGAGGCGAACAAGGAGAAGGTGCTGGGGAGCGCCAATGCTGACAAGCTGCTTTCGATGGATACGCTTTCAGCCCTCATATCGGCGCAGAATTTCTCGATGCCTGCCGGATATATCGAAGATGGGGAGACGAAATATCTCCTGAAGATAGATGAAGAGACGGAAGACGTGGACGAACTCAAGAATATGATCATAGTCCATCTCAAAGGAGTGGGAGACGTCAGAGTAAAGGACGTCGCTTCCGTCAAGGTCGTAACTAATGAAGACGACACCTACGCGAAACTGAACGGCAACAGCGCCGAGATACTGGGAGTCTTCAAGACGAGTACGAAGGGTACGAGCACCGTATCCAATACCGTCAATGATGCTCTCGATCAGCTGGAAAAAGACAATAAGGGTCTGAGGTTCACTCCTCTGATGGACCAGGGCATGTATATCGACTTCATAGTCAAAGAGGTCCTCAGCAATCTTCTCTGGGGTGCGCTCCTTGCCATGATAGTCCTTGCACTGTTCCTGAGAAGGATCAGGCCGACCCTGATAGTGGCTCTCTCGATACCGCTTTCGGTCATGTTCGCGCTGCTTTTGATGTACTTCAGTAACATCACACTGAACGTGATATCGCTTTCCGGACTCGGACTGAGCGTCGGAATGCTGGTCGACAACTCCATAGTCGTTATGGAGAACATATACAGGATGCGCTCCGAAGGGGTCGGTCCCGTCAAAGCGGCGATCGAAGGTGCGAGGGAGATGCAGGCCCCGATCGTATCGTCGACGCTTACTACCATATGCGTATTCGTGCCGATACTCTTCACCAACGGACTCACCAGAGAGCTCGTCATGGATATGTGTCTCACGGTAGTATTCAGCTTGACGGCCAGCCTGATCGTAGCGCTCAGCGTCGTACCGACGCTCGCATCGAATCTGCTCCGGAACGTGCAGCCTGCGGATGACAGAGCGCTCGACAAGATCAAGGAAAAATACGATGTCGTGCTCAGAGCATGTCTCGCCCACAAGGCGATACCGCTTCTCATCGCGGCTGTGCTCCTCGCGGGATGCGCTGTCAAAGCCATCGATACAGGCGTCATCATAATGCCTGAGATGGAGAGCACGCAGATGTCCATGACAGTCGAAATGGATCCTGAAAGCACGAAGGCTGAAGATTTCGAGAAGATGGACAAGATCACAGAAAAGGTCAGGAAGATAAAGGGCGTCACGACTGTCGGCGCGATACAGACGCAGACGCTCGGCATGGATGACTCCGACAAGAGCTACACCGCGATGGTGCTTCTGGATGAAGACTATGCCGCCAAGAACTCCGCGATCGCGAAGAAGGTCGAAAAGATCCTCGAGAAGTCCGGTGTCAAGAACTACACGGTCGAAGGCGCCAGCATGGATACGTCGCAGATCCTCGGCTCCGGCCTGCAGGTAGACATATACGGTACAAAGGATGAAAAACTCCTCGATATCAGTAAGGACATCATGAAGATGGCTGAAGATCTGAAGGGCTTCGAGGAGATATCGAACGGGCAGGAGGAAGCCTCCAAAGAGCTCGTGCTGGATATAAAGAAGAACAAAGCTATGAAAGAGGGCCTCAGTGTCGCTCAGATCTATCAGGCAGTAAGCCAAAAGCTCACGACTGAAAAGGACGCGACGAAGATCGAGGTGGACGGCAGCACTATAGATGTAAAACTCGTCGACAGGAGACACCGCGTTACCAGAAGGAACCTCCTCAGCTACGAGTTCGAGACGACTGTTGCGGGTGACAACGGCGAAGAGGAGACGAAGACATTCGTACTTCGTGACTTTGCCGATGTGACCGAGAGGGACGGACTTGCTTCCATCACTCACCTCGACAGCGCCAAGGCGATGCAGGTGACTGCGCAGACGAAGGACGGATACAACACGAAGAAGCTCAGTGACAAGCTGCAGAAACAGCTTGATAAGTACGATATGCCGAAGGGCTACAGAGCGGAGATAACGGGCGAGACGGAATCGGTCAACAAGGTCATGCGTGACATGCTTCTGATGATACTGATCTCGATAGCCCTCATCTATCTCATCATGGTCGCGCAGTTCAGGAGCTTCCGGTCGCCGTTCATAGTAATGTTCACGATACCGCTGGCTTACACGGGCGGCTTCATTGCGCTGTTCATAGCAAGGCATGAGATATCGATGCTGTCGATGATGGGCTTCCTGATGCTGGCCGGCATCGTAGTCAACAACGGCATCGTCCTTATAGACTATATCAACAGGCTGCGGCTGAGAGGATTTGAGAGGACAGAGGCGATAGTCCTTGCCGGCAAGACCAGGATGAGGCCGATAATGATGACGGCTCTTACGACCATACTCGCCATGTCGGTAATGGCAGCGGCGAGGGGCGAAGGCGCTGCTCTTGGAAGAGGCATGGCCGTCGTAATGATCGGCGGACTCGTATATGCTACGATCATGACTCTGATAGTCGTGCCTGTCATATATGATATTTTCGCAAAGAAAGAGATCAAAGAAGTCGTCGTGGAAGAGTAGGCGGCGGATAAGAAAGAGAAAAATTGGCAGAGAAAGATCCGAATAATCTGGCGCAGATAGCTACAAGATCGAAGAGATCGACGGCAGCGGGAGTCGTGACAGGCGCTGCCGTTCTTTTGTTCTGCCTTTCGCAGGCAGGAGACTATATCGATTCCGAAGGACCGGGCAGACTGATGCTGGCGGCATCGGTCGCATGCGCTCTTTTGTCAGCGGTTGCTATCATGTTCAAACCGAACAGGGAAGCGAAATACTACATACTCTATGTCGGGGCAGTGTTCCTCGCGTGCCCGATGCTCAACATCATCGCGGTCGAGAGGATGAACGGTAATTTTCTGAACGAACTGATCCAGGCGTGCTGGATAGATAATTATCTGATCTGTCTTCTGATATACCTCGCGGTGTTCTGCATCTGTGGTAGCGTCAGGATATCCGCCATACTCATATCTCCGGCGATGTTCCTGTTCGGACTTGCGAATATGTACGTGAAGGATTTCCGCGGCGAGCCCCTGGTGCCTATGGACATGGGAAGCGTCTCGACGGCTATGACGGTCGCCAGAGGCTATACGTATTCTGTCGGCGTGGACGTATCGTTCGCAGTGGCGGTCACGGTGCTCGCTATGGCACTGGCTGTGAGGCTCTCGATGCCACATGCCGCAAGGAAGACAAAGATAGTTCTGAGATTGGTGATAGCGCTGGTCGTTTCGACGGTGGCGTTCTGTTTCTACGGCACCGATCTTTTTGTGAACTGGGGCTACAAGCCGGACTTTTTCAATCAGATGAGAGGGTATAACAACAAGGGTGCGCTGCTCGGATTCACTGTGAATACGAGGTATCTCCATCGCTCCGCGCCGGAGGGATATGATCCTGATGCCATAGAGGGGATAGTGGAAAGCGAACTTGCCGGATATGACGGACGGACGATCACGGAGGCGGCTCTTGGTAAGAGAGCGGCAAAGGGCAAGGCGAAGAAGAACGCTGCCGTGGAGCCGGACATCATAGTCATCATGGATGAAGCATTCTCGGATCTTACGATCAATGGAGAATATGAGACGAATAGGGATCCGATACCGAATATGAACGCACTGAAAAAGGAGAGCCTCCAGGGATACGCATACGTATCGGTGTTCGGTGCGGGGACAAGCAACACGGAGTTCGAGTTCCTGACCGGAGATTCAATGGCCTTTCTGCCGCCCGCGAGCAATGCTTACCAGCTGTATATCGAAAAGGATCAGCCGGGACTCGTAAGGACGCTCGAGAAGAAAGGATATACTACGCATGCCTTTCACCCGTATTTCAGGGGCAACTGGAACAGGCCGCGTGTCTATGAAAGCATGGGCTTCGACGATTACTGCGGGATCGAGGACATGTTCAGTCAGAAGTTCGTGAACGAGTACACGAACAATCCGAACGCGAAGTACACCCTGGGGAAGCTTCTTGAAGAGGAAGGAAAATCGGGAGATATATTCCTGAGAAGGTATGTTTCGGATGCTTATGATTTCAGCGATGTCATAACGAGATATGAAAAGCGTGACAAGAGCAAACCGTATTTCATGTTCAATGTCACTATGCAGAACCACTCCCCGTATGATATGTTCATGGATGAAAAGTACAGGACAGTAGACCTTGAAGGTCTTGCGGGCGAGTATCCGAAGTCGGAGCAGTACCTGCAGATAATACATCAGACCGACAAGGCGCTCGGCGATCTGGTCGCTTACTTCAAAGAAGCGGACAGACCGGTCATCGTTCTGTTTTTCGGCGACCACCAGCCGTCCATAGAGAACGATTTCTACACGGAGGTCACCGGCACGGATCCGAACCGGATGGAAGGTATGCAGAATATGAACAGGTACGCCACGAGGTTCATGCTGTGGGCGAACTACGATATCCCTAAGGGCTGGGTAGATATGATCAGCGTCAACTATCTGCAGACTATGATGCTGGAGAGCGCAGGCATAGATATCACGAAGTATGGGCAGTACCTGCAGTCGCTCTATCAGAAATATCCGGTCATCACGAGCCAGGGGGCCGTCAAGGCCGGAGGCGCCTTCGTCGATGCGCCGGGAGCACAGCCGGATCTTTCGGATTACTCGTGCGTGATATATAACGGGCTGTCCGATCCGGACAACAGAGCGGATATTTATTAATATGTCTTTAATGGAAAAATGTTAGTATCCCGGGTAATGGGAGGTATGTCATGAGGCTTCTTGTAGTTGAAGACCAGAAGGATCTCAATGAGATCATCGTAAGAAAGCTGAAGCGGGAGAACTACAGCGTCGACTCGTGCCTTGACGGCAATGACGCGCTGGACTATCTTGCGGTGACGGATTATGACGGGATAATATTGGATATAATGCTGCCCGGCATCACGGGGCTCGGAATACTCAGGAAGCTGAGGGCGAGCGGAGACCTGACGCCGGTGCTTTTGCTTACTGCGCTTGGTGCGGTCGAAGACAGGATCGCAGGTCTCGACTCAGGAGCTGACGACTATATGGTCAAACCGTTCGATCTGGACGAGCTGACTGCCAGAGTGAGGGCGATCACAAGACGGAGCGGCGGAAGAGCGGATCCGGTGATCGTCTGCGGAGATCTGAGTCTCGATACGGCGACGCGCGAGGCGAAGAGAGGCGAAAAAGAGATCCGTCTGACGGCGAAGGAGTATTCGATCCTCGAGTACCTGATGCAGAATGCCGGAAGGGTCGTTTCCAGAGATGCGATACTGGATCACATCTGGAACTATGATTACGACGGCGCCTCGAACATGGTGGACGTCTATGTGCATCATCTCAGAAAGAAGATCGATGAGGGCTTCGATGAAAAGAAGATACAGACGGTCCACGGCGCCGGATATGTTTTGAAGTAAGGGGGCGCGTGAAGGCAGCAAAAGATGTCGATCAGACTGAAGATAACTATCTGGTACACGGTGATAGTACTGATCATGGCCCTCGGGTTCATCGGGGTCATGACCCACATGGAAAACGAGAACGCGGCGAATGAGATAAAGGCGCGTCTTCTTGAGGTAGTATCGGATGTAAGCGAAAAGATCGACGTCACCGAAGACGGAGTGCGTGTCGACAAAAGCGCCAGGTTCAATGACGCGGGGGTGTATATCGCGCTTTACGATAAGAACGGAGAGATGATAGAAGGCCGGCATCCGATCGAGATCAGCAAACTGCCGGATTTTGACGACCGCTCGATGAGGACAGAAAAGGACGAAGAAGGAAAAGACTGGTACGTTTATGACAGCGCCTTCGAGACAAATGCCGGTACGGTATGGGTCAGAGGCATCGTAAAGGATGCCCACGAGGAGGAGTCAAGGAACGCCCTCATCAGGTTCTTCATTCTCGCGGTACCGCTGCTGGTGCTGCTGTCGTTCGTCGGAGGCTATATCATAACGCATAGAGCGTTCGCTCCGGTCAGGAAGGTGACCCGCGCGGCAGAGCAGATAGCGAAGGACGGCGACCTTTCGAGGAGGCTGGAATACGGCAGCGGAAAGGACGAAATAAAGCATCTTTCGGATATTTTCAACAGGATGTTCGGGAGGCTCCAGCTGAATATGGAGAAGGAAAAACGCTTCACGGCAGATGTGTCGCACGAACTGAGGACGCCGCTGTCGGTGATCATTTCGCAGAGCGACTATGCTTTGCAGGATCCGGATTACGCAGGCGATGCGCTGGGCGCCATAAATAAAGAAGCGAAGGATATGTCATCTCTGCTCAGCAAGCTGCTTTTTCTTTCCAGAAGCGATGCCGATACGGTCGTGATAGAAAAAGAAGATATAGATCTTTCGATGCTCTGCGAAGCGATCTTCGAAGAGCAACAGGGCGCGTTCGAGGCGGAAGGCATAACGCTGCGCTCCAATGTGCAGCCGGGTGTGACAGTCTCCGGTGATGAAGCGATGATAATGAATTCTATCCTGAATCTTCTGGGGAATGCGTTCAAGTATAGGCGAGAAGAGGGAGCGGAAGTGACTTTACGGCTCAGGACAGAGACCGCAGATGTGAGAAGAGAAAAGAATGCCGTGATCAGTGTGACCGACAACGGACCGGGCATCGCTCCGGAAAATATCGAGAGGATATGGGATAGATTCTTCAGAGAAGATCCGGATGAGCGCAAGAAGGATTCGTCCGGTCTCGGACTTGCGATAGTGAAAGCAATGGTGGATGTGAATGGCGGGACGGTGCGCGCCGAGAGCGTGAAAGGTGAAGGAAGCACCTTTGTGATCGAACTGCCGGTAGTTGATGGACAGTAAGAAAGAAATGGAAAAAAAGGAAAAGCGTTCAGCGCTGAAAAGGATACTTGCTCTTGTGATGGTCTTCATGATGATAGTCATGACTGTTTGCGCTTGTTCTTCCGGAAACGATGACGGATCCGCACCGGCATCTTCCGGCACGGAACATAAGACGGAAAAAAAGACCGAGAAGAAGGCTGAAGAAAAAGCAGATTCCAATGAAAAAAGGAACGATCAAAAGGATGCTTCTTCCGGGGATCAGAACACAGCGGCACCTGCGGATGACAGTTCGCAGAGCAGTAGCTCCGAAAGCAGCCCTTCAAAAACGACAGATCAGGGCGATAACGATGATCAAGATGATGAAGATTACCGCGATGACGGAGATGACAGCGGCAGTTCCAATGTGACTGATATAGGCGCTGACAGTGTCAGACAGATAGTTCTCGGCAGGATCCCGGGAGCAACAGCCGGGAATATCACGGAATTCGAGAGAGAGTACGAAGACGGCTATATCCAGTATGAAGGAACGGTCAGCTATAACGGCAAAGAGTATGAATTTGCGATAGACGGATCGACAGGAAATATACTTGAGTGGGAGATCGACTGACTATCGATCGAATAACGTAAATATTAAAGAAAGTTAATCTTTGGATTAACTTTCTTTTCATTGGAGCATAGTATCATGAGACCATAAAGAAGCGGATCCGGAGGAAGCGAGTACAGAAAGGATGAGGGGATAATGATAGAAAAGAAGAAAAGTATTGTGAAAGCGGCGGCTTCCGTCATGATGGCGGCACTCGTAACTATCGCTTTCTCGGCTCCGGCCTTCGCGGCGGTGCCCGACAAAGATGATGTGGAGTACAAAGGAAAAGGCAAAGTCGAAGTCGAGTTCGTGCAGGATGTGACATACAAAGATGTCAAGGTGAAGGTCAAGGATCTGAACGGGAAGGCTTACAAGACAACTATCATCAGCAAGGACGATGATGACATCACGTTCAAGATCAAAAACTTCAAAAACGGCATCAAGTACAAGATCACGATCAGCGGCGTCAAAAAGCAGGGTACGAAAAAGTACGGCAAACTCAAGTGCACGATGAAGATCCCGAAGGCTTCTAAGGGGATCTCGAAGAAAAAGGCCGGGAACATAGCGGTCGATGACGCGGTACGGGATCACGGCATCAAGAAGGACACCGTAAAGAGTCTTAGTATCGACAGCGACAAGTACAACGGCAAGAAGGTCTGGGAAGTAGAGTTCAAAGCAAAGAAAAAGACGAATGGAACGATATACGAGTACGAGTATCAGATCAGCAAGAAGTCCGGAAAGATCCTGTACAGTGAAGAGGATGACGATTAGAAACGGGTGATCCGGGAAAGATCAGTTCCCCGGAAAATGCAAAACGCTGCAGTGTTAACAAAAATCCAGTCATATGAGGATTTTGGTTAACGTTATGGGGTCCTTAGTCCCTCGAAAATGGGTTTTGCTCGCAAAATGACGGCTTACTCCTGAAAGTCGGCAAACCCGCACACCTGAGGCATTGGATTGTTAACAAAAATTGTGAATAGTGAAGATTTTGGTTAACGGTTCAGCAATTATAAAATATTGCCATCCGACAGAAGAATATTTTGCCAGCTGAAAGAGCAACCGACGGCAATAGTACAACAAAAGGTCAAAAGATGTGGTTTTAACCACATCTTTTTTCGTGCAAGGGGATATAATAGAGTCGTAGTCAAGAGAGATACTGCAGTAAGCAGAAATATTAGCATCGATAAGAAAACAATACACGGAGGATCGAACGGAGGACAAAGATGAAAAGACAGATAATCAAGATAGATGAAGAAAAGTGCAATGGGTGCGGACTGTGCGCGAAGGCGTGCCACGAAGGCGCGATCGATATCATTGACGGAAAGGCGAAACTGGTCAGGGAGCATTTCTGCGACGGACTCGGCGACTGCCTGCCGGAGTGTCCGACGGGTGCGATCACTTTCGAGGAAAGGGAAGCACCGGAATATGACGAGGAAGCTGTACAGAGGAGCAAGATCGCAAAGGCTTTGGAAAAACATTCTATGGGCGGAGGCTGCCCCGGATCAGCAGCGATGAGCTTCGATAAAGCGGCAGACGAGCCGGCAGCGGGTCAGGCTGCATATGCGGCGCAGAGTGCGCCTGTATCGAGACTTGCTCAGTGGCCGTGCCAGATAAAGCTCCTGCCCCCGCAGGCTCCGTTCTATGACGGCGCAAAACTCCTTGTGGCTGCTGACTGTACCGCTTACGCTTACGCGAATATGCATGAAGAGTTCATGAAGGGAAAGATCACAGCTGTCGGATGCCCGAAGCTGGATGCGATAGACTATTCGGAGAAGCTTACTGACATAATAAAAAACAACGACATCAAAGAAGTGACGCTGGTGCGCATGGAGGTGCCATGCTGCGGAGGTCTTGAGAACGCTGTAAAGAAAGCTCTTCAGGCCAGCGGGAAATTCATCCCGTGGAGAGTCGTTACGATCTCGAGAGACGGGAAGATACTTGACTGAGGATCAAACGCCGAAGATGCGGCTATAGGAGCCTGAAGTGGCTGCGGTCGAACTCGATCAGGCCGTCGTCGGACATCTTTCGGAGCTCTTTTGAGAGAGCCGTCCGCTCGACGTTAAGATAGTCGGCGAGCTGCTGGCGGTCGAAGGGAATGTCGAATTCCGGCTTGCCTTTGCGGAGCGAGATGCTGCTGAGATAAGCCATCACGCGGCCGCGGATCGTCTTCGGGGAGGTGTGGAAGCTCCTTCCGGAAAGGATCATATTTTTTCTGAGGGATATGGTGAGCATGCTGCTCACCATTTTCGTATACAGCTCCGGTGAAGCGGCCTGCATCGCTTCGAAGCCGCGGGCGAAAAACATCACGATGACGCTGTCCTCACTTGCGCGTACGTCGACGGGCATGACTTCCTCCGGGAGGAGGGCGTAGACTTCGGCGAAATAGTCGCTTCTGCCTACGTGACTGAGTATGGTCCTGTTGCCCCATGCGTCGTTGCTCTCTATAGTCGCGCCGCCCTCGAGCACCAGACCGAAACTTGCGGCTTCATCGCCTGCGGTCAGAATGGAGTCGCCTTTTTTGAAAGAACGCTTCGAGGCGCGAAGAGCGTCAAGCGCCGCCCGAAGCTCTTCTTCGCTGAGACCTGCGAATAGCGGACTCTTAGCGATCCTTTCTATATCGTATTTTGTCAGTTTGCTGTTCATATCATTCCATGCTGCGGAGCGGCTGTCATACGCTGGGATATTCGCCGTCCCAGACTATCCTCCTGTAGCTCGCTTTGTCTGTGTCGCCTTCTGTTGAGATGCAGAGTATACGTGAATCGGGGCCGAGACCGATCGTCTCTTTGATATCTTTCATATCGGGGTTTTCGAGGATCTCGCAGACGAATCCGAACGGCGCGGCTCCGCTTTCTCCGCTTACTATCTTCGTATCGCCTGGGAGGGGGCTCGCAAGGACCCGCATGCCTTTTGCCGCGATGTTGTCAGGCATGGATACGAAGTGTTCAGCGTGCGCGTCAAGAAGCGACCAGCCGATCGTGCACGGCTCTCCGCATGAGAGGCCCGCCATTATCGTGTCCATGTCTCCAGTGACGAAGTGCAGTTTTCCATCATCCGCAAGCGCGGTCTGATATATGCAGTCAGCCTTGTCCGGTTCGACGATCGTAATGACGGGTTTCTCGTTTCCGTAATAGTTTGCGAGGAATCCCGTGATCGCGCCCGACATCGCGCCTACTCCCGCCTGAAGGAAGACATGGGTCGGAGGCGCGTCAAGCTGGCTTACTGCCTCGCGGGCCATTGTCATATAGCCCTGCATGATCGACAGCGGGATATCCTCATAGCCTTCCCACGCCGTGTCCTGCACGAGCGGCCATCCGTTTTTCTCCGCGTACTCTTTTGCGTATCTGACCGCGTCGTCATAGTTGTACTCTGTTATCTCCGCATCAGCGCCGAGCGCGCGGATGTTTTCGAGCCTCTCGCGGGTGCTGACCTTCGGCATGAAGACCTTGGCCCTGACTCCGAGCATCTTCGCAGTCCATGCGATGCCGCGGCCGTGGTTGCCGTCGGTCGTAGTAACGAAGGTCAGGTCTTTGATCTTTTCATGCGTTTCAGGCGAAGTAAGCAGATCGTAGTCGACATCCGTCATATTAAATCCCAGCTCGCCTGCTATATATTTTGCGATGCAGTAGCTTCCGCCGAGTCCCTTGAAGGCATTCAGTCCGAACCGTGGACTTTCGTCTTTGACTGCGATGCTGCTGACTCCGAGTTCTTTTGAGAGCGCATCGAGTCTCACCAGCGGCGTTTCTTCATATCCAGGGATACTCTTGTGGAAAGCAAGGACTTCGTCCGCTTTTTCTACGCTGAATGCGCTGTCCCATTCTGATGCCTTCCCTGAAAGCTTCTTGCTAACTGTCTTGATATTATCCCTCTTCATTTCGCTTCCTCCTGATACTATCTTTTCGGATCTGCGTTGATTTCCATCTTCTCAATCTAATTATATTGACATGTGACGTGCTCCCCCACCTACGCCTGACGGCGTAGAGGAGGGGGCTTCTCGTTCAAGGCAGGTATCCCAGCCAGTATCAGCGAGCTATCCCCGTGCGCCCCACGGTTCTTTTAATATTGCTTCTTATGCGCTCTCACGCATTTCGGTCTCTCTTCGCAGTCGGCTTCCCTCTTCACGGATGTTGACCGCCGCATTGATGTCCCTGTCGTGGTACTCCAGGCACCAGTCACAGAACCACTCTCGCACATTCAGATCCTTTACCTCCGGGTGGATGCATCCGCAGCCGGAGCAGATCTGACTGGAGGGATACCATTTGTCAATCTTCACCAGCTGACCTCCCCGGTCCTGCAGCTTGTACTCCAGCATCCTGGTGAACATTCCCCATCCGTTATCATGGACCGACTTGCCGAAGTGCAGTGCCTTCGACATGGCCTTCATGTCCAGATCTTCGATACTGATCCTGTCGTACATCTGCGCCAGCTTCAGGGATTCCTTGTGCAGGAAGTCCTTCCTCTGATTGGCCACCTTCTCATGCAGTCTGGCCACCACCAGCTTTTGCTTACGGTAGTTGGAAGATCCCTTCTCCATCTTCGACAGCTTCCGCTGCTCCCTGGCAAGCTTCTCCTCCGTTTTTCGATAGAATCTCGGATACTCGCAGCTGTACCCGTCGGAGCTGACGAACAACTTCGGCATGGAATAGTCCAGACCGGCACTTCTCTCAACTTCCTTTTTCTCTACTTGGCTTTCGTATTCGAATAGGATGCTGACGAAGTATTTGCCGCTGGGAGTCTGCTTTACCGTCACTGATTTCAGAATCCAATCTTCCGGGATCTCCCGGTGCTTTTTTATCCTTACCTCGCCCAGTTTCGGCAGGCGGATCTTCCCATCTTCCAGGCGGATGTTGCCGTTCACACACACCGTGCTGTAGGATCTTCTGCTGCTGCGCTTGCTCTTGAACTTCGGATAGCCTGACTTCTCTCGTTTGAAGAAGCCCGTGAAGGCGTCATCCAGATGCCGCAGGCTCTGCTGCAATGCGATGCTGTCCACTTCCTTCAGAAAGGTCTTTTCTTTCTTGAGCCGGGTCAGATCCTTCGCGCAGTCCGTGTAGGACAGGGTGGCCTTTGATTCCTCATACCGCTGCTTCTTTTCAGCAAGGTAGTAGTTGTACACCAGACGTACACAGCCAAAGGTCCTTGCGATGAGGTCCTGCTGGTCACGGCTCGGGTAGATCCGGAATTCATAGGCTCTATGGGTAATCATGTTTTCGTTAAAGAACGTATGTTCTTGTCTCCTTGATTCATTCTACCACAGGCGACACCTGAAGTCTACTGAAAAATGCTCCGCACGTGTATTTTTGAATGGCTGAAGCCATTCAATGCAAATTCATCCCGACCGCTTGAAGAAGCGGGGTTATTCTTTGCGAATTTATGATAAACAAATTGATAGCGGTATAAGGGAAAAAGATGCAAAAAACGAGCAAACCGCAGGCAGCCGCCTGCGGTTTTGACAATGAATGAACGAATGATGAGAGATCAGTCTTCTCTTTCGGAGAAGCGGAACATCGACTGCCTCAGTTCGTTTGTCTGATCATATCGCTTGCCGCCCCAGTAGATGCGACCCTGTATCTCGCACTTCGGATTTGGATCGACATCCTTCATGATGTACTTCAGGAATTCCTCAAAGCCGGTTCGGTCGACGATATAACCGATATGCTCTTTGCTCTCGACAGCTTCTTTGTCCAGATATTCGTCAAGATAAGCGTAAACGTTGCATATTATTTTTATTACGGTGTCGTGATCAGCCCACTTCATGAAATCTTCCGCCATACGGGGATTTTTCTTGCCGGTACGGCCGAGGAGTACCACACGGAAATATTCTTCCTTGCTCCTTGTCCATGCTCGTGTAGGACAATAGTTCACACAGACTCCGCAGCCGACGCACTTGTTCGTGTCACGCTCGATCTTACCGTTAACGACCTTCAGTGCGCCAACAGAACGTTTTTTGCAGTATTTGACACATTGCTCACAGCCGATGCAGCGAGCAGGATCATACTGGGGCTCTGTCTGCCCTATGATCCCAAAGTCATTGAGACGCGTATGTGCGCAGTCGTTTGAGCAGCCTGTGAACGCGATCTTGACGTGATGATCGTTCGGGAATATCGCTTTGTCCACTTCCTGAGCGAATGCCTTAGTGTCATAGCATCCGAACGGACAAAGGCTTTTTCCGGGACAAGCCACGACATTTCGCGTGCCTGACGCCGGATAGCCGCCGTTATATTTTTCCTGATTGATGCCGCGATTCTCGATTATCAGCTGCAGAGCCTTGTTGACCTCTTCCATATCATCAAGATCTATCCCCGGGATCTCAAAGCCCTGCCTGTTTGTGATGTTGACCATGCCTTTGCCGTACTGCTTCGCGATATCGACGACACGCTGGAGCGATTCTACATCGATCTCGCCGCCCGGACAACGCACGCGCGAAGCGGCCTCACCTCTGACTTTGGATTGACGGAAGGCATTTTTCTTGAGTTTTTTAACATTTATATCTCTAGACATTTTTGATCTCCTTTCCATTATCCAGCTAGTCCAGCATGTTCTTGCTCTCGGTGTATTTGAATACAGGTCCGTCAAGGCATACATACTTTTCGCCTATGCGGCAATGTCCGCATTTTCCGAGACCGCAGCACATCTTGCGCTCCTGCGAGACCCAAATATTCTCTTCGAGCAGGCCTTTTTTCAGCAAGCCGATAACAGTGAATTTCATCATCGGAGGCGGACCGACTACGACGGCCTTTGTCTTTGTCACATCACGGATGGGGATGCCGTCGATGAATTCTGTTACAAGACCGATGTTGCCCGTATATCCCTCGGGCGCTCCGTCGACTGTCAGTATGAGGTCGAGAGCCTCGTCCCATCTCTCGAGATCCTTTCTGAACAGCATGTCGTCGGGGCTTTTGAAGCCTACGATGACATGTTTGTCTTTTGCGTCTTCAGTAAGCGAAAGGGCGTCTATGACTCCGCGCACCGGAGATACACCGGTGCCGCCGGCAACGACGATGACTTCGCCGTCAGCGTATTCATCAGTATCGAAACCGTTGCCGTAAGGACCTCTCATCAGCAGCGTCTGTCCTTCATATTTTTCAAAGACTTCATTTGTGACGCGTCCGACTTTCCTGATCGTGAGGTCGACCAGGTCGTCCCCGATGCCGCTTACTGATATCGGCGCCTCGCCGTATTTCGGTATCGACACTTCAAAGAACTGTCCGGGCTTGACATCACCTGTGAACTCCATGCGGAACGTGTATTCTTTGTCAGTGTGTTTGATGACTTCCTTTATCGTCGAAGGGAAGGGGATGTACGGATTGTTATTCATGTTACTCATCATCAGCCTCCTTTCTCACTGCGTCAGCGACCTTGTTGATGCAGGCCGAGAACGAGATGTACTCCGGACATACCATGTCGCAGCGGCCGCAGCCGACACACATGTTGAAGCCGGCTCTTGATTTGAAGTCCTGTATCTTGTGGAGGACTTTGAAGCGCATGCGTTCGCCGTTCGTGCGCCTGTACTGACCGCCTCCCGCGACATTCGTATAGCCGTCGATCATGCAGGAAGCGGCGACCCTTCTTCTCTCGCCGACTTTGCCGTTGTCTGTGTAGAACACATCCTGCATCGTGTAGCATGTGCATGTCGGGCAGACGATGTTGCAGCGTCCGCAGTTGACGCATCTTGCGGAGTATTCATCCCAAACATCAGATCCGTAGATGCCGATCGGGATGCTCTCCGGGATGTCTACATGGACTTCGTTTTCTGTCACAAACCTTGGAGTCACTTCCGTTTCAACCGCTTTGCATTCCGCGAACACTTTCGCCATATCTGCGTCAGGCACATCGCAGCAGAATTCGCCGTCTATGACATCGACAGAGAACACATAGCCGTCTTCAGTCCTGTTCGACCCCATGTCCACACAGAAGCAGTCTTCGAATGTATCCGCGCATCCGATCAGGACGAACTTGACCTTCTCGCGCAGTCTCTTGTAGAACCAGTCCTGTTCTTTGCCGTTTTCAAGATAGATGTAGTCGAGTCTTTTGACAGCGTGCATATCGCAGCTTCTAAGGAAGACCAGAACGTCTTTCTCGTCGATATCAGCTTCTTTTACCTGATCTTCCGTGAAGAAGAACAGTGTTTCAGATATCGGCAGCATGAACTCCTTGAATGCGTAATCCGATTTCTTCTCCAGCTCGATCTCGTCAGGGTTCGTGACAAAGTCATAACGGACTACATCTGTGTCCTTGAACCTGCCTTCGCCCTTTTTCAGCACAGGCGCGAACAGTCTGTAAGTTTCGCCCAGCTTGCCGAGAACTTCGCCGAAGTTCTGCTTGCTCAATTGATAGCCCACTTTTTCCTCCTATTCTGTTCCAAACGATAACGGTATCCTGGCATTAACTTTTTTTATTATTGTTTCACATACGCCGGCAACGCTCATCGCGTCCGGTATGAGTATGTCGGTACTGAGGCCTGCCTTTTCACAGTAAGCTTCAAGTTCTTCTGCCGCCGCTTTTCCCATGCATACTGCCGCGGGCATATTATCCTTAGGTGTGCATGCGCCCGCCGCGGCGTCTTTGCCCCCGGCGGCGCTTATTGAAGATGCGAAAAACGCTCGCACCGCTGCCGCCGATGAAAAAACTATGAGATCGAACGGGTCATGGATGCTAAAAGAGATGTCCAGCGCGCATGCCCGAGTCTCATATATATTGCAGATGTCATAGCGCAGCCCCACCGAGTCCAGCTCTTCCGGAAGGGCCATGGAAGCGTTCGTCCCCTGCATCAGGAGGAGCCTTTCATTCTCTCCTGCCGCCACCGAAAGCGCTTTCCCCAGGCATAGACCGCTTGCCTTTTCAGGAATCAGATCCGCGTGTATCCCGTATCTTTTGAGGACTTCTGCTGTTCCTTCGCCTACGCATGCGAACTTCAAGGGACCGAGGCTGCGGATGTCTTCACCACGCCATGTCAGGCCTTCGAAAAATCCTCTGACGCCTGCGGCGCTCGTGAAGACCGCCCAGTTATATCCCGAAATATCTTCGGGGAAAGCTTCAGGTACGCTCTCGATCTTCAGAAGGTCGCATCTTGCGACATCTGCTCCGAGCGCCGAGAGTTTTTTGTCAAGTTTCGAGTTGAAGCTTTCTGAGCCGGCCGCAAGGACTCGCACCCCGGTGAGTTCTCCTCCGGGAGCGTTCCCAAGGGTAAGATCCATCGCCGCCGTATTTCCTATAACTATGATGCCCGGCGTTTCAGCGTCTTTTGCGAGTTCGGCTATATCTGCAAGGCATCCGTCTATCCTCTTTTCACCGGGCATATATCCGCGCGAGAGGACGCAGGCAGGTGTTTCCGGGTCTTTACCGTTTTTGATCAGTTCATCTGATATTTGCCCGAGCATATGTATTCCCATCATGAAGATGAGGGTCCCATTCAACTTCGCGAGAGGGCCGAAGTCGATCGCCCGCCCGGCGCTGCCGTGACCGGTGATGACAGTGAATGATTCCGCAGCGCCCCTGTGGGTGACGGGGATGCCGAATCTTTCAGGCACGGCGACAGCGGATGTCACGCCCGGGATGATAGAGCAGCCGATGCCGGCTTTTGCAAGCGCGAGCATCTCTTCTCCGCCTCTTCCGAACACGAAGCCGTCGCCTCCTTTGAGGCGGATCACAGTTTTTCCTTCAGAGGCCTTTTCAATGAGAAGAGACTCGATCTCTTCCTGACTCTTGTGTTCTATCCCGTGTCTCTTTCCGACAGGGATGATCTCGCAGCCCGAAGGCGCCTCAAACAGAAGATCTTTGTCGATAAGATCATCGTACAGTATAGCGTCCGCGCTCTTTAGAGCCCGGATCCCGTCGATAGTTATCATGCCGGCTTCGGGGCCGGCGCCGACGAGGATCACTTTTCCTTTCATCATCAGCCGTCCTTGTATATCTCTTTCAACACTTTATCGCAGATGTCCGTATATCTATCTGCCGCGCCCGTTATGACGCAGGATCTTTCTTCAAATGCTGCGCTTATCTGGATGGTCTCAGCACCTTCAGATCCCCATATCTTTGCGTTCACCGCTATCGCTGCGCTGCAGTCGGCGAGGAGCCTGCAGAAAAGATATCTTTCTGCGTCGAACCGCAGTCTCACGCGCCTCTCAGTCACTTTTTCAAGAAGGCGGACAAGCTCGAGATCTGATGCTTTGCATTCCGCTGCTATAAGGCCCTGGCATGGCGCCGGTATCATTTCGCGGACTTCAAAGATCCGTTTTTCGAGCCCGGAAAGATCTGGCTCCAGCCTGTCAAGTCCTGCGCAGGCGAGGATTATCCCGTCGTATTCTCCGGCGCGGAGCTTTTCTATCCTTGTCGGGACGTTCCCCCGTATTGGCATCGCAAGGCATCCGGGGAAGTGATCTTGCGCGGCGAGCCGTCTCCTCGGGCTGCTCGTCCCGATCACCATGCCTTCAAAACTGTTTTCGTAAGGGCTGCAGTCCTGCTTGAGGCCTGTCTTCATGATGAGGCAGTCCCTCGGATCCGCTTCATCCGGCACGCCCGCGATCGTAAGACCGGAGGCGAGCGTGTACGGCAGGTCTTTTGCGCTGTGGACGGCTATGTCAGCTTTTCCGCAGAGCAGGGCATCCTCCACGCTCCTTACGAACAGCCCGTCTCCGCCGATCTCCTCAAGAGGGGACGTCTTGTCCCTGTCGCCCTTCGTACTGACGAAGAGGAATTCGCTCCTGACCCCTAGCCCGGCCAGTTTTTTCGATACGATATCTGCCTGCGCTATAGCGAGGGCAGAGCTTCTTGTCGCTATGACTATCCTATCCATCTGATCCGTCTCCTTCAGGATCCGCGATACGCTTTCCTGCCATATACTTTTCTATGACCGATGCCGCGTCTGTTTCCGAGATGGTCCCTTCGACTGCGAGCAGCTCCGCGAGTATGTGTTTGTAAGCTGAGCTCCTCTTTTTGGGGTCCGAAATGAGCCCGGGCATGATATCCCGCAGCCCGCGCATCAGATCAAGGACATCTTCTATATCTTACGGCATATGGGCACGTAATATGCCTTTGTCCATTGCGGATAGTTTCTCTATAGTGCTGGCAAAAACTCTCTTTTTTGTATCGTATCCCACACTGTGTTTCGCCATTATTCAAGATAGAAGCTAATACTCCATCGTATTCATC
>CAMKAM010000010.1 GCA_946410475.1 uncultured Bacillota bacterium
CAGGTATCTCTTTGTTCAGGAGCGGGATGATGACGTTCTTTCCGACCATATCCTTGTATCTCTCATCCGACGGATGGACAGCTATCGCCTCATCGCCGAAGATCGTCTCCGGACGGCTCGTCGCGATCACGATGCCCTCGCCGCCGTCAGCGCCCGGATAACGGAAGTACCAGTAGCTTCCTGTTTCCTCTTCATGCTCTACTTCGATATCCGAAAGTACAGAACCGCAGTCCGGACACCAGTTGATGAGACGGTCGCCCTTGTAGATGAGACCCTTCTCGTAAAGTCTGACGAAGAAAGCCTTTACGGCCTTCGAGCACTGTTCGTCCATAGTGAAGCGCTCTCTGTCCCAGTCACATGAATCACCGAGCTCACGGCACTGGCGCGTGATCCTGCCGCCGTACTCTTCCTTCCACGCCCACGCGTGTTTAAGGAATTCCTCGCGGCCGATATCGTCCTTGTCGATACCCTCTTCCTTCAGTTTGTTCACGACCTTTACCTCAGTCGCAATGCTGGCATGGTCCGATCCCGGCAGCCACAGCGTGCTGTAGCCCTGCATCCTCTTCCATCTGATCAGGATATCCTGGATCGTATGGTCGAGAGCGTGTCCCATGTGCAGCTGTCCCGTGATATTGGGAGGCGGCATTACGATAGTGAACGGTTTCTTGTCCGGATCGCGATATGCCCTGAAGCATCCGTTCTCCTCCCATTCCTTGTAGAGCCGTTTCTCGAACGACTTAGGATCATAGGTCTTCTCGAGATTTTTCTTCATTTCTTTTTCACTCCTTGTTTTAACTTGCCCGGCGGCCGGCGTATCCTGCGCCTCAGCCGCTGCTGATGTATAAAAAAACCGTCCTTGATGCTAAAGGACGGATATCTCCGCGGTACCACCTTTATTCCGCAGCCGCACTATTCACGGCCGCAGCACTCATTTTAAAGGACGTGGGCTCCAAAGCGACCTTCACGCTTCGTCTGCCTAAGACCTCTCAGCATACGGTCTTTTCTCTGTATGGTCACAAAAGCGCTACTGCTCTTTATCATCGCCCTATGAAAATATATACGTGTATTCTATTGTTTTTCACCCATCGTGTCAAGTGCTACATCTGCAGGAGCAGGCATTCCGTTCATCGCAGCATCCCGGCCATGTTTTCGAAGTGTTCCTGCACCACATTCCTGATCGCTTCGGCCTTCTCTTCATCGAGGACTACAGCCGTCTCCTCCCTGTCCTCAGAGACGAGCGGCGCGTCGTAGTCGATGTCCTCCGGAGCGGCATAGTCTCTCGCTCCGCAGCCTATCACCGAAAGGTCCGGCGCCTCTCCCGTGCGCTCTGTCATGATCGCGGAAACGATGGTCAGAGCCTCGAGATAAGCCCCGTAAGGCCCCGCATGCTCGCCGTCGCGCTCGTAGAGATCTATCTCCGGATGGCCCTTCACAAGGCGCGTCCATATGGTCCCCACAGGCGCCAGCAGAGTATTCGTCATCCGGGCCGCCCTTGCATTGCCCATCGAGAGCTTCGCCTGCTGCTCCGGCTTTCCCTTTTCCTGCCACGTCTGGATCAGGACCGGCTCCGTGCCCACCGACCTGCAAAGATCTGCTATCCTCATCAGCTGCTCCGCCGTCTGCAGATCGCCGGGGAACGGGTGCGCCGCCTGCTGGGCGACGCAGTAATCATAACCGCCGTACATTATGTTGAACCGTACGGCGAAGTATTCGCTCTTCATATGCCAGTCGAGCTCTTTATAGGAGTAAGCAAGCATCGTCACATCGACTTTCTCGCCCGTCAGCTCTTCGAGCATATCAGCCGCAGTCGCCGGCATATCATTGAAATACGTATGGCTGTTTCCTATGAACAATATCTTCACTTTCATCCACCTCTCATCAGGATCATTCGGCTCCGGGAACGGCACTGTCCATCCTGCCGTATTCCCTGAGATATTCGGCGATGATGTATCCGATATCTACGGTCTTGTACAGTTCGCCATGCTTCCAGTATCTTCTGGGCAGCCTCATCTGAGCGCTCACAGTGACCTCATAGTCATCCGTTCCGACCCACTGAGCCACTTTCGAGAGCGGCAGGCTCTCATCCCCGTCGGTTCCGATGAGCGTCGCTACATCACCCATCCTGACGCCTTCTATGTCTGTGACGTCCACCATCATCTGATCCATGCAGATCGCTCCGACTATCGGCGCTCTCTGCCCTCTGATCAGAACATATCCGTTGTTCTTGAGCTTTCTGATCCCGATATCAGCATACCCTATCGGAAGAGTCGCGATCCTGCTCTGACGCTGCGTCGTGAACGTCAGATCGTAGCCTATGCCTTCGCCCGGTCCTATCTCATTGACCGTCGCGACCTCCGCTTTCAGAGAGAACGCGACTTCGGGGAATATGCGGTCTTTTCTGACTCCGTCCGTCGTATAGGTCGAGTAACACGTGCTTCCTACCCTCGCCATATCCTGATGATACTGAGGATGGTCTATGATGATGCCGCCGTTGGAGATGTGCCTGTACTGTATTTCAACGTCTCTCTCTTCGAGAAGCTTTTTCATCAGCTCGAATCTCCCGTACTGGACTTCGACGAACTTCTTTTCTTCCAGACCGAAGGCCATCGCCGAAGTGGCGAAATGAGTGAACATCCCTTCCATCACCAGACCGGGGAGCTTTGAGATCTCCTTGATGATATCTGCGCTCTCCTCGCATGGTTTGAAGCCCAGCCTGTGCATGCCTGTATCTATCTTGATATGCACGTAAGCGTCTTTGCCCTGACGGACGGCTTCCTTCGAGAGGGCTTCAGCCTGCTCCATGGAGTAGACCGTCGTCCTTATCTCATTCTCCACCATGCCCTCGTACATGTCGATCGGGACATAACCGAGTATCAGGACCTTCGAGTCCGGCACTGCAGCCTTGGCAAGCATCGCCTCGCTGTAAGCAGCCACAGCGAACCATTCGACTCCGATCTCGCTCATCGCCTCTGCAACTTCGAATATCCCGTGCCCGTAGCTTTGCGCCTTGAGCACGAACATCGGTATGATGTCGCGTCCGGTGTCGTTTTTCATCATCTCACGGATCATTATCATATTGTTCTGCAGCTTGTCCAGGTCGACATCGATCCACGCGGCACGTGTCCTGTACATAACTACCTCCTTCCGGCCAGGCTATCTGCCGGCCTTCTTATTCACAGCATCGATGAAAGGTCCCTTGTCTATGATGAACCTGACATGGCGTCCCTTTCCTATCTCCTCTTTGTCATCACATGCGCGCACTTCAAAAACGAGCTTCCTGCCCTTTACCTCAACAAGCTCCGATTCGCATGTGACGGTGAATCCGACCGGTGTCGCCGCCGAATGCGCTATATCGACCGCAGCTCCGACCGTCGTCAGTCCTTCTCCGAGGAATGGTTCCACTATCTCATAGCTGGTCGTCTCCATAAGGTCCACCAGCATCGGTGTGGAGAATACCGGAGGAAGCCCCGGTATCGACTCTGCAGCCGTAAGCTCCTCCGTGACGACTATCTTCTTTATGTTCTTCAGGCCTTCTTTCAGGCCTTCCCTGATCTCATTTGTCATCTCGACTCCCTTTTCGACCTAATCTATCTTCTCTTTGATCTTTTCAGCCTTAGCCTTGATCTTATCATCGATGTCAGTCTTCTCCAGGAGACCTTCCGCTTTGTCTTCCAGACTGTCTGCCTTAGCTTTGATCTTATCGTCGATGTCAGTCTTGTCCAGGAGGCCTTCCACTTTGTCTTCCAGGCTGTCAGCCTTTGCCTTGATCTTGTCGTCTATATCAGTTTTTTCCAGAATTCCGTCAAGTTTATCTTTGAGTCCCATTTTCCTGTCCTTTCTGTTCTTCAGTTATATCTAAAAATCACACTTCTACTATACCACATGTCGTCATCTGTTGTTCTGATTTCTTTACCGCGGCAAAATATGATCAGAATAATCTGATTATTATCCACCTTATTGACATGCATCACTTTCATCTGATAACGTATCTTCTGCTACAACAACGAAATGAAGTCCGCAGGAGAGCGGCGCTTATGCGCCCGCCGAAGGAGTAAAACTCTCAGGCTTCCTGTTCAGGAAAAGAACTGTGGACGGATCGTTACTCCGGAGACAGCCGGGTCATAACCGGCGGCCGAAGGTGCAACACCGCATAGCGTGATATGCGGTGAAATCTCTCAGGCAAAAGGACGGAGAATACCGATGTTCACATGGTTTCTTTCCATGGCTTCATTCGCTGCGCAGGCCCTTCGGGGCCGTAATGAAAAGCCAAACGGAAAGGAACTTATTTATTATGCTTGAATCATTGACACAATTATTAGTAAGCATCGACGATTTCGTATGGGGCGTGCCTCTGATGGTGCTGATACTCGCCGGAGGCATATGGCTCACCCTGCGGGCACGCTGCCTTCAGGTCAGGCGCCTTCCGCTCGCCCTCAAATGGATGGTGAAGAACGAGGAAGGAGGCAGCGGTGAAGTCACGAGCTTCGCGGCTCTTTGCACCGCTCTCTCAGCGACTATAGGTACGGGAAACATCGTCGGTGTCGCTACAGCGATATGGGAAGGCGGTCCCGGCGCGCTGTTCTGGATGGAAGTCGCCGCTTTCTTCGGGATGGCGACGAAATTCTCCGAAGGACTGCTCGCAGTAAAATACAGGACCGTCGATGAGAAAGGTCACAGCCTCGGCGGACCGTTCTACTATATCGAAAAGGGAATGGGCGCGAACTGGCGCTGGCTCGCGAAACTCTTCGCCTTCTTCGGCGTCTGCGTCGGGCTCCTGGGCATCGGGACATTCACTCAGGTCAACGGCATCGCGAGCGCTGTACAGGGCTTCTTCGATCCTGATCTCACCCATATGGTCAATGTCCCCATCATCAATACAGAGCATTCGATAACGATAGTGGTCTCGTCCATCATACTCGCGCTCTGCGTGGCGGCTGTAGTCATAGGCGGACTCAAAAGGATAGCGCAGGTCAGCCAGATCATCGTACCGTTCATGGCGGTCATATATCTGGTCTTCACGGTGCTTCTCCTCATATGCAACATATCTGAGATCCCCGCCGCGATCGCCCTCATCGTCAAAGCGGCGTTCGCGCCGAAAGCAGTGGCGGGCGGAGCGATCGGAACGATGTTCATCGCTATGCAGAAAGGCGTTGCCCGCGGTATATTCTCGAATGAAGCAGGCCTGGGAAGCGCTCCAATCGCTGCGGCAGCGGCCCAGACGAACGAGCCTGTCCGCCAGGGACTGGTCAGCATGACAGGTACGTTCATCGACACTATCGTCATATGCACCATGACAGGGCTTTCCATCGTCCTCACAGGAGCATGGAAAGTCGAGGGCCTCGAAGGCGTACAGATAACGACATACGCTTTCCAGAACGGACTTCCCTTCCCCGCGCAGCTGTCGAGTTTCGTCCTCATGATGTGTCTGGTATTCTTCGCCTTTACTACCATCCTCGGCTGGGACTACTATTCAGAGCGCTGCCTCGAGTACCTCTCCGGCGGCAGGATGGGCGCAGTCAAAGTTTACCGCTGGCTGTACATCGCGGCAGTCTTCATCGGACCGTACATGACGGTAAAAGCCGTATGGACTATTGCGGATATATTCAACGGACTGATGGCACTGCCGAACATGATCGCTCTCTTCGCTCTCAGCGGAGTAGTGGCCAAGGAAGTCAAGGACTTCTTCGAGTCAGGTAAGCATCTTGATAAACTGCCTGACCGAAAAGGTATATGAAAAAAGAGCAATATTTTTGCAAATCGTCGGCAAATTGAAAATAATTAAAAACATTTTTGCCGTTTTCGCAACTTTTGTGATATACTTTGTACAAAGTTGTATTCGGGGGGCCGGGATATATATCACGGCCCCTTTCTGACATTCAGACGCAGACGAAAGGAGATGATCACCTTGTCCATCTATTCGTATGAGATATTCGAGATCGTATCCGAAAAAGGCAGTTTTGCAAAAGCCGCAGCGGTCCTCAGCCTGACGCCTTCTGCTGTCAGTCATTCAATCGCGAAACTTGAAGACGATCTTGGATGTCAGCTGTTTTGGAGGAACCGTTCCGGAGTCGAGCTCACCGAAGAAGGCCGTCACCTGCTTCCATACATCAAAAAGATACAGGCAAGCAACGATGAACTGCTTCATGAGGCGAGAAGGATCAGGAACAAAGAAGTCGGTCTCGTCAAAGTCGGCGTATTCTACAGCGTAGCCGCCAACTGGCTGCCGAACATACTGAAGAAATTCCATGCCGACTGCCCTGGCATCGAAGTCGAGGTGATGGAAGGCGGATATGCGGATATAGCGAAGTGGCTGGATGAAAGGAAACTGGATATCGGCCTGCTCTCGAACCTCACCGCGGAAGGTCTTGACTATACCGTTCTGAAAAAGGAACCGCTGATATATGTGACCCCGCCCGATTTCGTTCCGAAAAACAAGACTTATGTGACTATTGAAGAGATGAAAGAGAATGAACTGATCCTGCAGAAGGAGTGTGGCGACTTCGACGCGCTCGCCTTCCTTGAGGCGAATGACATTAAAGTAAACTCCTTCTACAACATGTACGAGGATCAGACCCTTCTGTCCCTGGTCGAATGCGGCCTGGGGACAGCGATAATGCCCGGACTCGCAACACGTTTGAGCACGAGCAATGTCAATCGCTATCATATCGAACCCGAAGTCACAAGGACGATAGTCCTTGCCGTCCCTGATGAAAGATCCGTATCACAGGCGACAAAGCTGTTCCGTCAGCATATCATCGACTTCGTGGAAACGGAAGAAAGTAAAATGTGAATATCATGATGAAGAAACAGGACCTTGACCGTATGCAGGAGGAGCAGCCGTTCGCTCCCCTCAGTTCGCTTATCTACGAATACTACAAAGACGCGATCACAAAATTCTACATCCTGCCGGACACCAAACTGAAGGAGAGCCGGATCGCCCAGGACCTCGACATTTCCCGCTCGCCCGTCGACAAGGCGATGGATATGCTGAGTGAAGAGGGCCTTGTGGTAAAAGATCACCATAAGGCTCCGAGAGTAGTCAGCGCCGACCTTCACGACTGCGTCGACGTATGTCAGGCGAGGATGTCGATCGAAGGAGAAGCCGCTTATCTCGCAGCGAAGCAAATATCGAAGGAGCAGCTCGATGAACTCAAACGGGTAGAACGCAATTATGTCGAACTCCTGAAGAAAAACGACTTCATCCGGGCCGCCCAGATAGACGAACAGTTCCACTGCCTCATAGTCAAGGCGAGCGGCAACAGATATCTGCTGGACCTCTACAACAACATCAGCCAGCGGGCTCTAAGATACCGCTGCTACCTGCAGCACCTCATCGGCGAAAGCAACACCTTCGTGCAGCTCCATACCAGAACGAAGAGCCACGATGTCATCATCAAGGCCCTTGAAGAAGGTATGTCGTCCGTCGCGAGGGAGGAGATGAGGATCGATATCAACAGCAACATCGACATGTATATCATGTGTGTAACACCCAATGCGATATAGCAGGCCATAAGGCAGATTGCCGAATCCTCAAAGCAATAGGAACTCATTGCAGTTCTTATTGCTTTTCTTTTGACGCTAAAAAACGCAGTGCTTATATTGATAATGACAAAAGTGCGTCGTTTTCTTCTATTTTCGAAGAAAAAACGCGCGTATTTATCAGAAATAGCGAAAAGAAAGGAAAGAATAATGAGCTTAGTATTTGATGAGCAGTGGTCGGCGCTCCCGTCTGGGTGGATCAGCTGATCCACAATTACCGCGAAGCCAAACTGAACGATAAGCAGAGAGCGCTTTGCGATTACGCTTACTTCATAACGACTCGCCCAAAGGAATTCGACGAAGAGCAGCTCGAAAAGCTTCGCGCTGTCGGCTTCAACGATCACGAGATCATGGAGGCTGCTTTCGTGGCAGGATTCTTCAATTACACCAACCGCTGGGCCAACACATGCATGGCTATGCCGAATCCCGCACACTACAGCCATAACCGCTGATATAACGACCGTAGTGCGTACAGGCGCGGATGCGATCCAAGGATATGCTCCGCGCCTTTTGATTAAAACTGTCGACTGACAAGGGCCTTCGGTATATAATAATAGACAGAATTTACAGAAAGCCGGAGCGACCTGTTTCCGGCCGGCATCATAAACCACTGATACTATTAAAAGGAGGTATTGGATATGTTCAAATATTGCGGAAAGATCGATGACGTAGAACTGGATGTCGAAAACAATTTCCTCGATGGTTCAGAAAAAAGAGTAGTATTCGGACCCGGTAACGGCTTCTCCGATTTCATGGCAGTAAGAGACTTCAGGATAGATCCGGGCGTAGTCAGCACACCTCATACTCATCCATGGGCTCACTGCATCACAGGCATCAGCGGCAAAGGCTCGTTCGTGATAGAAGGCGAATCCGCTCCGATAGAGCCGGGCAGATGGTGCTATGTACCGGGCGACCTGGAGCACTATTTCCAGAACGACGGCGACGAAGTATTCGAGTTCCAGTGCATCGTTCCTCCGGAAGGCGATGTGAACCCGAACAAGAAATAAGACTGACTGAAATGTGAAAGACACCGGTGATAAAGGCCGGTGAGGAAAGGAGTTTTATCTATGGAAATCAGAGTTGACAAAGTATTTGTCGGAAAAGCAAAACCGGACATGAGCACTGTAGCGTTCGGTACGTACTTCACGGATCATATGTTCCTGATGGACTATGACCCCGAGAGCGGCTGGCATGATGCCCGCATCGTACCGTACGGACCGCTCCAGATCTATCCGTCGTCCACCATCATACAGTACGCCAGCGAAGTCTTCGAAGGACTCAAGGCTTACCGCACACCGGACGGCGAGGTGCAGCTGTTCAGACCGGACGAGAACGCCAAGAGGATGAACAACTCAGCTGAGAGGATGGCCCTTCCGACTATGCCTGTAGAGATGCAGATCGAAGCGATGAAGGCCCTCGTCGAAGTCGACAAGGACTGGGTACCGTCCGGAGACGGACAGTCGCTCTATCTCAGACCGTACATGTTCGCAAACGACCTCGATATCGCCCTTCACCCGTACAAGAAAGTCGTCTACGGCATCATAGCCTGCCCTGTAGGCAGCTATTTCCCGGGCGGCCTCAAGCCGGCTCCGCTGATGCTCGAGATGGACGATGTCCGCGCTGTAAGAGGCGGCACGGGCTTTGCTAAATGCGGCGGCAATTACGCAGGTGCTATGCACGCAGGAAAGAATGCGGATGACAAAGGATATTCGCAGGTACTGTGGATCGACGGTGTTGAAAGAAAATACGTCGAAGAAGCAGGCGGCATGAACGTAATGTTCAAGATCGACGGAAAAATCGTCACACCGCAGCTCAACGGCTCCGTACTCCCGGGCATCACCCGCAAATCCGCCATCGAGCTCCTTAAGAGCCAGGGATGGGAAGTCGAAGAAAGACTCGTACCTGTCACGGAGCTTCTTGAAGGTATCAAGAGCGGCGCTGTAGAAGAAGCGTGGATGATCGGTACGGCTGCTGTAGTCTGCCCGATCGGAGAATTTGCTTACGACGGCGAATCCTACATCGTCAACAACGGCGAGATCGGTGAAACGACACAGAAACTGTATGACGACCTCACAGCTATCCAGTGGGGCAAGGCCGAAGACACATTCGGCTGGACAGTGAAAGTAGACTGATCACGATCCGTCTTTCTGAAAACAAATACCGAAAGAGCGGCATCCTCCGGGGCGCCGCTCTTTTATGCTGCTCTTTTATAACAAATATAACAAAGAAAGTGACCCGCGCGTATTCGCGCAGGCCACCTTTTGCAATAATGATCTTTCGATCAAGAATAATCTGTTACATACAGACTGCTTTGACTATACGATAGCCCAAACTCTTACTGTGAAGCCGCTGGCTCCGACGATTCTCGGGCAAGCGATGAATATCTGAGCACCTGTCGGCGGTACCTGGTCGAGGTTCTGCAGACCTTCGATCTGATAGTTGCCTGTTCCAAGGATGTATCTCTCGCATACGAAGTCGCCGTTCTCTGTGATGAGTACAGCAGCATCCGGGTCAAGTGTCTCATGACCTGTAGCGATGACTCCTCTTTCCTCTACGAGGAATTTCATTGCTTCGATGCCCCAGCCCGGGAAGTGCTCCTGACCGTCAGCGTCAGCCTGGAAGAATTTCTCTGCATCCGGCCATCTCTTGTACCAGTCTGTTCTGATAGCTACGAATGCACCCGGCTCGATCTTTCCGTATTTTGCTTCGAACTCTTCGATATCCGATACCTGGATAGCGTAGTCGTTATCAGCAGCAGCTTTCTCCGAAAGATCGATGACATACAGCGGCAGACAAAGTTCTTTAGCGCTGAACGAGGACAGATCTCTTCCGTCTCTCCAGAAGTGGTTCGGTACGTCGATGTGTGTTCCGAACTGTCCTACCATCGAGTGGCCCTGTACCTGGAATTCCATTCCATCAAGCTCGCCCCAGCCGATGATCGACTTGTTCAGCTCGATGCAGCCATCCGGAAAACCTTCCCAATAGGGGGAATTCTCGTCCAGTTCATGCGAAAGCTCGATCCATTCATGCTCTTTCAGTTCAGCCATCAATTCCTGTACTCTGCTCATTCTTTACTCCTTTCCATTTTGACCATCTCAATTCATTATGATTCGGTCAAAGTCATATTTACTTTTGTGTACATTTTAGCACATTTGCACATGCTGTTAAACAAGAAGCGACCCCAAACGCCGGGGCCGCTTCGTAATAACATAATTCGTGATTACAGCTCGAGAGTCGGTGTCGGTCTCGTGAAGAACCTTGTGATTACCAGCAGCCAGATAACACCTACTACCATCCAACCGCATCCGAACTTCATGCAGAACGGATCGGAGTTGATGAAGATAGCGAAGCAGATGATGAATCCAAGAAGCGGTGCAATGAGATGTCCAAAGAACTTCTTCTCGCCCGGCTCGCCCTTGATGAAGAGCTTCCAAACTACCGACAGGTCAACAGCCATGAATCCGATGAGGGATCCGAAGGATGTGATTACCGCTATGATTCCAAGACCAAGTACGACGCACTGGATGATGGATACGATAGCCATTACGATGATCGCAATGCCCGGTACCTGATGGCTGTTGAGCGTTCCCATAACTTTCGGGATAACTCCGTCCTGGCCCATCGCATACAGTACACGAGTACAAGCTGTCATGCACTCGAGGCCGCATGCAAGACCGAAGGCCATGATCAGGCACAGCGAACCTGCCATCTGCAGTGCTTTGCCGCCTGCCATACCGAAGATCTCAACGAACATGGCTTCGTCTTCCGGAAGTACTGTGTAGTCAGGCAGTACCCAACCTGCGATCCATGTGATTACAGCGAAGAGCAGGCCCATCGAGATGATGGATATGATCGTCGCTCTCGGGATCATTACTGTCGGCTCTACAGTCTCTTCAGCAAGAGTACTGATAGCGTCGAATCCTACGTACGAAAGTACAACTACTACTGTTGCACTGAGTACCGCGCTCATGCTGAATTCTGCATTCGGGTTGATGAATGCATTCGTGTTGATGGTGAATTCGCCCTGTGCGACCTTGATGAATGTCGCGATGAAGAACCATGCGATGAGAGCGATCTCGATGAAGAACATGATCCAGGATGCTCTTGTCGATGCTTCGATACCGAGCCATGCGAGGATGGATGTGATAACTGTGAAGATCACATACCATGCTACCAGCGGTACGCTCGGGAAGATCCACGAAGCGAACATAGCGCCTACGCAGTAGCAAACTGCCGGCAGGAAGAAGTACGATATCATCATACCCCAGCCTGCGAGGAAGCCCAGCCACGGTGTTGTTGACTGCTGTACATATCTGTATACAGAGCCACCGAACGGGAACTTCTTAGCCATTTCGCCGTAAGCGATTCCTGTGAACAGCATCGCTACGAGCGCGATGACGTAACCAAGTGATACCATGCCCAGAGCCGGTCCTACCAATGTGCCGTACCAGGCCATCGGAGCGATCGGGATCATGAACATCATACCAAAGACAGTGAGGTCACTAGTCTTCAAGGTTTTTTTCATACCTTGTTCAGCCATGAAAATTCACTTCCTTTCAAAATATAGCTAATAAGATAATACCTTTAAGTCGCCAAAATTGACGGACTTTTCTGCATTAAATTCTACCGCTCTGAAATTTAAGTGTCTATTCGGGCGCATTTCGCAGTGTATTGCTTTGTTTTTGTTTTTAGTTGTGAACCATAAATAATCTTTTCAAATCAAAAAGTATTGATTATTGTGCATTCACAGTCATCTCACATCGGTTTTGCACTACTTTCGAAGAACATATTTAGTGTATCAATCCGTATATTTTTTATGGCATATGTTTAATATATTTCATCGAAATAGCTGAACACAGTCCATACCTTTCATCTCACGCAAAAAAACCGCCGGGGCATTGCCCCTCGGCGGCTTGCCTTTTTGCTTTTCTTTAATCAACAAGCAGTTTGTAGATCCTGTCTGCGCGCTTTATGTGATTCGCGACATTCTCTATCTTTTTCAGATACTTTTCATCTTTGTAATCTTCGATCAGCAGATCTACGACGTCGTCGTCATTCTTTTTCAGGAGAGCTGTATCGACGACTTTACCGACTTTGATCATGCGTCTCTCTCCGCTTCCCGTCTTTTCTATGTTTTCTGCCAGCGACTCGAGTTCTTCTCCTTTATATGTACCGGACATCTCAAGACCGCGTCTGAACATTATGCCGCGCTGCGGCACTTTCAGGACAGTCGTCTTCCAGTTCATTTTGTAGCAGATCTCATCAAAATACGGATGATCGACTTTGATATGCAGATAGAAATCATATCTCCAGAATACATCTTTGTATTCTTCCTGCCTGATCTGGTGCGTCAGATTCGGCGGATCGTACTGCCCGCCTTTTTCACCCCAATGTTCTATCACCTCGAGGAACACATCCGTCACCTGATCGAAATCGATGACATCCGGATTCCTCTCTTTGAAAGTCTCCTCAGGTCCGCTTACAACGACGAACTGTTTCCTGTCCTTGTCATATATGAATTGCATCGCCTCTTTGTATTTTTTGATGCCCCATGCTTTAGTTATCTCAAAATCGTCCAGCTTTTCCTTGTTTTCTTCACGGTAAGCCATCTGCTCTTCTATAGACTCAGCCGTTGCGTGCTTGAAATCTGTGAACCACGGTGAAAGTTCCGATATGCAGTTCTCACATAGTTTGCCATCGGCGATGCTCTTACTCGATGTCAGGCCGCACTTTCCGTCACATATGACGCATCCCTTCGAAAAAAGACCCACAGGTCACCTCCTCTCTTCGGACTGTTCTGTCCGGATCTCAATGATATCTTCCATATCTATTTCGATCACATTCCTCTTTCTGACCGTTTGTGATCCCTGACTGTCATCTGCCTCTTCAAGGGCGATCCGCCTGAAAGCAGTATCGACAGATCTGACTATACCTTCGGCAGTCTCATACTCTCCCGCGCAGTAATATACGATACCGACCTCTTCACCCTTTCCCAGAAAGGCCAGTCTCTCATTGATGGCAGCGGCATCTTCATCTGTAACGTCCGGTCTTTCCGAAAGCCCGAGTTCGCGTTCCTTTCTCCGAAGCGCTTCATCGAGGCCCGTCACAGCAGCAAACGGCATGAACTGTTTTGCACGCTGCGATACCGGCATCGAAGGACGCATCAGATGTTTCTCCGTCATTTCGTTTTTTCTGTTTCCCGGATCACTCGCCACTCTTGTGTCCTCCTATCTGTCTATTGCGCTCCAGCGCCGTTGCTTCGTCTTTCAGATCCGCGCTTTTGAATATGGCATTCTTTCCGAATTTCTCTTTGATGTCGAGCATCGCCTTCTGGATCTTCCTGTCGCTCTCTTTGGTCTCCTTCACTTCGTCGTCAAAGAATGAGATCTGCTCCGCTCCGTCATCTTCAGTCACATTATTGCATGTCAGCATGAATCCCCTGATCTTCTTGTCGCGATCCATCATCTCATCGTACAGTGCCAGAACCACCTCCGTCATCAAAGTGACGGAGTTCGTCGGCTTGTCAGCCGATGCCGTACCGGATTCCGGTGATATGCCGTATCTGTTCGAATATCTGACCCACACAGTCATAGAAGCAGCAAGCACTCCCTTCGCGACCATATCCAGGCAAAGCTGTTCAGTCATCTCACGCAGTATCAGCCTTCCTTCATCGAACGAATAGTCCCTCATCAGCACCTGCCCGCTGGTGAGGCTGTGGCTCTGCGGCCTGTAAGCCTTGATGTCGGCTATCGTGACCGGCTCTCTTCCCCAGGCGTGATCTATCAGAAGCTCCGCGTCGATGCCGAACCTGTCGTACAGTACATCTTCATTATATAATGCCACGTCGCCCATAGTCTCCAGGCCGAGCTTTGCAAGCCGCCTGGCTGTTCCCCTGCCGACCCGCCAGAAGTCCGTGATCGGCTTGTGCTCCCAAAGCGTCTTTCTGTAGCTTTCCTCGTCGAGCTCTCCGATGAAGTCCTCCGCATGCTTCGCTGTAATGTCCAGCGCTATCTTCGCAAGATAGAGATTCGTTCCTATGCCGCAGGTCGCGCGGACGCCCACCTCTTTCGTGATGCTGTCCATTACGGTCACCGCAAGCTGTTTCGGCGTCATCCTGTAAGTGGAAAGATAAGGCGTCACGTCGATGAACGCCTCGTCGATCGAATACACATGTATATCATCTTTGGAAAAATATTTGAGATACACACCGTATATCTCGGCAGCGTAGTCTATATATTTCTGCATCCTCGGAGGCGCCATGACATATCTGATATTTTCGGGTATCTCAAAAACGCGGCAGCGATTCTTCACACCAAGCGCCTTCATAGAAGGCGAAACAGCAAGGCATATCGTTTTGTCGCTCCTCTCCGGATCCGCAACGACAAGGTTCGTCGTCATAGGATCGAGTCCACGCTCCACGCATTCCACTGAAGCGTAGAATGATTTCAGATCTATGCAGATATAATACTTTTGCTTTTCAGATTTCATATTCGTCGAGACCTTCAGAGAGATTGAGACGCCTGAACACCTCGGCAGTATTGATCGCATCGTTCAGCGCGTCATGAGACCTTGCGGGTGTTATGCCGTATTTCCACATGGCGTAACTGAGCGCAAAGTCTCTGCCCTCGTTCGTCACCTGATCATCGAACATCAGCTGTATATCATAGCAGAGCGGGAGCTGCTCTATATCCATTCCATGATAGAGCATATTGTCCTCGAGCACATTGATATCGTTGACGCTCCATGTGATGAACACCGCATCTTCTCCGCACCAGCCGAGGAACTCTCTGACAACGTCCGGGAACAGTTCGCCCTCCCATATCTGTTTGGTCGTGATGCCCGTAAGCTCTCTGACTTCATTGTTGACCTTGGGGTAAGCGGTCGGTTTGACGAACCTGCAGTATTCGTCGATCTGATTCAGATCGCCATCCAGTTTCACAGCGCCGAATTCGATGATCTCAGCGCCCAGCATGATGCCGTTCTTCTCGCTGAGGAACCGTGTTCCCGAATTGTTCATCTCAAGGTCCATCACTATATACGTCTTTGCCGATCCAGCTGTTGTCATACCGCGCCGCCTGCCTTTCTTCTGTCTTTCTTAAGATTGTACAATCACTTTAACCGTTAATCAAATGATACAGCAGATACTGGCAAAAAAAACGGACTGCTCACCAGGCAACCCGTCTAAATGAAAAACTAAATGCAATTTCTTTCTGACTGTTACTGTTCCTTCAGAACATCGAACAGATCCAGGATAGCAATGCGGATATCGCAGGGAATATGACCAGAAGTTTCAGAAGCTGGCTTTTGATGTTGAAACCATATTTCCTGTTTTCCATGACATTCCCGGCTTCGGGATAGTAATACTGGAAGAAGCCGAATTTCAGAAGCAGGAAGTAGTCAACGAGGATCATGTCGCAGAGTTTGTAGGCCGTCGTTATGATGAAGAAACGAAGGAAAAACTGTCCGAAGGTGAAGTCATTCCTTAGGCCGTCCCATATCGATATCACCACTACTCCCGATGCCATGATCAAACTGATAATAAAAAGCACCCATCCGATCTTTCCGGCGCCCGGGAACAGTTCTTCCGGTCTTGGCCTTATGAGTGCCTGCACCTCCTTTGGCGCCGAAGAAAAGAACTTTTCGTCCTGTATGTCGATATTGAAGCCGAGGCATTTGCCGTTATCGACTTTCCTGAACGTATCATCGAGACCGCAGCCGAGATTGACCACAGCGGCATTTGGGTGAACCTTCAGATAATCGGAAGCCTCCCACGCAAGATCGTACTGCCTTTGCGCCACCTCGAGCGCACCGAACAGCGGTATGATCAGAGTTTCCTGAACAGGATTATTCTCGATATGATATTTTGCTTCCTTCATACTTCTATATACTGCCTTTCTTTCTCAGGAACGCCACCGCGCACGGCACGCGCCCTTCGATCATCTCATATGAGGCGCCTTCGTATCCGGCTTCCTCAAAGAACTGTCTATAAGTCGTGAACGTGAACGCCCTCTTAAAATCGGCTCCCGCCTTCCCTAACGTCTTCGAAAGGCCGCTCGTATCACCATCTTCTTTCTTATTCATATATGTCGGGATGATGATCAGCCCGTCCTTTCTGCAGACACGGTCAAGCTCCGAAAGAGCCCTGAGAGGTTCATCGAGCAGATGGATCACATTCGCTGCGATCACTACGTCGAATGATTCGTCTTCGAATCCAAGGTCCAGGATATCCGCCTCTATGACAGTGACGTTATCGAAATGCCTGCATTTCTTCAGCGTCTGCTCCAGCATCTTCTTCGAAAAGTCTGTCGCCATGATCTTCCTGCACCGGGGCGCTACCGCCTGCGTGATCATTCCGGTCCCGCAGGCACACTCCAGAACGCTGTCAGCCGCTCCTATCCTGTAAGCCACCGCCTTCTTCAGTTTATGATGCACCTTCCTGTTATATCCATTCACGAACAGGTCATATACCCCTGCCACTCTGTCCCAGAACATCATGCTCCTCCCGTCAGCCTTTTTCCTTCCAATGTATCCGCACCCTTTCTGGATCAGAGTATATCGCTTTTTGTGTTAGTTGTCACTAACTCATTTTGCCGGAACAAAAAACCGGCGAATATGTTTCGCCGGCCGTATTCTTCGATCCTATGTCTCTATCTCTTGTTGCTCTTCCTCCAGATCCTCTGCGCTTCGGCAGCTTTGATCAGATCCTCCCTGAAATCCGGATGAGCGATGCTGATTATCAGTTCCGAACGTTCCCACGCGTTGCGTCCCGAAAGGCATACTGCCCCGTACTCGGTGACGACATAATTCGTCTGTGCGCGCGGCGTCGTGATGACGTCGCCCTGCGAATAGTGCGGCAGGATGTTCGAATGTCTCACTCCGTCCTTTCCGACTCGGGAGGACTTCATCGCAAGGAAAGATTTGCCTCCGTTCGACTTGAACGCTCCGCTTACGAAATCCAGCTGGCCGCCCGTGCCGCTGATATGCCTGAGACCGACCGTCTCCGAAGAGATCTGTCCGTAGAGGTCCATAGATATGCATCCGTTGATCGAGACGAAGTTGTCCATCTGCCCAATGATATGCGGATCGTTGACGTAAGCCACCGGCGCCGACATTATCCCGACATTGCAGTCGAGGAACTCGTACAGTTCCTTTCGTCCTTCTGCCACCGTGAACAGGCCCTTGCCGTTGTGCAGCATCTTCCTTTTGTTTGTTACTTTCCCGGCTTTGTAGAGTTCGAAGAAAGCATTGCTCATCAGTTCAGTATGCATGCCGAGATCCTTCAGATCCGACTCAGCTATGAGAGCGCCCAAAGCTTCAGGCATCCCGCCGATACCGAGCTGAAGAGTGATCCCGTCCTGAAGATGCGGGAAGATATTGTCCGCTATCTTCTCGTCTATCTCCTGCGGAGCAGGGCTCTCGACAGTGATGATGTCGTCCTCGGATTCAACGACGATGTCAACATCCGATATATTGATATGATCTCTTTCGAGACCGAAGATGCGCGGCATGCCTTCGTTGACCTCAAGGATCACCGTATCGGCTGCTTCGAGCACGTCGAGAACGAACGAATTGTTCAGGCCGAAGCTGAAGTTCCCGTTCGCGTCCATCGGAGCGACCGTCACCATAGCAACGTCAACATTGACGAGACCTTTTTTGTAATACAGCGGTATGTCGCGGAAAAGACTGGGCGACGGATAAGCTATCCCCAGGTCCGTATACTTTCTGTCTACCGCCGTGCAGTGCCAGACGTTCAGAGTGAACGATTCTTTCTCCGGGTCGGCGATGACCGTCTGCGATCCTTTTATCGATATCGATGTCCTGATCTTGACATCAGTGACCTCGCCCTTCCTCTTTGCGAGCGCCCTGTCGAGCGTCACCGGAAAACCCGTATCCGAACAATAGTCCACCCAGTCGCCGCTCTTCACTGCTCTGACTGCCTCATCAGGTGTCTTTAGTTTCTGTCTGTATTCCTCAAATGGTGTCATTATATTACCTCTCCGTCACAGTCCGTATTTGAACATCTCGTCGGCGACCCTCAGGATTACGTCTCTCATCTCGAGCGTTTCCGTATACTTGGACGGGATATTCGAATAGCCTATCTTCGCGCCTATGATGTTGCCTGTGATCGAACCCGTGGAGTCACTGTCTCCTTCGTGATTGACCGCAGCTATCAGTGCGCCGTCTATGTCATTGCCGTATCTGAGAGCGCAGTAGATCGCGATAGCAAGCGCTTCCTCAGCGACCCATCCCTTTCCGAGCGCGTGGATCGCGGCGAGGTCGTCGGTCTGTCCGCGCTCCGCAGCGTCAGCAAGATCGACCGCCCTTTTGATCAGTTCTTCGAAATAGACCATCATATACGCCTCGGGGAAAGCCCTCTTGACGAACTCGAGACCCGTCCTGACAGCATCCCTTATCTCCGCGTCCTCGTGGACTATCCTCCTGATCATGTGGGCCATCATCGCTCCGGGGATATACCCGAGCTGGTGGCCGTGCGTTATGGCCGCTACGTGTGCTCCGACCATGTCAGCCTGATCCTTCGGCACCAGTTCAGAGCCGAAATACAGTCCGATCGGCGCGACCCTCATGACTCCGCCACAGCCCGTACTGTCATTGATCGGCTCCTCGACCGATCCGATATCGCCTGACTTTATAGCCGTCATGCATGTGAAGCCCGGCGCCCTTCTGCTGTAGAGTTCAGGCACATCGATGAGGTCCGTATATGTCGCCGTCGTCGATGTGTCGATCGGGTAGTCCATGGTCTGAGTAAGCAGCCAGTCATAGTAAGCCCTCGCTACATACACATGGTATTCTCCCAATATGCGGTCGTTTTTTCCCGGCGCCGGCGCAAGGAGCATGCCCTTCGCCGTGAACAGCGTCATCTGGGTGTCATCCGAGACCTGTGCGACCTTTCCTGTAAGCTCATACTCAGTGTTCCCCTTAGGTCCGTACTTCGCGAATATCGTCTCCTCACCCATGAATTCAATGATATATCCGAGCGCGTCGCCCGCGGCGCCTCCTATGAGACAACCTCTGTATTTGTCGAGTTTAGCAGGATCTTTTCCCATAGATCTTTTCTCCTTCCTGAGAAGATTATACCTATTTTGTTTTATTATTCCAACAATTATGTCGCTCCCCGCTTTTGCTTTCTATTGTTTTTTCTGAATATTTCTGCTACAATGGCTTCGGTTAGCTTATTGGTCATTATTATATAAGCCTTAACGCAAAAGAGCAGCGGCCCTTGTCCGTTGCTCTTTTTTCATATTTCGTATATACTTGATATTTGGGAGACACTTTGAAACACGCAGCCACCATATTTTTTCTTTATGACGGTTGTTGTGACGCTTTCAGAGTTAGACTATGGACAAGAAACAGAATACTGATAGTAGCACTCCCCGAAATATGAGGTGAAAAAAATGAGATCAGGAAACAGGAAAAAGTACCTTGCGATAGCGATCGCTTTAACGCTTGTTTTGCAATTCTCGTTCTTCGGATCGGCAAAGGTCAGTGCGACCGAGATCGACCCTTCCGAACAGACAGCAGCAAGTCAGACCATCGCTGCGCAGGATGAACAGGCGGTCGCGATGGATGAGGCTGAAGAGGTCCCTCTGGCTGAAGGCCGGACGGATGAAGTATCTGAAGCCGCCTCCCCAGAAACTACAGAGGAGCAGGTCACATCCGTGCAGGATACACCTGCACCGGCAGGAGCTCAGCAGGAACAGACTGCAGCATCGAACGAAAGCGCAGCACCGGCAAAGACAGACGAAGAGCAGCCTGAAAAGCAGACTGCAAAAGTCAGTTCTGCAAAAAAAGCATCAGGCACAAAAAAGATAAAAGCAGAAAACAGAACGATCACGATCAAGGTCGGCAGCCTGTCAAAAGTGTTCTTGGATCCGGAGCTGTCTCTCCCTGCGCTTCCCAACAATGAAGTACCTTACTCTATTGAAGGGGATCTGTCTGATGAAGAGCGCGCTTTGCTTGTAGATATCATCACCTTCACACATGGAAATAAAACAACAGACGGGAAAACAACATTTCCTAACGCCGGTACGTATTCACTGAGTGTTGAAGATCCGGAGGTCATCGAGGCGTCTCTTCCTGAGGGCTGCACGATCAATTGCAGTCAGGGCACTCTGGTCATCAAACCAATGCCGGTAACGGTAACAATCATCGGTAAAAACACAACAGCAAGATACGACGGCAAGGTCCATCACGCCGGTGGGTTTTCGATAGAAAGCAGTTACAGCGGTTACACCAGAAAAAAGGTAGAACTGAAGCCTAAATACAGCAAACAGGCCAACGTCAACAGGAGAAAGCCCGGAAAGAAAATGATGGGACTGAAAGTGTCGATGTTCAGGAACACCGATCCCAACTACGACGTCACTTTCAAGAAAGTCATAGACGGATATGCCAAGGTCTATCCTAAGGACGGCCCGGTACCCGAGCCCGAAAAAGACAGTAACAGCGGATCAAACGGCAGCAGCAACAGCAGCAACAACGGAAACGGCAGTAGCAACGGCAGCAGCAATAACGGCTACACCGGTAGCTCGAACGGCGGCAATGGCGGCAATGGCGGCTACTACGATGCCAACG
>CAMKAM010000011.1 GCA_946410475.1 uncultured Bacillota bacterium
AAGGAGGACAACGACATGAAATATGAATGCGATCTTTGCGGATGGGTATATGACGAAGCAGCCGGCGATCCGGACAACGGGATAGAGCCGGGAACAAAATGGGAAGATCTTCCCGATGATTTCGAGTGCCCTCTGTGCGGAGCAGGAAAAGACGAGTTCAAAGTAAAGGAAGACTGAGAAAAAGTCTTTTTGGGAAAACGAATGATGAAAGAGTGCCCGTTCGGGCGCTCTTTTTATGTGCGCGCTCCGAACAGATATATGTGGTATAATGTAGCCAACTGAATGGATGAAAATATCTCGAACATGATACGCGGTCAAAGGAGGTACTGATATGTACGGATCGGCGAAGGAAAAGTTCACGGGCATCCTCGATGAGATAAGAGCCGAGGGGCTATGGAAGGATGAAAGGATAATAACGACGCAGCAGCAGGCCAACATCGATACGACGGCGGCGAAGAACGTGCTGAACCTGTGTGCGAACAACTATCTGGGAATGGCCAATGACAAGAGGCTGATAGAGGCCGGAAAGCGCGCCTGCGACGAGTGGGGCTTCGGTATGAGCTCCGTCCGCTTCATATGCGGAACGCAGGTGATACACAAAGAACTGGAAAAGCGGATATCCGGCTTCCTCGAGACGGACGACACGATACTCTATTCATCGTGCTTCGACGCGAACGGCGGCCTGTTCGAGACCCTCCTCGGAAAAGAGGATGCAGTGATCAGCGACGAGCTGAACCACGCCAGCATCATAGACGGTATCAGGCTCTGTTCGGCGATGAAATACAGATACAAGAACAACGATATGGAGGACCTCGAGGCGAAACTGAAGGAAGCAGACGCTGCGGGAGCCAGGGTCAAGATGATAGCGACGGACGGTGTGTTCTCGATGGACGGATATATCGCGAACCTTCGGGCGATCTGCGATCTGGCGGACAAATATGACGCTCTCGTAATGGTCGATGATTCGCACGCGACCGGATTCGTCGGCGATCACGGAAAAGGAACTCAGGAGCACTGCGGCGTGATGGGAAGAGTAGACGTCATCACAGGTACGCTCGGAAAGGCTCTCGGCGGAGCTACGGGCGGCTTCACGACAGGAAGAAAAGAGATCATCGATCTTCTCAGGCAGCGCTCCAGACCGTATCTCTTCTCGAATTCGGTGGCTCCGGTGATCTGCGGGGCGGCGATAGAGATGCTCGACATCCTCGAGGAGAGCACGGAGAAGATAGACAAGCTCAGAGAGAATCAGGAATACTTCAGGACGCGCATGCGTGAAGAGGGATTCGACATCCCGGACGGCGAGCATCCGATCATCCCGGTAATGCTCGGTGACAATGTGACGGCTGCGAAGATGGCTGACGCCATGCTCGCGAAGGGCATATACGTTGTCGGCTTCTTCTATCCGGTAGTACCGAAGGGAAAGGCCAGGATAAGGACGCAGATGTCCGCCATGCACACTAAGGAAGACCTCGACAGGGCGATCAGCGCCTTCGTCGAATCGAGGAAAGAGGTCCTCGGAGAGTGATTTGATGGTGTACATGAGAGGCGATATGTGATAAAATAGTCGGGTAAATCAGTAATGGAGGACTAATATGAAAAGAATAAAGACATTAGCAACGAGAGACCTTTGCAAGAACGTTGACAAAGCAGCATGCGGCGAGTGCCAGACATCATGTCAGTCGGCAAGCAAGACATCGAGCAGCGTAGTCAACCAGAAATGCGAGCAGGCTCGTAAAGCGAACTAAAGCAAAACGGAATTGCCGCTTGCAGCGGCAATTTTACTTTATATGAAAGGATCGTATGATTCATCTATACAAGTTAAACGGATATGATATAGCGATAGACCAGAACAGCGGAGCTATCCATGTGCTCGACGAGGACACGGCGCGTGTGCTCGCGTGTTTTGATGCCGAGACCGGTGAAATGGAAGGGACTCCGGAGGAGAACGGTCTTGAAGGCATCGAAGGACTTGACGATATCCTCAGCGATATAGAGGAACTGAAGGAAGACGGAAAGCTCTTCAGCCCGGACATATTCCGCCCGATGGCAGGCGACCTGAAGGAAAAACAGTCTGTGCTGAAGGCGATGTGTCTTCATGTCGCCCATGCGTGCAATATGGACTGCGGATACTGCTTCGCGGGAAAGGGTGAATACCACGGCGACGCAGGACTCATGTCATATGAGACTGGAAAGAAGGCCATAGACTATCTGGTGGAGAATTCCCCGGGCAGGAGGAACCTCGAGGTCGACTTTTTCGGCGGAGAGCCGCTCCTGAACTGGCAGGTCGTGAAGGACCTGGTGGCTTACGGCAGATCTATCGAAAAGGAAGCAGGCAAGAATTTCAGGTTCACCCTAACGACGAACGGCCTTCTTGTAGATGACGATGTCATAGAGTTCTCGAACAGGGAGATGAGCAACGTCGTCCTTTCTCTCGACGGATGCCGTGAGACGAACGACAGGATGAGAAAGACCAAGGACGGCGGCGGGACATATGATCTGATCGTGGACAAATTCAAGAGGTTCGCGGACGCAAGAGGTGAGAAGGAATACTACATGCGCGGGACGTACACGAAGTATGATCTCAGATTCACGGATGAACTGCTGCACATGGCGGATCTCGGTTTCAGAGAGTTGTCGATGGAGCCCGTTGTCGCTCCGCCTGAGGCTGACTACGCCCTCAGCGTAGGTGACGCGCCGGTACTGACAGAGGAGTACGAAAAGCTCGCTCTTGCCATGATCGAGAGGAGGCGGCAGGGCCGTCCGTTCGAATTCTACCACTATATGGTGGACCTTGAAGGCGGACCGTGCATAGCGAAGAGGATATCGGGCTGCGGAGTCGGAACGGAGTACATCGCCGTGACGCCGGAGGGGGATATCTATCCGTGCCACCAGTTCGTCGGCGAAAAGGATTTCATCATGGGGAACCTGGACGAGGGGATAACGAGGCCCGAGGTGAGGCAGATGTTCCGCTCGTGCAATATCTATTCGCATGAGGAGTGCGGGGACTGCTTCGCCAAGCTTTACTGCAGCGGCGGCTGCGCGGCGAATGCATATCATTCGACAGGTCGCGTCGACGGGGTCTATGAACTCGGATGCATCCTGCACAAGAAGAGGATCGAGTGTGCTGTTATGATGAAGGCGTGCGAGGCCGATGATGCGGCGCGCGCCGTGGAGGAATGATCATGATCGGTTGGCTTACCCAGACATATATAGGCAAGCTGATAGCGACGATGCTGGTTTCCATGGTGCCTGTCATAGAGCTGAGAGGAGGCATCCCTTACGGGGTCGGATTCGGACTGAGTTATCCCGAGGCTTTCATTGCGGCATTCATAGGTAATATGATACCTGTCCCGTTCATAATGCTGTTCCTCAGGCAGATATTCGATTGGCTCAGGAGATTCGAAAAGACGCGCGGGACGATAGAGCGCCTCGAAGCAAGGGCTCATCTCAAAGGACAGAAGGTGGAGAAATACAGAGCCCTCGGACTGTTCCTTCTGGTCGCTGTACCGCTGCCGGGAACAGGCGCATGGACAGGAGCCCTGGTAGCGTCTGTCCTCGATATGAGGATGAAGACTGCTATCCCCATCATCGCGCTGGGCGTCGTGATCGCGGGGCTGATAGTTCTGGGAGTGACGCACGGGATACGGATCATGGTGTAAGGTTCGTTGACAAATGATGTTTTGAAAATATAATTTATATATAGCCATTAAATATATCAAGGGAATAAGAGATCCGGAGGTAGATCACAATGGACGAGAAGATCCTTAAGAATATCGAAAAGTGGAAGGGCGAGATATCTGTCCTTGAAGAGATAAAGGCAGCCGTAGCCGAGTTCGCGGAGCTCAAGGACGGCAAAGCGGCAAAAGAGGAGATCGCTCCTGTCAATGACAAGGTCGTCGGTCTGTTCGACGATAATTCATTCGTAAAGATGGACTGGCTCGAGGTGAAGAGGAGCAAGGCTTCCAGAGAAGAGGGTATCTCCAAGATAGAAAAGAAGATATCCGACCGTCTCAAGAAGATCGAGAAGGCAGGCGGCGAGGCTGATGAAGCTCCCGTGGAAGAGCCTGAAGAGGAGATCGTTGAGGAAGAGGTGATCGAAGAAGCCGAACCGGAAAGAGACTGGACTGAAGAGATCGAGAAGTGCGCTCCGGGCGCGGTGTATTATCACTGGGCTTACGGAAAACTCGAGGTCCTTGCGATGGAAGGCGACTATATCTATCTGAGACCTCTTGACAGAAAGGGCTGCAAACACGAGTGGCTTACTAAGAACAATGCCATCGTGGAGATCGACGGTGAAGAGGAGGATGTGAAGGAATTCTCGATCACCAGCATAGGACGCTGGCTCTTCCCTGAGGTCGAGGATGTCGATATCATCGACCCTGCTCAGGCACACAAGATGTTTGCGAAATAGCAGATCCCGAAAAGGACCTGACGATCATCAAAGATGAAAAACTCCGGAGGCGCATCGCTTCCGGAGTTCGTTTTATTTTTTGTTCGATCTTACTCGTGGTCGAAGGCTGAAAGCCATGCGCCCGATCCCGCATCGGACGGCATGCTGAATGCGCCGCGCGGTGACAGGCATATGCTGCCGATCTTCGGACCGTCAGGCACGCAGTTCCTCTTGAACTGCTGCGAGAAGAACCTTCTGTAGAACGTTGCGAGGTACTTTCTGATGAAGGCCTCGTCGAACGTGCCCTCGAATGCCTGTGCAGCTACATATACCAGTCTTTCGGGAGACATGCCGCTCCTGATCGTATGATAGATGAAGAAGTCGTGCAGCTCGTAAGGTCCGATGCTGTCTTCTGTTTTCTGGGCTATGTTGCCGCTTTCATCCGGCGGAAGGAGCTCAGGTGATATCGGAGTGTCGAGGATCCTCTTCAGTGTGATCTTCAGGATGTCATCGTCGTCTATCTTTTCCATATATCTTGCCACGACGTGTCTGATCAGCGTCTTGGGTATATCGCAGTTGACATTGTACATCGAGATATGGTCGCCGTTGAACGTGCACCACCCCAGTGCCGATTCGGACAGATCGCCCGTACCTACTACGAAGCCGCCTTCATCGTTCGCAAGATCCATCAGGATCTGAGTACGTTCGCGTGCCTGGCTGTTCTCGTATGTCACATCTTTTACTGCCTCGTCGTGTCCGATGTCTCTGAAGTGGAGCCTTACGGAATCAGCGATGCTGATCTCACGGGTATCTGTACCGAGCTTTCTCATGAGGGTGAGGGCATTGTGATATGTCGAGTCCGTCGTACCGAAGCCCGGCATAGTGACAGCCACTGTATCGGAAGCAGGTCTTCCGAGAAGCTCCATGGCCTTCGCGCATACGAGCATGGCCAGCGTAGAGTCGAGACCTCCGGAGATGCCGATAACGATCTTCTTCGCGTGGGTGTGGACTATCCTTCTTGCGAGGGCGTTCACCTGTATGTCGAATATCTCATCGCAGCGTTCGTCGCGCAGATGGCTCTCTGTCGGGATGAACGGGAGCTGGGGATATTTTCTCATAAGCCTTTCGCCCTTGGATGGCGTCGTTACAGGCGAAAGAGCGACCTTTCTGACAGGTCTTCCGCTGCCGGCTGCGTCTCCCTTGAAATTCTTCCTGTGGGAGCGGACATACCCGATCGCAGCGAAGTCGATCTCCGAATAAGTGATGTGGTTCTCTGTCTGATATCTGTCACTCTCCATGAGGATGTCGCCCTGATCCGCTATGATCGAGTGACCTCCGAATACTGCGTCGGCGACTGATTCGCCGATGCCTGCGGAAGCGAATATATATCCTGCGCAGGATCTGTCGGTGAAGTCTTTTATCATGTTCCTTCTTGCGGCGCACGAACCGGCGAGTTCCTGTGCGGAGCCGGTATTGCATATTATGTCAGCGCCGCTGAGGATGAGGTCTGCCGCTGCAGGCGAAGGCCTCTGCATATCGTCGCCTATCTCGATACCGATCTTGAGGTCAGCCTGTTCGTCTTCGAACGTGAGCCTGCCGAACGGAACTGTCTCTCCAAAGAGCCTTACGCAGTCCATCTCATCACAGGCGATACTTCCCGGGACGAACATGTCTGTGAACGGTTTGCTGTCAGGAAGCGGTGCGTACATCTTCGGGACGATGCCTTTGATCTCTCCGCGCTGGATTACAGCGGCGCAGTTATACAGGCTGCCGCCCGTCTTCAGCATCATTCCGAGGACGACTACGATATCGCTCGCGGCCGTCGCGTCGCGGACAAGGCCGAGGGCGTTCAGCTGCGCTTCGTACAGCATGTCCTGATAGTAAAGGTCTCCGCAGGTCCTGCCCGTGAGACAGAGCTCAGGGAATACCGTGATGCCGACGTGATCGAGTTCGGCCTGGCGGATTATCGTTATGATATCGTTCGCATTGCGCTCCGGATCGGCGAGGGTAAGTGCCGGCGTTGCCGCACCGACGCGCACGAAGCCTGTGTTATCATTCATTTTTGTATACCTCCGGTAAAGACTGTTTAGAAAATCATAACGGTATTATATACCTTTTTCGGGTAATAGTGAATTCGAAAAGCAAAGCAGGCATGCGCAAAAAAAGAATCGGGCTGACCTATAAAAAGGACAGCAAATAATATATAATTAAGCAAGCCGGAATACAAAGGGGACACTGCCGGACAGAAACGGAGACAGATCAATGAAAAACATTTATATAAAAGATATGAAAACAGGTGAAGAGATCACGAGCTTTTTCATGATCAAGGCGATCGCCATCAAGGTGGGGTCGAACAGGAAAGCCTACCTGGACATGACGCTCGGTGACAATACAGGAGAAGTCACAGCCAAGAAATGGAACGTGGCTGACGAGGAATACGAGACTCTCAGCAAATACTCGGTCGGAGACGTTATCAAGGTCAGGGCTGAGGTTAAAGAGTGGAACAAGATGCAGCAGCTGATCATATCGAGGATCAGGTACGCAGCGCCGGACGACGGAATAGATATCAAGGATTTCATCAAGGCCGCCCCGGAGGATCCGGAGGTGATGTACGACTTTATAATGCGCGCGATAGAGACGATATCGGACGATGATCTGAAAAAGCTCTGCCGTTACAACATGGAGATGAACCGTGAGAAACTGATGTACTGGCCTGCGGCATCGAAAAACCATCATGCCGAGAGGTCTGGCCTCCTATGGCATATCAAGCGGATGCTCGCATCGGGCATAGCTCTGTGCGGGGTATACACGAACCTCGATCCGGATCTTGTCATTGCCGGGGTCGTGCTCCACGATATCGAGAAACTGACAGAGATCAATTCCGACGAGCAGGGCATCTCAGACGGGTATTCGTTCGAAGGTCTCATGCTCGGACATATAGTACAGGGAGTCAAGGTGCTGGATGCACAGATGACACAGATGGGCTTCCCTCATGAAAAGAAGATTATGATAGAACATATGATACTCTCGCACCATTACGAGCCGGAGTACGGCAGCCCGAAAAGGCCGCTGTTCCCGGAGGCGGAGCTGCTCCACTATCTCGATATGATGGATGCGAAGATGTATGATATGGAAGAGGCTGTCGAAATGACAGAGCCCGGAGAGTTCAGTCAGAGAGTATGGACACTGGACAACAGACGCATATACAGAAGGCTGGACGATAAGAAATGACAGAGATATCCGGAACTCTCAGCCGAATAGTATTCAGAAGCGAAGAGACAGGGTATACGGTCGCAGTACTCGATACGGAGGGCGAGCGTATATCGATCGTAGGTAAGATGCTGCAATGCAGCGTCGGTGCTTCGTATGCCCTGAGAGGCGATTTCATGGTGCACCCGAAGTACGGAGAACAGTTCTCTTTCACAGAATGTGAGAGCAGGATGCCTGAGGATATAGAGGGCATCCTCAGTTTTCTTTCCTCAGGCGCTGTCAAAGGGATCGGCCAGAAGACGGCTGCGCTTATAGTGAACGCCTTCGGAAACGACACGTTCAAAGTACTTGAGAACGAGCCTGAGAGGCTGCTGGAGCTGCCGGGCATAGGAAAAAAGAAACTTGAAGACATCACTGCCTCTTTCGGGGAGCAGAGGGTGCTCGCTGACATCGCGGTGTTCTTCGAGCAGTATGACATCGGTCTTACAGAAGTCAGAAGGCTCTACAACGTCTACGGAAAAGACACGGTCGAAAGAGTCAGCGAGGAACCGTACAGGGTCGTCGATGACGTATTCGGCGTGGGGTTCCTGCGGGCGGATCTGATGGCCAAGAAGATGGGCGTCGATCCGGAGGATCCGATGAGGATCAAGAGCGCCGCCCTTCACGTCCTTAAGGAAGGGGCGGCTTCGGGCAATACCTTCCTGCCGAAGGATGAACTCTGCCGCAGGACGGCCCAGCTGATAGAGGTGGCCGGGGAACTGATCGAAGACAGTCTGATCGACCTGATGTTCGAAGGGCGAGTCAGGATAGAAAAACTCGAAGGGAGAGATGTAGTCTACCTGATGGCTTACTTCAGGGCGGAGACTGAGGTCGCTTCCGACATAGTCAGACTGTGCCAGAGCACACCGAAAATGATAGACACGGATACTGAGGTCCTGATAGAGCAGAGCGGCAAGAGGGCAGGCGTGGATTTCAGCGAAAAACAGAAAAAGGCGATAGCCACGTCTCTCGCATCTCCTGTCAGTGTGATCACAGGCGGCCCTGGAACCGGCAAGACGACTGTCATCAATGGTATCATGGATATATTGAAAGAAGCCGGACTGAAGACTGCGATAGCGGCGCCGACGGGCAGGGCGGCAAAGCGTATCACTGAGACGACGGGCTATGAGGCTTCCACGATACACCGACTGCTCGAATATACGTATGCCGATGACGAGGAGAACCTGAGGTTCGGAAAAAACAGAGAGGATCCGCTTGATGCGGATGCTGTGATAATAGACGAGATGTCGATGGTGGATCTGCTTCTGATGCAGGCGCTGCTGCGTGCGCTCACCGACGGTACTAGGCTGCTGATGGTGGGAGACGCCGACCAGCTGCCGCCGGTCGGAGCAGGCAATGTGCTGGGCGACCTGATCGCAAGCGAATATGTGGAGCAGGTCGAACTGAAGGAGATATTCAGACAGGCCGAGGAGAGCCTGATCGTTGTCAATGCGCACAGGATCAATCACGGGGAGTATCCCGTCAGCAACGAGAGGGACAAGGACTTTTTCTTCGTGACGAGAGATACTGAGGAGCAGATGGTGGAGACGATCAAGGACCTCGTATCGAACAGACTTCCGGCTCATTATACACAGTATGATCCGATGCGAGATATCCAGGTGATGACGCCGACCAGAAAAGGTCACATCGGAACGAGGAACCTGAACGAGGAACTCCAGAAGATACTGAACCCGCCCGCGCCGACAAAGGCAGAAAAGCGCTTTGGCGGCAAATCGTTTCGCGAGGGCGACAAGGTGATGCAGATAAAGAACAACTATGACATCGGCTGGAAGAAGATAGATGATTTCGAGGAAGGCCAGGGCGTGTTCAACGGCGACATGGGCGTCATAGACAGGATCGACAGCGATTACGGAAAGCTGACAGTGATATTTGACGACACGAGATATGTCACATACGACTTCACTGAGCTGGACCAGCTGGAGCCGGCTTACGCAGTCACGGTGCACAAAAGCCAGGGAAGCGAGTTCCCGGTGATCGTGATGCCGATATCGTGGGTACCGCCTATGCTGGCGACCAGGAACCTGCTGTATACGGCGGTGACGAGGGGCAAAGACCTTGTCGTGCTGGTCGGATCAAGGAAACGGATGGACGCGATGGTCGACAACAACAGCATCAGCGAAAGGTGGTCGGGACTTGGCGTCAGGCTGAAGTCTCTGCTGGCAAAGGTGTAACAGAGTGATAATATATCGATAGGATAGCTCAGGGGTATCGGTCACGATCCGGACAGGACCGGAAGAAAGGATCATTCAGGTGAAGATGACCGATATGATAAGCGAAGCGCTCGATATGCTGTTCCCACGGGGCATATACTGCATTTGCTGCGGCAGCATACTCGACGGCAGCAGGCCGTACGCAGTATGCGACGACTGCCTGGGAAAGTTCAGCTGGATCACCGAGGACACGTGCTCGGTATGCGGCAAGCCGCTCTCCGCGATGAACAGAAAGCGCAGGATCTGTTATTCCTGCGCAGAGAGGGAGCACAGCTTCGACAAAGGATATACCTGCGCCCAGTACGGGCTGTATGAACGCGCGATAGTGATGGACCTGAAATACAGGGACAAGAGCTATCTGACCGGCTCTGTCGGAAGGATAATGGCTGACAGGATAGAGGCGGAGCTTGGGGCGGACCTGCCATGGGACGCTGTCACATGGGTGCCCGTGCACCGGAAGCGGCTGGCCGAGAGAGGATACGATCAGGCGGAACTGATAGCCACGGCATTCATGGATGCGATGGCTGAAAAGACGGAGCGCACGGAAAGACCCGGCGGGATGCCGTCATTGGAAGGGCTCCTCGAGAGAGCGCAGAGCACGCGGCCGATGAAGGACCTCGGACTGATGGAGCGCATGGAAAACGTTTCCGGTGCATTCAGAGTTAAAAGAGAAGAGAATGTCCGCGGGAAAAAGATATTGATAATAGATGACGTATATACTACGGGCGCAACACTTGATGCCTGCGCGATCGCCCTTAAGGCAGCGGGCGCAAGGCGTGTCGAAGTCCTGACATTCGCATCAGGCGGGGACTATGCGGGCACGCGCGGCGAAGATGACCCGGATGAAGGATATGATCGGAAGGAACGGAGGTGAGCCGATATGACGGGAAAGATAGAACTGAGACAAGGTGATATCACGAAAGTAAGAGACGTTGAGGCGATAGCCAATGCTGCGAACAAGTCGCTTCTCGGAGGCGGCGGAGTAGACGGAGCGATCCACAGGGCGGCAGGCCCGCGTCTGCTCGAAGAATGCAGGACGCTGCACGGCTGCGAGACAGGTGAAGCGAAGATAACGAAAGGATATGATCTTCCGTGCGGATATGTTGTCCATACACCGGGACCGATCTGGCACGGCGGAAACAAGGGAGAAGAGGAACTGCTTGCCGCATGTTACAGGAACTGCCTTAAGAGATGCTCGGAAAACGGCATCAGATCGATAGCCTTCCCGTCGATATCGACAGGCATATACGGTTATCCGCTTGGAAAAGCGGCGCCTCTGGCGGTGAAGACCGTAAGAGAATATATGGACGAGCATCCTGACGATCTGGACCTCGTTTGCTGGGTCCTGTTCGACAGCAGGACATACGCTGCTTACGAGGCGGCTTTGGCCGAGTGAGACCTGTGCGTCCCGGAACGGCGGCGGATCGAAGAAAAGCAAATAGACGACAAGCAAAATGACGAAGGGGAAAAAGATGGAACCGTACAAACACACAGTTCATTATTACGAAACTGACAAAATGGGGATAACACATCATTCGAACTATATCAGATGGATGGAGGAGGCCAGAGTCGACTTTCTCAGGAAGATCGGATGGGACTATGCGAGGATGGAGGAAGAAGGCGTGATATCGCCCGTTCTCGGAGTAGAATGCGAGATCAAGAAATCGACGAAGTTCGATGAGGACGTCTATATCAGGACCAGGATACTTGAAATGGGACCGATAAAAATGAAGTTCGAGTACGTGATGGAGGATACTGAAGGAAAGCTCGTCGCAAGGGGCGTATCGAAGCACTGCTTCATCGGACCGACGGGCGTACCGATGAGACTCAACAGGAGCAAGCCGGAATTCTACGAAGAAATGAAAAAGTTGTGTGAAGAGGGAAAACAGGACTGATTTTCATTCGTCATTGTGTTAAAATGCTCGAAAGACCGTTACCCGGTCTGTGATTGAAAGGCCAGGCCAGCTGCGGGCAAAAGGTCCCACGTAAGCCGTGAGCAGGAAGCCTCGGTGATCATGGCGCAGTTTAGAAGTAAGTCCTCGGAGAAACTCCGGTCAAGGCAGGTGTGGGGGCAAAGATCAGGTCAGCGGGTATCGGTTTTTTAGTCCGGAAAAGGACGGGATACAACATCTGCGGTATGTAATCAGACAATCATTTGATGTTGTGATATATATAGAAAATTGCTATAATATCCATATAGCAAATTATTCATAGGAGGGCACGTTATGAAGATATTGATAACAAGCAAAAACGTCAAAGCAACAGACGATCTCAAAGATACAATCCAGAAAAAAATGTCAAAGCTTGACAAGTATTTTTCCGAAGACATCGGCGCCAATGTAATGCTTACGGAAGAACGCGGCAGACAGAAAATAGAGGCCACTATCAAAGTGAAGAGCATGATCTTCCGCGCTGAAGACAAGTCGGGCGATTTCTACACAGGAATAGATAACGTCGTTGAAAAACTCTCGTCCCAGATGTCGAGATTCAAGAAAAAGATACAGAAAAAGCACAGAGATTCTAAAGAATTCGTATTCGCAGACTGGCCGGAACCCGAAGCTGAGGAAGAAGGCGTAGTCGTAAAGAGAAAGAGATTCGAACTCGAGCCGATGACAGTCGATGAGGCTGTCGTTCAGATGGAGATGCTCGAGCACAATTTCTTCGTATTCCTCAACATGGAGACTGACAGTGTCAATGTTGTGTACAAGCGCAGTGATAACAACTACGGAGTACTGGAGACCACTTATTGATGAAAGAATTTATGGACAACATCGTGTCGGGGATACAGATAAATGATATCCTCGACATACTGATAGTTGCCTTCATAATCTACAAATTACTTGGACTTATCAGACAGAGCAGAGCCGAACAGCTTGTTAAGGGTCTGCTCCTTCTGGTTGTTATTATGGTGCTGTCGGGATTCCTGCACCTTTACACCATCCACTGGATACTTTCGAACACGATGACCGTAGGACTCGTCGCGCTCGTTGTCGTGTTCCAGCCTGAGCTTCGGCGCGGACTGGAGCATCTGGGCCGCGGCAAATGGCTGAACGCGTTCCGTCCTGTGGAGAAGGCGGATGTGCAGCATATCGTAACGAATATCGTGGAGGCGGTGGAGAACGCCTCTGCTACCAGGACGGGAATGCTGCTCGTATTCGAGAGGCAAACAGCGCTCGAGGATATATGTGAGACAGGAACGATCATCAATTCCGACATCACGCCGGAGATGATCGGGAATATATTCTACGAAGGAGCTCCGCTTCATGACGGAGCTGTAATAGTCCGCTACGACAAACTGTACGCGGCAGGATGCGTCCTTCCCCTCACGGAGGACAAGACGCTTCCGAGGTCGCTGGGCACAAGGCACAAGGCAGGACTCGGCATCACTGAAAAGTCCGATGCTTTTGTCGTGATAGTATCTGAAGAGACAGGTATCATCTCATACTGCAGGGATGGGCATATCACGAGATACGTCGATTCAAAAACGATCGAAAAAGAGCTCCTCAGTGTATATCTCAACGAACCGGATGATGAAAAACTGAGAAACGTCAAGAAGGCGATAGACAAGGCAGGAGGGAAAAAGGATGTTCAATAACAACAAAGTGAACATGATCATTTCGCTCCTTTGCGCGATAGCGCTCTGGTTCTATGTGGTGGGGCAGGTCGATCCAAAAACAGAAAAGAAGTTCGGTGATGTGCCTATAGAATTCATCAACGAGGACAGCCTTACTGACAACGGCCTTGCCGTGTCTGATATAGATTTCGATACAGCGACGGTGACACTGGAAGGAAACCGGGCCGATCTCAACAGGATCGACAAAGACAATATCCGTATAACAGCGGACCTGAGAGATCTGCCGAAGGGAACGAATACGGTGACCCTCAAGGCGACAGTCCCGAAAGAGGCGGAACTGGTTTCAACGGCGCCGGAAACGATCGATGTCGTTATCGAAGACAGAGTCACTGAATCCAAACCTGTCGAGCTGAAGTTCAAGGGCGAAGCCGAAGAAGGGATGGAACCCGGAGACTTCCGCATCTCACCTGATAATATTCAGGTGGCCGGTGCCAGGTCGCAGGTCGACAAAGTCGAAGCAGTAGTGGCTACGATAGACCTTTCGAAGATAAATGAGACAGGAAGCGAATTCAACGTCAAAGCAGTCCCGGTAAACAAAAAGGGAAAAAGAGTACGGAACGTTACTCTGTCGACAAGGATGGTCAATGTGGAATGCAAGATGCTCACCACAAAAGAAGTCGATCTCAATGTTGAAACAGTGGGCGAGGTCGCGGATGATATCCAGGTCGATGAGATACAGATACCCGAAAAGGTAGTCATAAGAGGCGAGAAGGGGTATCTCGATGAGGTCGACAGCATAGACGCTGCTGATGTAGACATCAGTTCGGTGAAGGAAACGACGGAACTTCCGATCGAGGTATATCTGCCGTATGGGATAGAACTGGCGGACGAATCCGAGAATATATCTGTCAAAGTCGTTATCAAAGATCTTGCAAGCCAGGAGTTCGAGATATCGTCGAGCAGCGTCAGTCTGAACAATGTCCCGGACGGGTTTTCCGGCACGATGGAAGAGAAGACTTTGAAAGTGACAGTCAAGGCAGCTGACAGCGTTCTTGAGTCGCTTACTGCAGAGGACATAGCTTTGTCGGCTGATCTGAGCGGACTGGAAGCCGGAACGCATTCCGTCAAGATAAAGGCCGAATGCGCGAAGGATGTTAGCAGCATCGAGGTCATGCCGGACAGAGGCGAGATCACGATCAGAGAAAAGGAATAACAAATGTACGAAGTCAAAGATATATCGCTGGCTCCCTCGGGCCACAGGAAAATAGAGTGGGTGAAGAACAACATGCCGCTCCTCAGCGCTCTTGAGGAGGAGTTCAGGGCACAGAGACCGTTCGAAGGAGTAAAGATATCGCTGTCGATCCATATGGAAGCAAAGACGGCTTATCTCTGCAAGGTACTGGCTGCAGGAGGCGCGAAGCTCGCCGCGACAGGAAGCAACGTCCTCTCGACGCAGGACGATGTCGCTGCAGCGCTGGCAGACGACGGGATAGATATATTTGCTGTCCACGGAGCGAGTGAAGAAGAATATTTCCGTCATATCGAGATGTGCCTCGAGCACAAACCGAACATCATCATAGACGACGGCGGAGATCTGGTCGGCATGGTGCACGGCAAAAGACCGGATCTTGCTGAAGAAGTCTGGGGCGGCTGCGAAGAGACCACCACAGGGATCATCCGTCTCAAGGCGATGGAAGCCGAAGGCGTGCTGAAGTTCCCGATGCTGGCGGTAAACGACGCAGACTGCAAACACCTCTTCGACAACAGATACGGCACAGGTCAGTCCGTATGGGATTCGATCATGAGGAACACGAACCTCATCGTAGCCTCGAAGACGGTGGTCGTAGCAGGATACGGATGGTGTGGAAGAGGAGTCGCAATGAGGGCTGACGCTCTCGGAGCGAGAGTCATAGTGACGGAGATAGATCCGATCAAGGCTATGGAAGCCAGGATGGACGGATATGACGTCATGAAGATGGAACAGGCAGCCCCGCTCGGAGATATCTTCGTAAGCGTCACGGGCTGTGAGAAGACGATCACGACAGATCATATGAAGAAGATGAAGAGCGGCGCGATACTTGCGAATGCCGGTCACTTCAATGTCGAGATCGATATGAAGGCGCTCGAGGAAGAGTGCGTGGAAAAATGGGAATCGCGCGCGAATATAATGGCTTACCGCATGGACAACGGCACTGTCGTCCACGTCATCGCAGAGGGAAGGCTGGTCAACATCGCTGCGGCGGACGGCCACCCGGCTGAGATCATGGATCTCTCATTCGCGGTACAGGCCATGAGCGCAAAATATATACGCGACCATCATGAAGAACTTGATGATCGCGTAATAGATGTCTCTGATGAGATCGACGATGTCATAGCCAGGCGCAAGCTCGCGGCCTGGGGCATCGAGATCGATGAACTGACCCCGGAGCAGGAGAAATATCTCCACAGCTGGGATCTGTAGCAGCCGCTACATCACTGCGAGGATGCGGGCTTTCGTCTTTTCCTCGCCGAGGATCTGCTGGATCTCCCAGATGTCGGGGGACTGAGCGCGTCCTGTCAGAGCTATACGAATAACAGTGGAAACATGCCCGACGTGACCTTTGTAATCGTCGGGATTTTTCTTGTAATCCTTCGGTTTCGCGGCGTAGCCGAGCTGCACTGCGATCTCACGGATCTTCCCGAACCATGTCTCCTGGTCATCTTGGTGGTCGTACGTCTCGAGGTAAGCGGAAAGGATCGCGCCCGCGTCGTCAGCTGCTTCCTCGGGGAAGGCGTCTTCGATCCTGAAGAGGTCGTCGAAGAAGTATCCGATGAAATCGATCATCTGACCTGCAGTCACGAAGTCCTTACGCGGCTTTTTGCCGTCCCTCCCAAGGTCGAGGATCTTCAGGAGATATTCTTCATCTTCGAGATCCTTCATGACCTCCGGCCTGAACTGCTCTGCCCATCCTGTGAGGAAGGTGTAGAGCTCTGCCGCCGGTATCCTGACCAAAGTATCCTTGGATACGTCGTTCAGCTTGTCGAGGTCGAAGAGCGCTCCGGAGGTGCTCATCTTTCCAAGCGTGAAATCGAAGTCGTCTATAGGCGCATCGGGGTTGGCGGCGCGCCACTCCTCGAAGTTGGAGTTGAGTATAGTAAGCAGATATTCTCTGACTGCCGCCGGGTGGTAGCCGGTCTCTTTGTAGTAGTCGAGTCTCAGCTCGGGGTCTTTTCTCTTTGAGAGCTTTCTCTTGTTTCCGTTCTCGGACTTCATCAGTACGGCCGTGTGGCAGTACATCGGGATATCGAAGCCGAGCTTTGTGAACAGCTCGAAGTGCGTCGGAAGCGACGAGAGCCATTCCTCACCTCTGACGACGTGCGTCGTCCTCATGAGGTGGTCGTCCACAACGTGGGCGAAGTGGTATGTCGGAAGTCCTGTGCCCTTGAGGATGACGACGTCCTGGATGTTCTCCGGCATCGTGAGCGTTCCCCTGATGGCGTCTTCGACATGGATCTCCTTCGGATCTTCCGGATCACCGTCCGATCTCAGTCTGATGACGTAAGGCTTTCCTTCTTCGAGGCACTTTTCTATGTCCTCAAGCGACATATCTCTGCAGCGGGCGAATTTTCCGTAGATGCCCGGCGTGAGTTTTTCGGCTTCCTGTCCCTCGCGGATCTCAGTGATCTCCTCCTCTGTGAGGAAGCAAGGATAGGCTTCGCCTTTTTCGACGAGGTATTTTACATATGTCTTGTAGATGTTCGCTCTCTCGCTCTGGAAATAAGGACCGTAGTCGCCTTTGTCCCCGTCCTTGCCGGCTCCTTCGTCAAAGTTGATACCGAAGAAGTCGAGCGAATCGATGACCGTATCGACAGCTCCTTCGACGAATCTCTTGTCGTCAGTATCTTCTATCCGGAGATAGAACGTTCCGCCGCTCTGGTGAGCGAGCCTCTCGTCGACGAAGGCTCCGTAGAGGTTGCCGAGGTGGATGAAGCCTGTCGGGCTGGGTCCGAGCCTCGTGACCATAGCGCCTTCAGGAAGCTGTCTTTCAGGGAAGCGGGCTTCCATTTCTTCGGGCGTGGTCTTGATATCGGGGAAAAGTATCTCCGCGAGTTTCTTGTTGTCCATATATCGATTCTCCTTTGATTTCGCGTTTTGATTTTCAGCACATCGATTATACCACAAGTCGGATAGCTATGTGAGAAGGAGTTGAGATATTAGGAACTGATGCTGTGACATCACGGCGTGATGATGATAGAATATGACCATGGAAAGCGATATGGGAATGAATAGCAGGATATCGAAGATCCGGATACCTGAAAACGCAAAGAAGATAATCGGTCTTCTGGAGGAAGCGGGCTACGAAGCGTTCGTCGTAGGAGGCTGTGTTCGCGACGCCGTTTTCGGGAGGACGCCGTCCGACTGGGACATCACGACGCAGGCTCTGCCGGAAGAGATGCTTACGGTATTCAGGGATATCCATGTCGTTCCGACAGGCCTGAAGCACGGCACTGTCACTGTCGTGATGGATGGAGAAAACTATGAGGTCACAACCTACCGCGTAGACGGAGAATACAAAGATTCGAGGCATCCGGAGTCTGTGGAATTCGTTCGTGATATAACGGAGGATCTTTCAAGACGCGACTTTACGATCAACGCGATGGCTTACAGCGATGAGAGGGGCTTCGTCGATCATTTCGGAGGCATGGAGGATCTGGAGCGGGGAGTGATACGCTGCGTCGGAGATCCGGAGAAGAGATTCTCCGAGGATGCTTTGCGTATCTTAAGGTGCGTGAGGTTCGCATCGCAGCTCGGCTTTTCGATAGAGGAGGAGACCGCGCGCGCCATTTATGACACGCTGCCGCTGCTCGGGAACATCGCGGCGGAGAGGATCCGCGTGGAATTCGAAAAACTGCTTTGCGGAGCCGGAGCAGGGAAGGTGCTCGAAGAGCACCGCGAGGTGATCGCTTCTTTCATCCCGGAGATCCGTCCGATGTTCGACCTTGATCAGGAGAATCCGTTCCATCTCTATGACGTGTGGATGCATACGGTCCATGCGGTCTCGGCGGCGGAGGCGCCGGGCGTGGATGAACGCTTACTGAAGCTGGCAGCTTTCTTCCATGATATCGGCAAGCCGCCATGCAAGGTCGTAGACAGGGGATGGGGGCATTTCTACCATCACGAGCATGTCGGGGCGGATATGACGGATGAGATCATGAGGCGGCTGAGGTTCGACAATGAGACGAGGAAGACCGTAGTCATGCTCATCAAAAAGCACGGGACGGTATTCAACCCAAACGGCAAACAGGCCAGACGTCTCCTGGCGAAGATGGGCGAGGACGATCTTGCGCTCCTGATCGCGCTCGAAAAGGCGGATGTGTCTGCCCAGCATCCGGACTATGTGGAGGAGCGGCTCGAAAACATCGGAGTATTCGAAGAGAAGGTCAGGGAGCTCGCAGAAGGGGAGCAGTGCTTCCGCATGGGCGATATGAAGATAGACGGACGCGATATCATGGCGCTCGGGGTGGAACAGGGAAGAGAGATCGGCAGGATCAAGAACGAACTGTTCGAAAGAGTCGTCGAAGGTCTGCTGGAAAACGACCGTGAGGCGCTCCTTGCGGAAGCGAAAACTCTTGTCTCAGAAATGGTCAAAGAATGTTAGACCGAAACGGCAGATAGTGATACAATCGTTATATACGAATCATATTATGTACGAAAGGAAAAGCCCGGAAGAATGAAAGGTGTAAAGATAGGAATAATCGGAGTCGGTCACGCGGGAGCACATATCATGTACAGCATCGCTCTTCAGGGACTGGCAGATGAGATACTGATCGTTGATACGGACGAGAAGAAGGCGAAAAGCGAACACCGCGATCTTTTCGACACGGTGTCGCTCCTTCCGCACAGGGTGAGGATAAGGATCGCAGAAGCAAAAGACCTCGGCGAATGTGATGTGATCGTCAACGCCGCAGGCGAGGTCGCAAAGTTCAATATAGAGGATGATATAAGCAAAGAGCTCGATCAGACGCTCCCGGCGGTAAGATCGTGGCTCGGAGATGTCAAATCGTCCGGCTTTGATGGAGTCGTCATCAACATCAGCGACCCGTGCGACGTCATCACGAGAGAGATAGCTAAAGAACTCGGTCTTCCGAAAGGAAGAGTATTCGGGACCGGCACCGGAATAGACACCGCAAGGCTCGCATCGATCCTCGCGGAGAAGACAGGTATCGACCACAAGTCGATAATTTGCTTCATGCTCGGAGAGCACGGCGACGACCAGTTCGTACCATGGTCGTACATATCCTTCAGAGGGAAACCGCTCTCGATACTCGAACAGGTCGATCCGGTATTCGCCTTCGACAAAAACGAGGTGCAGCAGGAAGTGAAAAACAGCCTGCGCGTCCTTCATGAAGGAAAGGGCTTTACTGAGTATGCCATCGCCATGGTCGCAACGAGCCTTATCAGCAGCGTCCTCCATGACGAGAAGAGCATCATGCCCGTCAGTGCGGAACTCGACGGTGAGTACGGCGAAAGCGGAGTATTCGTAGGTGTGCCTGCGATCATAGGAGCAGGAGGAGTCGAAGATCTTCTGCAGCTGCCACTGAATGCGGAGGAACAGAAGCAGTTCCATAACTGCTGCGAGAGCATCAGAGAAAACTTCAAGATAGCGGACAGCATGTAAAACAGATCAGAAAGAGACGAAAAAAAGAAGCGGACATTTTGTCCGCTTCAGTTTTGTTTTTGATGTTTTTACCAGCCTGCTCTGAATTCGAATACGCTGTCGGGGATATCCCCCTTCTTGAAGTCGTCCATCGAATCCGCGATGATCTCAAAGCCTTTTGTAAGTTCTTCAGGCTTGATGTTGAGAGGCGGCTGGATCCTGAGGACTTTGCCTGCGAGCG